>CAJTSV010000003.1:75397-89218 GCA_910579075.1 uncultured Eubacterium sp.
AAGCCGAAGCAAGGGCACGCGCGGAAGCCGAAGCCCGTGCGCAGCAGAATCAGCAGTCCCAGTCATCCGGCAGCAGTTCCGGCGGTTCTTCTTCCAACACAGGCTCGGGTACAGGCAGTTCTTCCGGAAGCAGTTCTCCGCAGGTTCCGTCTGTCACCGTTACTGTTCCGCAGACGCCGGCTGTCAGCCCGTCTGGCGCAACCGGAAGCGACGTTATCAGCTATGCGACACAGTTTATCGGCAACCCTTACGTCTGGGGCGGCACAAGCCTGACAAACGGTGCTGACTGTTCCGGATTTACAATGAGTGTTTATGCGCATTTCGGCTACTCACTGCCGCACAGCTCTGCTGCACAGGCAGGCTGCGGCAGGGGCGTCAGCTACAGCGAGGCCCAGCCAGGCGACCTTATCTGCTACAGCGGACACGTAGCACTGTACATGGGCGGCGGAAGGATTGTCGGTGCGCAGAGCTCCCGGACGGGCATTACCACACAGAATGCGACCTACCGTACCATTATTGCAGTCCGCAGAATTATTAATTAACGCGGGATTACTGTCTACATATCACTGAATTTAAAAACCAGCCCTATTGCCATGCACGCTCGAAGTTTCCGTCAGGCAATCGGGCTGGTTATTTATTTTGGGCGGCCTGCCAGGGATATCTGCAGGGCTGCCGCAGCAGGAAAAACATGCCATTGATTATACTGACTGCATAACCCCGGCTTCCAGTTCTTTTAATTCGTCAAATGATAACGCCGGAACACATTCTGCAATTTCATCAAGCGGCATCTTCCCTTTCTTTATAAGCCTTTCCGCTGTTTCTCTCGCCTCGTCGTGCCTTTCACTCTTAATAAACGCCTTCATTATCTGTTCCTCATCAAACAAACTCATCATAATCGTTGCAGCTTCTATTCTTTTATATTTTATACCCCCTTCGCGGTAATCCCCCAAATACCCAGGCCGGCCCGCTGCCCGGCCTGCTGCCTGCGCAAATAAATATAGAAAATTCCCTCACATCCCTTGCGAAAAATGAAAACATGGTTATAATGATACATGGTATGATTGCGTAAACTTAATTTCAAAAATAGGATGGGGACAAAGACATGCATATAAAATTAGGCAGAAATGATAAATGCTGGTGCGGCAGCGGCAGAAAATACAAGCAGTGCCACCAGGCATTTGATGACAAAATCGCACGTATTGCCAGCCAGGGACGCCCGGTTCCAGCCAGGGAGATGATTAAAACCGCAGACCAGATTGCCGGAATCCGCCAGAGCGCCAAAATCAACATAGCGGTATTAGACTATGTCGCAGAACATATCCATGCGGGCATGTGTACCGAAGAAATCGACCGCATGGTTTACGAACAGACCACCCAGATGGGCGGCATGCCTGCACCGCTCAATTATGAAGGCTATCCGAAAAGCGTCTGCACCTCGGTCAATGACCAGGTGTGCCACGGCATTCCGTCTGCGGATGTGATTCTCAAAGAAGGCGATATTGTCAATGTAGACGCATCCACGATTTTAAACGGCTATTTCTCGGATTCTTCGCGCATGTTCTGCATCGGGGAAGTCAGTCCTGAGAAAAAAAGGCTTGTGGAAGTGGCGAAAGAATGTGTCTATGAGGGCCTGAAGGCTGTCCGGCCATGGGGCTGGCTGGGCGATATGGGACAGGCCGTCCACGACCATGCCTTTGCAAACGGGTATACCGTTGTCCGTGAAATCGGCGGCCACGGCGTCGGCCTGGAATTTCACGAAGACCCATGGGTCAGCTATAACAGCAAGCGCGGGGAAGAAATGCTGATGGTTCCTGGCATGATATTTACAATTGAGCCTATGGTAAATATGGGCCGGGTGGAAATCTATGTAGACGAAGCCAATGACTGGACGGTATACACGGAAGACGGCAAGCCATCCGCGCAGTGGGAAATCATGGTACTGGTCACGGATGACGGTGCTGAAATACTTTCCTACTAAAACATCATCCCAGGCATCGTTTTGCACCTGTTGTGTCTCTGTATCAAAGCTGCCTGTCCATGCATGATGAGTTCTGCCTGTTCACAGGAGAAAGGAGCCAGCCATTATGACAAATACACCGGAAATACAGATTTTTGCCATGACACATAAAGCATTTACACCGCCGCCTGATAACATGTATGTCCCGCTCCAGGTCGGGCGTGCCCTGCATGAACCGCTTGGCTTTCTGGGGGATGACAGCGGCGAACATATTTCAGATCTGAATGCCTGGTTCAGTGAACTGACCGGCGTGTACTGGCTCTGGAAAAATTACCGGGATGCGGATATTATCGGCATCTGCCATTACCGCAGGTATTTTATCGCAGAGGACGGCCATCTTTATAACCGGGCGGATATCCGCCAGCTGCTGTCGCAGTACGATATGATTGTCACAAAAAAGCTGGAGCTGCGCATGCCTTATTACGACGGCTTTGCTTCTACCCACGATGAAAAAGACCTGGTGGAAACCGAGCGGGTTGTTTCGGAAAAATATCCGGAATATGCCGCCCTGTTCCATGACATGGTACACAAAAAAGAAACATATTTTGCAAATATGATGATATGCTCAAAGCAGCTCTATGATGAATACTGCACCTGGCTGTTTGATATTTTATTCGAAGTGCAGCAAAGAATTGATACGACGGGATATGACAATTACCGGAAGCGGGTTTATGGATTTTTGTCCGAATTCCTGCTCACGGTCTGGATTGCCAGAAACCAGCTGCATGTTTACGAAAGCTGCGTTGGAATGTGCGCCGAAAAGCGGGAGACCGAGGAAATCAAGAACCAGATGTCTGCCTTTTTTGCCCGCAGGGATATTGCCGGCGCAAAGCAGTATTTCCTGCAGGAGCTGGAAAAACGCCCGGACGTGCTGATGGAAGCATCGGATATCCGCGGGGAATTAAAGCTGTGCATGCAGATTATTTCAACCTGCGAATACGAGCAGAAACGCGGGGAAACGATACTGCTCGACCGCGGCCTGGGTTTTGAACCGCTTTTAGAAGAACTGAAAGCCCTGAACCGCTTTGCCATGCGTCTGGATGACGGCTGCACGAAGGAACAGGCCGCTGCATATGCCACTGCACATCCGGTTTCTGTGACTGCGGTGGAAATTGCATGCCTGATTGCCGGAAAAAATTTTTAAAAAAATTTATATGACCGCAACCACCCCTTCTCTTTCTGCGTTTTTATTTATAAGAACACAACAATCAGAAATCAGACAGGGGGAATTTCTATGAAAAAACATATTACAGCAATGATGCTGGCAGGCCTGCTGGGACTCAGCCTTGCGGCTGGCGGATGCGGTGCCAGTGCCGGCGAAACAGCGGTTTCTCAGGAGACCAGCTCCGCCGCTTCCGATTCCTTTGCCTCGAATGCTGCGGATGAAAAACTGGCGGTCAGAAAGTCCGCTGACTCTGCCCCAGCAGAAGGGGCTGCCGATGATGCCGACATGGACAGCGGCAGTACCGACAGCAGCGGCATGAGTACAGGCACGGTCAAAAGCCAGAACCAGAAAATCATCTATACATATAATTACACGACCGAAACAAAGGAATTTGACTCTTTTTATGAAAAGGTAACCGCAAAGACAGAAACGCTGGGCGGCTATGTTGAAAATTCTGAAACAAACGGCAGCGTGTCTGACGGTGTAAACCGCTATGCACATATGACGCTTCGCATTCCGGCTGACAAAATGGAGCAGCTGACATCTATGCTGGATGAAGAATCCAACGTAACATACCGCAGCCGCAGCTCTGAAAACGTAACCCTGCAGTATGCAGATATGGAAATCCATGTCAAGGCTCTCCGCACCGAACAGGAAACCCTGCTCAGGCTGCTGGAAAAGGCGGAAAAGCTGAAAGACATTATTGCCCTGCAAAGCCAGCTGACACAGGTACGGTACGAGATTGAATCGTATGAATCCCAGCTGCGGATGTATGATAACCTGATTGACTACAGCACCGTTTACCTGGATGTTTACGAAGTAGAGCGCACAACCAGCGTGACGCCTGTGCGGGCATCCTTCTTTCAAGAGGTTTCAGACCGGTTTTCAGATAATTTATATGCCGTCGGCCAGTGGCTGCGTTCTGCGGCAGTCTGGATAATCAGCTCGCTTCCGGTACTGGTTCCGCTTGGGATTGCGGCAGCTGTGCTTTTGCGGATTTTCTGGAAACGCTTCCGGGGAAGGGGGCTGCGCAGGGCCGCATTGGCAGCAGAGCCCCAGGCGCAGGATAAAGAGAATATTAAAGATAAGGATAAGGACGCGGACGAGACAGAATCATTCTGACGGGCTATGCTGATATATCTGCTGCATGTCTCCGCATTTCCCCATTTACTCACATGTTTCTAAATATTCAGACAGCAGGGCCGAAGATGGATTTAACCGCAACGCCCTGCTGTATTCTGGGCTATCTTCGTCAGGCGGTGCCTGTTCTGCATGAATCACTACACGTTCCCGTTCCTTTGCAGTTTCAATTCGTCAGATCCATAACCAGCATAGGGAGAATCTGCGCTGTCCCATTTCCACCAGCTTTTATCTTCCTCCGGTATCTGCTGTTCCATCATCGATTTTTCCAAAGCTTCGTAAGACCATGCTGAAATATATGGATGCAGGCCCCCATCGAATATAAACGCATAGAAATAAAAATGTTCTCTGGCTGTTTCTTTTAAAGACAGAAATGCTGCCCTGGCAGCTTTTACAAGGGCTTCAATAAGTTCTTCGTTCCAAATAACAGCCAGCGAACAGGCATCCATCTCTATAATTCGTTATCAGGCTGTAAATAAGATACCTTTCTTTACTTGAACTGAATGAGAATGCTCCAGCTATTTTTTCTATCTCTGACTGCTGCATCAATTTCATATCATAAGCCTGCATTAAAATACCTGCTGTTCCTATATATCTTGTATTCAGCTGTTTTGCAACCTTTCGTCCTTTTCGTTCATCAATCAATAACAAATCTGCTTTCTGTTCGTCATACATAATAAGCGCTTCGCTCTCTCCCAAATCAAGACCTGTAACACGTCAGAGAATACTCACCGATTTCATATTTTCTACCGGCATCACCCAAAGAAATTCTGCATTTTGAATCATTTGTGCTTCGTTTTGGTGTTGTATCTGAAATTACAATCATGATATCACTTCCTTTAGCGATGCAGCCGTCGACAATTCTTCGTCTATTTCCTCATCTGTCATTTCAATATAGGGGATTCCCAGCCTTCCATATAAGACAATCAAGTCTATTTTATATATTCCAAGGATTTCCGCAGCTCTGCCATGTGAGATAATCCCATCATGAACATATGGATACAGCATCATTGCATTTCTTTTTAACTGTTCTTCCTTGTTTGCCGGCAATACAAAAGACACCATTTCTTCTGGCATTTCTATATTAACAACTGACATAAAGTGCACTCCTTTCCATATTCCGCCCGTTCATAAACAGCTGCTCCCTCTTTTGCTGGGTTCTTTCAATGTATCGCGTAACAAAAGTATAGCATATGTCAGCAAAACTGCCTATTCCTGCCTTTCAGACAAATCATCCTTCTTTTTTCTTGACAATCTCGAATATCGAGAATATAATAACATTAAATACTCGATATTCGAGATTGCTGAAAACACCGGTTCCCGGAATCTGGAAGCTGCACAATAATCAGGTTTTAAAGCTCAGGACTGCCTGGAACGCAGCTTCCCGGGAATCAGAATCAGGAGGTAAACCATGCCCAGGCCAAAATTCCAGACATTGACGGAGCAGATGTTTTATACACTGCTCTGCTTAAAAGATGAATGCTGCGGGATTGCTATTCTGGATAAAATCCCGTCTATGACAGGCCAGCGCGTCAGCATTGGTTCCGGTACGCTTTACACGCTGCTGGAACAGTTTCTGGACGCTGGCATGATACGCGAAACGAAGGCGGAAGGGCGGCGGCGCAGCTATATCCTGACAGAAAAGGGCAGGGAAATGCTGGACCTGGAATATGCGCGCATCTGTGCGCGGGCCGCTGATTACCGCGCTGTTTTTGGAGAGGGGGAATCCATATGAAAGATAAAAAACGAAGAATCGAGCTTTTTTCCTTTTTTGACTATACGGGAATTGCACGGCATCTGACGAAAATGGCCGAAAAGGGCTGGCTCATCGAAAAAATGTCTTCTTTTGGCTGGACTTACCGCAGAATCAAGCCGCAGAAGCTGCACTTTTTTGTTTCCTATTATCCAAAAGCATCCGAATTTGACCCGGAACCGGGCGAGGGCCAGAAGCAGTTTCAGGACTTCTGCGCGCATACCGGATGGATTTGTGCCATGACCTGCGCGCAGATGCAGGTATTTTATAACAGCCGGGAAAATCCCGCCCCTATCGAAACAGAACCAGAACTGGAACTGGAAATGATTCATGCTGCCGCAAAAAAGAGCTATCTGCCGTCGCATGCGTTACTGCTGCTGCTCTCCCTGCTGAACGGGGGCCTGTTCGTACAGACGCTGCTGGACAATCCCATCCGGCTGCTTGCAAGCGCTTCCAGCCTTTTTACCGGCTTTGCATGGCTGATGGTCTTTCTGCTGTGCATCCATGAAACAGGCGGATATTTCTGGTGGTTGAAAAAAGCAAGGCAGGCTGCCGCACGGGGTGAATTTCCAGACAGCAAAAGCCGCATCCTCTTACAAAAAATCATCGGCGCTGCCGTGCTGGCAGGCTTTGCATACTGGCTGGCTACCGTTTTTGCATGTGCATCTCCCCTGCTGAAAATCACGTGCATTTCCATGCTGTGTTATACATTTGCCGTAATACTTCTGGTAAACGGAATCAAGCAGCTGCTCAAACGGAAAAAAGTTTCCCGGAATGTCAACCGTACCGTCACGTTTGTTTCCAGCTTTGTATTCTCCGCTGTCCTGCTTGCAGGCATTACATCCGGCATTCTTTATGCATCTGCAAACGGCCTGCTGTACGGAAAACACGACACCTACGAACACAACGGGGCCACATTTCCCATCTATCAGGATAACCTGCCTTTAACCGTTCAGGATTTGCAGCAGCTTCCCGTTCCGGAATCCGAGGAATACATCCGGGAACGCAGCAGCAGCGAATCCCTGCTGGCCGCACAGTACGAAATGTGGCAGCACCCGCGTTACGACAGCACACACATTTCACAGCTCCCGGAACTGAAATATACCATTACAGACATCCGGCTGCCGTTTCTTTATTCCCTGTGCAAAGAAAGCCTGCTGAACGCGAAAAAATATGATATCTCAGACGGCCAGGCATTTGCAAACCACTATGAACCGTCAGACCCTTCGCCATGGCTGGCACAGGACGCATACCGCCTGCGCTGGAGCAGCGGTTATATTGACCACTATCTGCTCTGCTATGAGAACCGGATTGTGGAAATCCAGTTTAGCTGGGAGCCAGACCCGGAGCAGATGACGGCCGCTGGCAGGATTCTGGCAGAATATTCCACCAAAAAATTCAAAAATATGTAAGATTTCTCCTTTCAAAACCGGAATCCTATATAGAAGGCAGTTCATCAGCCAGCAAATAATGTTAAGAGGTGCACGGTTATGAAAGCAAATGAAAAAAATTTTATTTCTCTTATCCGCAGAAAGAAGGAAGAAGGCATTCTGTATGTTATCGAAACTTACAGCGGTTATTTAAGGGCGATTGTATGCAGGCGGCTGTATGCCCTTCCCGACAGGGTGGATGAATGCATGAACGATATTTTCCTTGGTATCTGGAAAAACATTGACAGCTTTGATGCATCCAGGGGCAGTTTTAAAAACTGGGCTGGCGGAATTGCAAGGCTGCAGGCTATTGACTGCCTGCGAAGGGCCAGCCGTGAGCTGTCCGTTGCCAGTCTGGACGGACTGGAAATTCCGGCCGAGGACACCAGCCTGCTTGCACTCATCGAACAGGAGCTGTCCGAGGAAACACAGGCACTGCTGTCCTGCCTTGCACCAAAAGACCAGGAACTGTTTCTGCGGATTTATGCAAGGGAAGAAGAACCGCACCAGGTAAGCAGGGATATGGGACTGACTGTAAACAGCCTGTATGTCCGGCTTTTCCGCGGTAAAAAGAAACTGCGCATGATGGCAGAAAAAGAAGGGAGATGTCATTTATGAATAAGGATTTTTATATGCTTGCAAACGAAATCGCTGACCCGATGGACGGGACGGATAATGCTGCGTCCTTTTTTCAAAAACAGCCAGATGATGCCGTAACGGAACAGTACCGCAATCATATGCTTGCTGCTATCCGCCAGGAAAAAGCCCAAAAACGCCGCAGACGCCTGCCTGCTGCCGCAGCCTGCATTCTGCTTATGGCAGCGGCAACCGGCCTTTTCCACAACGAGGTTCAGGCAGCGATTGAGAAAATCCACGTCACCCTGAGCACCGTATTCAGCCCGGAAAGCCGAATGTCCCATTATACCGAAATCATCCATACTTCTGTCAGCAGCGGGGATTATGTCATCACACTGGAAGAAGCCATTGCCGCGCCGGAAAAGCTGTACGTCCGGTTTACCACGCAGCGTGAGGACGGGCAGCCTATGACAGATGCGGACAATTCCCTGTCACTGTACTCGGAGCTTTTGATTGACGGACAGTCTGTATGCGCCGGCAGCGGCTCATCCTGGGGATTTGACAGCGAACGCAGAACCATGCGCAGGGAAAGCACCGATTATCTTCTAAGCGGCTTTGACCTGTCTGGCGAGCACAGCTATGAGCTTCGGCTTTCTGACCAAAACCAGATTCACGAAGGCGAATGGGTGTTTCAATTTAAGGCAGACGGCTCCGAAATTTATGCCGATACAAAGACCATGGCACTTGGCATCCGCTATACCCTGCCGGACGGCTCCGAAATAACACTGGATGAACTGAGCCTGAATGAGCTGGAACAAAAAATCACGTTTCATATTTCCGCAGATGCCATGTATTACCAGGATTTTGAGCTGCATGCTGTAGACGAACAGGGCCGCATGACGAAATTCGACTGCGGTTCTTTTGGAAACGGCAGGGGGTATCTGAAAAACAGCTTTGTGCCGCAAAAGGATGCGCCAGTGCTGACATGGGTCGCAGAGGATGCACAGCAGCTGACGGTTACCTTTTATATCATTGACATGCCGGAAATCGACGGGCTGAACCCGGATGATTATATGCAGCAGATTGGGGAAACGGCTGTGTGGGATTTGACAAAGCTGCAAGGCGGGCCGTAGCCTGTCCGAAGCAGGCCGCCAGGCCTTTGCAGATACTGCTCGGCCTGCTTCTGCCGCCTGAAAAAATATGAATCATGATTCCTTTACAAAAGAACCGATTTCAACCAGATTTCCTTCCGGGTCTGCAACATAGCATGTTCTCTGTCCCCATGGCTCCGTGACCGGTTCGAGTATGCCCTGTGCCCCGGCAGCAGTAATTTCGGCATATGCCTTATCTACTGCTGCATAATTTTCCACGCTCAGCGCTATTTCATAATGCCCGTTTATCCCGGAGCAATACGTAAATTTCCTGCCTGCCATTTTTTCAAAATCTGTTTTGCGGTACAGAAGGAACAGGGTGCCGTCTTTTTCCAGAAATACATTGGCTGCATTCTCATCTTCCTTGATGTCAAATCCCAGCACATCGCGGTAAAACCGTATCATAGCCGCCATATCGTCTGCCATAATTCCAAATCCATCTAATTTCATAGCCAGCCTCCTCCATGCCTTATTCCGGCATGTTTTCTTTTTTCCTGCTATGATAACAGACGTATCGTGACAGCTGTATGTCATGTTTGTTTCAAATGGCAAGTATTTCCTGAAGCATGTGAAAACTTCTCTGTCGGGCACAGCTGCACATCCTGCAGCAATCTGCAAGCCCTGTGCTTATGACAGCCTGCCCTTTTGCTTTTTCATCATCGATAATCACTTCCCCGGCTCCCGGCACCTGAATCTGCCCGGACAAAGGATTTTTGATGCTGTCTGCCTTTGTAGTGATTACTGCTTCCACGTCGGATTTCTGCGCTCTCGCCATCTGCCGGCCCGTCAAAAGAGCAGTTTCCTGCCAGAATATCCCTGCATCCATAAAGGGCCCGTTCCCTGTCAAAAGACTGATTTTCAATTATTTTCATTATAAATCTCCTCCCTTTTCGAATGTCTGAAAGTCTGCCGTTTTTTCTTTCCAGCTTCTTTTTCTGGTTCTGATTATACCCGCCTGTTATTATAACAGCAAATACTTATTACTAATTCATATCTGTAATTATTAACTATAAAAAACGTGCGCTGCAAAGGCGACAGGAAATATAAGGTTCATCCCGCCGCCCGAAATTATTTCATAAATATAGTTGTTAAATCAAATAAAATTTCCTGCACTGTATATTTATTCGGTCTTCTTTTCATTCTGCTGTAAATAAAACAGGGTTTTTTGTATCTCTATTTCTTTTCTCAGTTCATCTTCTGTCGGTAAATACAATTTATATTTTGATGCAAACAGCTGCTCATTGCCATGAAGGATTGAATACTTTGCAATATCTTCATCTGTTTCTGTACATAATACGATACCCAATGTTGGATTATCCTCTGCACCCTTCTTTAATTCATCATACATGCGAATATACATATCCATCTGCCCTACATCCTGATGCGTAATCTTGCCCGTTTTCAAATCAATCAGAACAAAACACTTTAAAATATAATTGTAAAACACAAGGTCTATATAATAGTTCTCTTTCTCTGTCTTGATATGCTGCTGACGGGCTACAAAAGCATACCCCTTCCCCATTTCCATCAAAAATTTCTGAATATTAGAAATAATGCTGGTTTCCAAATCGGTTTCCGTAAAATCTGTATTGGACGATAACCCAAGAAATTCTGCTATAACAGGATTTTTGACGAATTCCAGCTTATCATTCTGGAAATCAGAAGTTTTTTCCATCATTTCCTGTTCCACCAGTTCTTTATTCTGAGACTGCAATATGCGATAGTAGTATTGGGTATTGATATTACGCTGCAAAGTACGCACACTCCAAGTCTGTTCATATGCCTCTTTCTCATACCAGCTGCGGGCAGCAGAATCTGTTACCTGTAATAATGCACGATAATGCGACCATGAAAGACGAATATAAGATTGTCGACACGCTGTGTCGACAATCTGGGGAAACTCTTTATAAAAGCGCAGACAATGATAAAGATTACTGCGGTCATAGCCTTTTCCATATTCTGCAGTCAGCTCTTTGGATAATTTCTTTATGATATTAGCTCCATACACAGCGCGGTCTGAACCGTCAATTTCTTCCTCTGCTATCCGATATCCAATCAGCCAGTTTCTTTGTGATAAAATCGTATCAACTGCATGATAAGCTTGCCGTTGAGAAACTTCTATCATATTTTGTATATCAGATAATATATTTTCTGATTTTTGATACATACTCATAAAATCAGTATTTTCCATTTTAATGGGTTCATTCATAATATTCCTCTCACATTACTGGTTCGTCAAACTGCTCTCCATGTTTTCCATATGCCTATTTTAGTATAGCTGACTATCCGTACATTATCAACCCCAACTCAAGCCAGATATTCCTGCTTTTTAAGCTTCCTATCCTAAACCGGTTTTGAAAGCTGTATTTTTTGTGATGTTTCTCCGCTGCCAGCCTTTCCCGAAGAATAACTTCATTCCCTATAGGCACTGATAATACAGCCTTATTTATCTTATAAAACTGGCTCTATGTATTTCTGAATCAGCCCGATTCTGTCCCTGGCTCGTGGCGCAAAAAGTGCTGCCATAGAAACTGCCAGCTTTTTCTTTGTATTGGCATAAATAACATTGCCGCCATCTCCCATCGCTGCATAGCCATCCTCAGTGACCCACCACAAATATCCGTAAGGCAGGTTCCTCTTTTTCCACCGGCTGTGTTCTGCCGTGCTTTCCGCTATCCATTCTGCCGAAATAATCTGCCTGTCTTCCCATATGCCGCCATTCAGATACAGCTGGCCGATTTTTGCCATGTCCATGGCCGTCAGCGTAAGGCCCCAGCCCGCAGCATGAGTTCCTGCGGCGTCTGTAACCCATCCGCTGATATCCACAGACTGGTTAAATGCCATTTGCTCCTCCTTATTTTTGAAAGACAGATTATTTTCCACCTGAATCCCAAGCGGATGAAACAAATTTTCCTGTGCAAATTCTAATACAGGCTTTCCTGCTGCTCTCGCCAGGATTCCCGATAAAATATCCGGCCCGATTAGCGGGGCATACCGGAATGCACCTTTTTTTCCACGGCCGCCTAACAAATCAAGTGAAAATTCCACCCAGTTCCTGCTTGTAAAGTATTTTACACCACTTTACAACTTTTCAGGAAATGGAAAATAAAATAACGTACAAAGCACTTTCTGATGTATAATAAGTTTGCCAACTAAAATATACGAAAGAGAGTGACCTTGTACGTCAGACTTATTATACAACGAAAATAATCTAACTGGTAGACTGTACCGTTATTTTTTTATTTATTTTAGAACTTTTTCAATGCCAACTATTGAAACTTTGTTTCTGCTGGTATTATCCATTCTAGCTATGGAGCCGGCAGATTCTGTCCGGTCTTTGTACAGACATTTTTTATCCGGGATTACAAAAAAATCCCTGAATGCATTTTACTATGCATGCTCTTATGCAAAAGCTGATTATTCCGGATTTATGAATACCACTGCGGGCATGGCCCTGAAACTCATACCAGAAAAACTACAGTCACAGCCTGTGTTTCTGTGCATTGACGACACAATGATTTCGAAATACGGCACGAAATTTGAGGATGTTTCAAAGCTTTTTGACCATGCTTCGCATAATGGATCAAACTATCTGAACGGGCACTGCTTCGTAAGCGTAATGCTGTGCGTGCCGGTATACAATAAAGGCAGAATCCGATATCTTTGTGTCCCGCTTGGATACCGTATGTGGCAGAAAAAGCAATCAAAGCTTGAACCCGCTGCCTCTATGGTGCGCCAGGTTATGCCGGAACTTCGCACAAAGAAAAACGTAATCATCCTCTGTGACAGCTGGTATGTAAAAAAGGGCCTTGTTTCTATCGTAGATGAATATGAAAACCCTGGCCTTATAGGAAATGCCAGGTCTGATTCTGTCATTTATGACCTGCCGCCGCAGCGTACTGGAAAAAGAGGACGGCCGGCGCTGCATGGGAAAAAACTTTCCATTCAGGACGATTTTACGCTGTCTGATGAAAAAATCGGTGATTATTATATGGCCGTGCGCCATGTCCTTACGAACATTTTTGGAAAAAGGACAGTCCTGGCATATGTCACATCCGCTGATAAAGCAGCGGGCAGCAGGCGTTTGTTTTTCAGCACAGTTTTTCCGGAACAGCTGCAGATCTTCTGCGCATGGGAGGAGAAATCCCCGCTGAACCAGACCGGCAGCAGCCGGATGCAGTATATCCCCCTGATGCTGTATGCTTTCAGATGGAACATAGAGGTCAGCTATTACGAACAGAAAACATTCTGGTCATTGTGCAGATATATGGTGCGCAGCCGAAAAGGGATTGAGATGCTAGTGAACCTGATCAACATCTCATACTGCGCTATGAAAATATTACCGTATCAGGATAAGGCATTTTACAAATATCAGACAGAAAGCGTGCAGGAGTTTCGGTTTGCTCTAAGCGAACAGATCCGCCAGCAGATATTTTATGCCATTTTCCTGAAAAAAGTCGAAACCTATGTAAAATCGAATGTCTTAATAAATGCCTTAAAACAGCTGATTTGGAAATAGGAGTATCATTTATAAAGTTGTAAAGTGGTGTTATTTATAATCAATCTTGATATTTTCAATAAAAACATCT
>CAJTSV010000004.1:0-3340 GCA_910579075.1 uncultured Eubacterium sp.
GCCACTGCCGCCTGCCTGCCCGCCGCTGGAACTGCTGCCGCCAGAACCACTGCCTGCTCCTGTACCGCTGCCGCCTGTATTGCCAGAACTGCTGCCACTGCCATTGCCTGTCTGCACCGGAGCCTTTCCAAGGCTGACGGTTATCTTCACGCTGCTTCCCTTCGCGGCCTTTGTGCCTTCCTGCGCGCTCTGCCTGATAACAAGTCCGGCTGCGGCCTGTTCGCTGTATTCTTCTGCAAGCTCTGCCACAAGTCCGGCCTTTTCCAGCCTGCGCAGCGCCTGGTCCTTTGTCAGGTAGACAAGCTCTGGAATCTGCACCATTTCCGGCCCTTTGCTGATAACGATGCGCACCGGCTCATTTGTGCGCACGGTTTTGCCTGCTTTTGGCGACTGGCTGATAATCTTTCCTTTTTCCACGTCCGTACTGTATTTATTTTTCACCTCGCCTAAAAGGAATGTAAATCCAGCCTGTTTTTTCAGTTTTTCCAGACGTTTTATCGCCTTTTCTTTCGTCAGGCCCGTAAGGGCTGGTACTTCCAGAAGGGCTGTTTCTTCCGACAGGCTTCCAAGCGATACGGCCAGCGTGATTTCCGTCTGCACGGGAATACGCTCCTCTGGCGCAACGCTCTGTTCCATTACCCTGCCCTTTTCCACGACATCGCTGTATTCTTCCCGCACGCCGTTTTCACCCAGTATCAGGTTCTGCCCCGTAACCAGCTGCTGCGCTTCTTCAATGGTAAGCCCCGCCAGCTCCGGCATCATGACTTCTTCCTGCCCGCCGCTCATAATAACCTGAACGGTTTCTTCTGCTTCAGCTACCGCACCGTCCCTTGGTGTCTGGCTTAAAATTTTATTTTTGGCAATGCTTTCGCTGTAATTCATGCCGCTGATAATCAGGTTCAGGTTTTTCTCTTTTAACAGCCCCTCGGCTTCTTCATAGCTCATGCCCGAAACATTCGGCACATACCGCTGGCTGCCGCTTAATGCCGCCATGCCGTCTGCGCTTGTAATTTCTTTTTTGGTAAAACCCAGATTTCCGGTCGCAAACAAGCCGGCACAGATACAGCACGCAGGCAGCCGCTGCTGTCAGCTTCATCCAAAGCGGCAGCTGCCAGCTGATTTTGTTATCTGTTTTTTCGATAATGCGCTCCACATCCTCTTTGCCGCCCAGTGCCCGTATAAAGCTCTCTGCATCCTGTATGCGGTATTCCCGGCGTACATTCAGGCTGTTCATAATGGCATTTTCAATATTCGGGTCGATTTCTATGCCAAGCTCCGACGGCGGCTTTACATGGTCTTCCGCCAGCCTCTGTATGGATTCTGCCGGCCTTTTTCCTGTAATCATGCAGTAAATGGTCGCACCCAGCGCATACATATCCGTCCACGGCCCCTGCTCGCCATGGCTGCGGTACTGTTCTTCCGGCGCAAAGCCCGGCTTTAAGATGACAGAAAGGCTCTTGGACTGGACAGCGGTCGCATATCTGGCCGCGCCAAAATCCAGAATTTTTACCCGGCCTGTTTTCGTTATGAAAATATTATCCGGCGCAATATCACGGTGAATAATCCCCTCTTTATGGACTGCCGAAAGCCCGCGCAGCACGGAAAGCGCTATGGCTCTTGCCTGTTCGACCGAGATGCGCCTGCGCTTGCGCAGTACCTCTTTCACCGTCACGCCGTCCAGATATTCCATGACGATATAGCCGCTTCCGTTTTCCTCAAAGCAGTCATAAATGTCTACGGTTTCCGCCACTGCGTTAAATTTCGCAAGCCGCCTTGCTTCATACAAAAAACTCTCCAGACCGGCCTGAAACTGCTCGGCTGCCTCTCCCGAAAAAACCGTCACGCGCCTGGAACCATAGCTCCTTGTCGCAAAATCACTTGGCAGGTATTCCTTGACCGCTACCTTGCGGTGCAGCACATTGTCCCATCCGATATAAGTCACGCCGAAGCCGCCATAACCCAGTACCCGGCCAGTCAGGTACTTCTGCTTTAAAACCGTGCCCGGCAGAAGGTAATATGCTTCTTTTACATCCGTGCCTTTCTGATACCCGCAGTACCTGCAGATCCGTTCATCCTCTGCTATTTCGGCCATGCAGCCCATACACCTTGTCATGTCCCGCCCTCCTGTTTTCTATTCTCAATGATTCTGGCTTTTTTCCCTGCGCCTGCGGATAAGCTCCTCCCAGCTGAAATGCTCCCCGCAGCACGGGAAAAACATCAGGCTGCAATTGCCAATCGTCAGAATATCATGCTGTTTTATCCAGACCGGGCGCACTACGGCTTCCCGGTTTAAATAAATCCGCCTGCCAGCCGTGCCTGGCTCTATGGCAAACCTGCGCTGCTTTGGCACATAAAAAACTGCCGCATGATTTTTGAATGCAATGTTCTCGTCTCCATGCAGGACAATATCCATATCCGCAGCCCTTCCGATAAAGTTCTTTCCATGCTTCATCGTAAAGCTGCTGCCGAAATCGTTTCCCTGCACGCAGACCAGCCATCCCACAACCGGCTTTAAGCCAGACTTCCGCGGCGTCTGTGCTGGTGCTGCTGCCGGATGCTTTGCCTGCAGCGGCCTGGATGCCTGGTGCTGTGCCGGTGCAGCCGCACGGCGTGGCAGGGCTGCCGTTACATTTTCGTCATCACCATAATCCAGACATCCATCCGCCATATGTTCACTTCTATGCACTGCACCCGCTGTGCCTGCCTGTCCCCTGGAACGCGGCAGGGCTACGGTTACCGAATCTTCGTCTGCATAGTCCCCGTAATCCGTACCCGCCTGTCCATACGGACTTTGTCCCATTCCCCTGCATTCGGGGCATTCCCTGTATATTTCACCGTCATAATAATGTCCGTTCTCACATCTTTTTAATATCATTTTCCGCTTCTCCTTTATCCAGAATGATACCGCAGTATCACGACCGAAGTATTGTCCTGCTTTTTCCTGCCCTTCACGGCTGCCGTCAGCGCTTCCGCTGCCTTTTGCATATCTTTTTTATGCTTCAGTACAATCTCCAGTATCTCATCTTCCTTCAGGCTGCGGTACAGCCCGTCGCTCGTCAGCAGCATGATATCCCCGTCCGCCAGCGGATATGGCTTCGTGCTGACATCCATCAGGGACAGGTTTCCGATACCCAGATAGCTGATAAGCGCTTCTGCCTGGTATTCCCGGGCAGCATACTCCTGTGCTGTCAGTTTCCCTTCACGCAGCAGCGTATTTAATTCCAGCCGGTAATTGTGCTCTATATTTAAAGACAGGATATCCATGCCCCGGATAAAATACAGCCTGCTGTCACCAACCGAAAGCCAGTACAGCTCATTGTCCCGGACAGCGGCTGCTACA
>CAJTSV010000004.1:3350-20859 GCA_910579075.1 uncultured Eubacterium sp.
TTCCAGGCGGCTGCCGTCCGCACGCTCCTGCCCGTATACCTTCCTGTCTGCCCGGACAGCTTCCCGCCGGAAAAAAGATGGGATATCCGGGATATCCTTCTGTGCAAACCACGCATCCGCAAGGCTTTCTAATGCAGCACGGCTGGCAATCTCCCCTCCGGCAAGCCCGCCCATGCCGTCGCATACAATGCCAAGCGCCAGCCCCTGTGACTCATATCCAAACACCGAATCCTGCTGTGACTTCCTGCTGCCGATAACGCTCGCCGTGCCGACCTCTACGGTACCTCGTTTTTTCGGAAGCTGCTGCGTGACCGCTTTTGTCTCGGAAAGCTCCAGCGTAATGACTTCTATCCCCGACGGAACCGCATCCGCAAATAATCCTGTGTCTATCCTTTGGCATCGCTTTGCTATCCCGCTCAGGCTTTCCGGCTGGCTGCACAGCTCCTCAAGACGGATATCCTGCCCGCGCTGAACTGGTGCCTGCCTTTCTGCCTTTCTTTTCTTCTCCTTTTTCCCGTCCGCTTTTTTTCTCCCTAACACCAGACCTTCCTCCCATCCGCAGGCACCGGATTCTCCGGTAAACGGCTGATATCTTTTTGTGCCAGCCTGTTTCGCCATCAGATTGACAGCATATAACTTTTGCTCCATTTCCCGTAATACGTCTTTTTTCCTGCTTTTTTATAACTGCGCACCCGGATATACAGCTTGTCCTTGCTGACATCCAGATACCGTAACCGGATAAAATTATCGATGCCATTTTTCTCGCCATTTGTGCTGTTTGTATAATTCTGGTTATAAGCAATGCTGTACTGGCACCCGTCTATCGTCTTGTCTTTTTTCCATTCCACATATACGCTTTCGAGCGCACCCTGGGTGTTTCTTGTACGCACAACTTTTTTCACCTGCACCTGTTTTGGCACCACGGTCAGCGTAATTTTTTTCTCTGTTTTTCCATACTCATCCACAGGCGAATCCGAAGCGGTAATCGTAATGGATGCCTTGCCGTAGCCTTTTGCTTTCAGCTTTCCCGAAGCGCTGATGGAAAGTATTTTCGAATTGCTGCTTTTATAAGAAATCGTGGAAGCTGCCCCATTGCACTTTGCTTTGAGGTTAAATGACGCGCCGTATTCCATCTGGCTGTCCTGAATGGTTCCTTTGTTATAAGTAATCGTCTGCTTCTTTTTCTCTTTGGAAAACCAGATGCGGCTGCTTTCCACGGTCTGGCGTCCGTCACTGACGGCACAGTATAAATACAGCCCGTCCGGCACGTCGTCTGCTTTCAAATCAATGTAAAGCGCCTTGCCCTGCCAGACAATCGATTTGTAATCCGATTCACTGAGCGGATGCCCGCTTCCAGTATCGGACGGGGCATAATACCACTGGTATTCGTAATCATCCGTCAGCCCGCCGCTTGCTTCCACATCAAAAGCTGCCACGTTCTGGCTGCGCTGCAGGTTTGGCGCACTGACCGTCAAAGGCTCGCTGGCAGATTCCCCGCCGCCGGAACCGCTGGACGCATCATCGGCCCGCTGCCAGGCGCGGGATGCAAGGCTGATATGCAGCACCGGCACAACGGCACGGGTTTTATTTTCCACAAGACCGTACATGGAAAAAGCTCCTGTATGGTCTATCAGGGCCGCATACCGGAATGGATTTGCCTCATTTTCCGCCGGACTGCGCAGCCACCAGTGACAGCACTGCTCCCCGGTTCCGTCTTCCCCGCCAAGTCCCGCGCCCATGGCGTATGCATACGCGCTTGCCGTCATCTGGCGGATTGGAGTCGGATTCTGGATATTGGCCGGAAACCCGTAATTGAGGTCAGCCATTTCCTGCATGGACGGAATATAAACATCATCATTCGTATTGTTTTCCGCTTTCCCTGCACTGCCCTTGTCTGCATAAGCTGCATTATCCACCTTCTGGCGCACAATTGCTTCCCGCTCTGTACTGTCAAATGCCGTGCGGTAAAATTCCCCGTTCAGCCATTTTCGCAGGGAACTGTCCGCCCATGTGACCGGCGCTCCCATCTCATGATAGCTCTGGCAGTCCAGCCCGGTATCAGCCAGTACCTTAAGCGTTTCCCCGTCATTTGCCAGCACGCGCCAGCGGATGCGCTCCCATTTAAAATACCGGTATTGGCTGTCTCCAAACTGCGCGTCATCATTTGTATCTGTTTTGCTTATCCGGCGGTATTTCACGCCGTCTGCCCAGGCATCCCCGTAGCTGTCATAGGAAGCTCCCGTAACCGCAGGCGTCAGCTGCGCGCCTGTGACCTCGGTCTGCGGATAACTGCCAAAAAATATATTTGTATAAATCAGCTGTTTTCTATCCTCGCTGTACTGCGGCCCCTGCGGCAGCTGTGCGCCTGTATCGGCCGCCATTGCCCGAACCTGCCTGCTGCCTGCACCTGCCACGTGCCATCCCGCCACAGCAAAACTAAGCAGCAAAGCTGCCAGCAGGCATCCCGTTCTTAATTTTCTTTTTTTATTTTTTCTCATGACACGTCTCCTGATGATTCCATCCTAAATGCTGCCGGATGCCAGATTTCTGTCTGCCGGCACAGCTGCTTCCAGAATCCCGTCCTCCGTGCTTTCATAAGCCTTCGCAATATGCTCCAGCATTCCGCCATACTGCATGATGCATTCCTGCTGCCTGTGCAGGCTTTCTGTAATGCCTGACAGCGCCTGTTCCAGGCCCCGGTAATCCGTCTCCTGAAACCGCACCTGCCGTAAAATATCCGCAGCCCGGCCTTCCTGCCTTTTTACTTCCTGGCCGCAGCTGCTTATCTGTTCTGCCAGTCCCAGGATTCTGCTGCCTGTTATCTCAAATTCTCCCATTGCCGTGCCCCCTATTCCTGTACCAGGAATGTCTCGTCGGACAGTGAAATTTCATCCCCGCTCTTTAAGCGTACCGGCTGTCCCGGCACAATTTTTCTCCCGTTGACACTGGTGCCGTTCAGGGAATTCAAATCATCCACATACCAGCCGCCGTTATCTTCAAACAGCATCGCATGCTTCCTGCTGATTGTCTGATTGTCTGGAATGCTGAAATCCGCCATGGTCTGGCTTTTTCCGATAATAAACTGGTTTTTATTCAGTACTGCCGTCTGCCCGGTTTTCTGGCGCAGCAGCCTGAGCCTTCGTCCGGCCGGCGGTGTTACGGGCTGGCGGAAGCTGTCTGCTCTCTGCGCTGCCTGCTGGCCCGGCCTGCCCCCATGGTACATTGCCTGCGGCGACGGCTGTCCCTGCATTCCTGACCCCGAATATCCTGCGGCGCGCGGCTGCTGCATCTGGGAATTACGGCCCTGTGCTGCCTGCTGGCTTGCGCCATGCATCCGTTCCAGCTCCATCCATTTCTTTTCCTGTGCATTTTTAACCGCAAGCACCAGCATGCACAGAAACAGCACAATATCGCAGACGCCCATGACCATAACTGCGATTGTTATCTTTTCCGTCTTTGGCTCCAGGGTTCCAAGTGCTTCATACAGCATCTGGGAAGCGGTCTGCAGCTCCTGTGCTTTCGGTTCTTCCAGCGCCATGACTCCCGCTGCGGTTTCCATCGCAAGCTCCAGCGCTTCCATGGACTCCTTTTTATACCCGTTCTCTGCCAGAACCGCTGCGCACTGCTGATAAACGGATTCCAGCTGCACGCCGGCTTCATCAATGGCCCTGCTTCCATAATATATTGCAAAATTATCTAAAACCGCGCTGATTTCATCAATCGGCAGTGCATAAGCAATGCCTGTATCATCCTCCGCCGGCTTTTTGCAGTTCAGCCCGATTACATATCCATCTGCATCCAGCAGCGGGCCGCCTTCCATTCCCTGCAGCACCGGGGCGGAATGCGCGAGGTAGCCGCCGCCTTCCTGGTATACCTCTGTCTGCGTTACTACGCCCTGAATGGCCCGCACATCCGCCGGCGAATATTCAATTGGCGTTTCTTCTTTTCCTGTCTGCTTCTCAAAGCCATAAGCGCAGACCATCTCATTAACCGCAACACCGGCACCTGAGCCTAATTTTAACGATTCCTTCTGGCTGGCTATGTTTGCAGCAGACAGCACGCAGTAATCCTTCTCTGCGCTTTTTATAACAACCTCTGCTGCCGCTGTAACATCCCCGGTTATCACAACCCGGATGGAATTTTGCAGCTGCATGTTTTCGGTATCGATTTTATGTTTTTTACAGTATTTTTTTATTTTGCCCGGTGTATTGGACACGCTGCTGCTGTTTGTCACAATATAGGTAGCGTTCTCCTTATTTGCAATGAGAAAGCCGCTTCCTGACTTCATCTTCCAGAAGCTGCCCTTTGCATCCACAAAACCGCTCTCCACTTCAACAATCGCAGCCTCCGCCCGTACCGTCTGGCCAGATGCATCCGTCTGCATCCCGGCACCCATGCCGCCCTGGCCTGGCTGCATTCCTGTACCTGCACCATCCTGGCCCGGCTGCATTCCTGTGCCGTCCTGGCCCGGCTGTATTCCCGCGTCTGCACCGCCTGGCTGCATTTCTGTATTCGGTGTATCCGTAATTCCTGCGTCTTGTACAGCAGCTGCCTGCACCTGGCTGGAAATACTGACGCATAAAAAGAGTGCGGCCAGCCCGGTCCGAATGCCTGATTTTTTCAAATTTGCCATTTTACGCTTCCCCATAACTGCCACAATAAGACGCTTTTGCAAGCGCCCTATTGTGATAGTCTTTTCTGAAATTATGAGATTACATCTTCCTTTAAAGAGTTGATTAAGTTCTTGTTGGCGTTCTCTGCACGTTCGTATTCGCCTGCCATTGCGTTTAAGTCTGTCACGTGCTCGTTAATCATTTTTACCATGCGGTTGATATCGTCCTGCAGCTGGCCGAATTTTCTCTTGTATGCGTCTGCTGCCTCGCCGCTCCATACACAGCCGGACAGCTGGTTTACGATGCTTGTCATGGACTGTGTCATCCTCTGGATATGCTGTCCTGTTGACTGAAAATTGCTTGCTGTGCTCCTTAACCTGTCTGTAGATACCTTTAATGTTCCTACCATTTATTTATCCTCTCTTTCCTTTCATTGTCTGTCATGCAAAAGTCTTTCCTGTTCCAGCCATTGCTTTTCACCTGCTGCTTTAAGCCTTTCTGCGTTCACCCCAGCCTGAAAATTATTCTGTATATCCTGTTTTGCAGCACATGTTAATACAATTTATCCAGCTGTGTTAAAAGATTCCGGTTTGGTCTTCCCGTCATATGCGAACCGGATGCTCCTTATTTATAAGTTCTTGTATGAACTGTCTCAAGATTTCTGGCTTCTGCCTGTTCATATGTTTTTGCGATTTCTGTAAGCTTTGTTACATAGTTTTCGATTTCTTTGTAGAAATTCTGCATCTGCTGTACGTCCTGATTAAATGCCTTATCAAATCCCTGTCTTGCATCGCCTTCCCACATGCCGTTTAACGCACGCTGCTGGCTGATAAGGTTTTGAATCTGTGTTGTCAGGTTACGGTTATTTGCACGTAATTCTCCTGCCTTCTGGTTCAGCTGTGCCGTTGTTACTGTAAATTGGTTTGCCATTGTAATGACCTCCTTAAATTTTTTATTTATCTTGAAATGTATTTGCTACATCTAAGATTCACTCATTTTATCATCTATTTCTTTTCCTCCCAGGCAGATTTCATCCTTGCCGGTTATTTTCAGGACAGATATGTCCTGGCCTGGGCAATTTCATAATTCTGCTTTTCTGCATTGTAAGTATTTTGCGCAATCTCACGGATGGTCTCTGCCACATGCTTCAAATCCTGCGCCGTATTTTTTACATTGTTTCCGACAAGGTTCCCTTTTTTGCAAAACGCCGCTGCATTTTCCCCTTTCCAGGCTGCCGCAATTCCCGCCAGGCAGGACTGGAAGCTGCTGTCTGCCAGCATAGACAGGCTTTTGGAAATCTGTTCCAGTTCGTCCGCCTGCCGCCTGGCATTTTGAAATTCCATTTCAATCGTATGCATTATCTTAGCCATAGCCTGCCCTCACTTTACAAAATCGCATCATCCGGCAGAGACGCCGTCATCTGTACCGACTTTTCTTCTGCATCATCATAAATGCCTGCCATTTTCAATAAGTTAAGCGGATGATTTTTCAGTCTCTGGAACACGGATTCCATTTCCTGCCTTGACTCCTCAAAAAGCCTTCTCCTGCAGTCTGCGGCATCCCCTTCCCAGTAATGCTTTGCTGTTTCGGCTGTCGCGCAAAGGCTCTGCCAGTTTCTCTGTGCATTTGCAATCTGGCTTTCTATCTGTGCGGCTCCCCGTTTCAGCTCATCCACAGATACCGCCAGCCGGAAATCCGCCATTTTTCATCCCTCCCAGTTTCCTGATTCTGATTTCCTGCTTTCTATACGGATTACTTCATTGATATCTGCTGTGTTTTTCCAGCTGCCGTTCCTTCCGGCTTCAGACCTTAATGTCCGCAATCATGGAAGCTATCTGTCTTTCACACTGCTCATATTTGTTTTTTGCATTTGTGTCATAATCATAGATATCCCTTAAGCCGCTGACTGCTGCCTGCGCCGCTTCGATATCAGCCATAAATGACCGGTGGAATGCGTCCTTCCCGGTACCTTCCCACATTCGTTCCAGCATAGCAGCGCTTTGTTTCATTCCTTCTATTTCTTTTGCAAGGTTCGCGATACAGTCATGTATGCGGCCTGCGTCCATTCCAAGCCTGTCTGTATTGATTCTGATTCTGTCTGCCATACAACTCTCCTTTTCCTGAACGCCCATATTCTGCATGTTCCCCGCATTATTTTTTATGCTTTATTGCCGCATACTGCTGCGTCCTTATTTCAGCGTCACCGGAATCTGTGCCATGTCTGGAAGGCTGACTGCCCGCAGCGTCTCCTCATACCGCCTGGCATCTGTTTCCGCAGCCTGTATGATTTCCTCCTCGGCCTTCTCATACAGATACCCTGCCTGTTCCAGCACAGCTGCCAGGTCTTTGCAAAGGCTGGACTGTTTCTTCAAAAAACTGCCCTGGCTGTCCAGCTTCTTTTTTATCAGCTGGTCATGACAGCTTTCGCAAACCGCATCCAGCCGCCTGATATTGGATGAAAGCTCCTTTTCGCACTGCCCAAATTCCTGCACCAGACGCTTTAGCTGCCTTACCTGCATCGTCGCTTCCATTGTTGTCCTCCAGCTGTTTTCTGCCTGTATTGTCTGCTGTCTGCCCGGTTTTCCTTTGTTTTCCTGACCGCCCCCTGCTGATACTGACTATACCAGAATTTTCCAGCATGGGAGCAGTCTTGTATTATATGACCTGTCTGTATGTCCAGACAGCACATTTTACACAAAAATCATCCGGCTGCCGTCATGAATGCCATTTGCATGCAGGCTCAGGTTATGGTCAAGCAGCGTGCCCGTGTCCATGGAATACAGGACAAAATCCGTTATTTTCGCCGGCTTTTTTTCTTTCACCTTTTTGGAAATCATCTCACTGATTTCTTCCATCACCTGCAGTGCCGGAACATTTTCGTCCAGCATAAAGTCGTAGTTTTCGTCTACGGCCGGTATATAAACATCTGTTAAAATCATGGGCATATGCTCCTTTCCCTGCCACAAAGTGCCAGATATAAATTCATTTTTGAATGATTCCTTAATTTCCTTTTACAACATCCCTTTTGCTGTCATTTTCTAAAACCGGGTGTATACCTTGCCAGCCGCCATTCCGCCCCGGTAAGCTGCCAGTTCACTGACCGTCACCAGCTGATACCCCGCCGCTTTTAAATACCGGATAACTGCATCCGCCGCTTTTGCAGTCGGCAGATGCAGGTCATGCATCAGTACAATATCCCCGTCCCTGGCATTTTTCTGTATGCACTGTATTGTGGCCGCTGTATTTCTTGTACGCCAGTCCAGCGTATCGACAGACCATAAAACAACCGGCATGCCAGCCGCCTGGCATACATTCGGATTATAATTTCCGCCAGGCGGACGCATAATGCGGATATCCGGGCCGTCCTGATTTTTAACCGCCTGATTTGTCCCGGCCAGTACAGACTGTACCTGTAATGCAGAAAGCCGGTTCAGGTTATTATGTCCGTATGTATGATTCCCGATTTCGCATCCGAGTGCCGCTTCCTGGCGGATACTCTCAGAAAAATAATTCACCCGGTTTCCTACGACAAAAAAGGTCGCATGTACTCCATGCTTTTTAATCGCATCCAGCACAATCGGCGTATATTCTGACGGGCCGTCATCATATGTCAGGGCAATCATTTTTCTGTCCTTATCGATAGCCATCTGGCCGAGCGCCCTGCTGTAATTTCCGCGCCCGCCGCGGGCATCTTTTGCACACACCCGGTAGCTGTAAATTTTACCGCCGTAACGCTGCTTATCCGTATAAGTATTCTGGCTGCCCTTTACGGAAGCTATGACCTTATATTCCCCGGAACCACTCTTGCGCTGAATCTGGTATTTCGCGGCACCTTTCACATGCTTCCAGTGCAGTACCAGCTTTCGTGAACCGGACAGATTCGAAACACCCGTCAGTTCTGCCTGATTCAAAAACCGCCCGGCGACAATCCTGCTGTTTCTTCGTTCTTCCTGCCCTTTTGAAAATGCTGCCAGCTGGTAATAATAAATCTTCCCGGCGGTACGTCCTTGATCTATGTAATAGCGGGAATGGGGTTTTTCCTCTGCTTCATAAATTTTACGGTAACCGCCATCTTTATCTGTGCTCCTGTAAAGAACATACCAGACTGCCCCTTCTGTCCGCTTCCAGCTGAGCTTTATCCCGCCATCGGGCTTCGAAGCAGCGTACAAAACAGGCTTGCCCAATTCCCTGGCTTCTTTCCATTCCTCATCTTCCGGCTTTTTCAAACTATCTTCTGCTTCTTGCGCCCCGTCCCCATCCGCTTCTGCTGTATGTCCAGGCCAGCCTGCAATGTTTTCTTCTTCCCCGTTCGGCTTATCTGTGGAGCCTTCCGGATTACCCGGGCTTTCTTCCTCCTGACCGTCTTCCAGCCAGAATACTGTTTCTCCCGCTCTGTCAGCTTCCAGCTTTTCCGCCTGCCCCATCTGGCTTGCAGATGCACCAAACGCCAGATAACCTGCATTCCCAGCTGATATGAAAAAAACTGCCCATCCCAGAAATACCGCTGCCTCTTTTAAAAATTTCTTCAATGCAATCCCCTTTCAATCCCATGGTTTCGCGTGCTTCCTGATATACTGATATAATTTTACATAAGTACCGGCATTATAATGCACGCCATCCGTTGTCCCAAAACCAGACCCTGCCAGTTCCTGAAATACATGCAATACCTTATAATGCTTCGCATTCTCCCTGATAATCCTGTTAAACTCCCGAATCTGGCGGTTTGTCACCGTATACCCATGCCTTCGCCCCAGCACCTCATCCACAGGTCCTGCCGTGCAGAAATACACCTTCCCGCGCAAGCCAAGCCCATTCACGAAATCCGCGTACCGTGCCGCGTTATATAAATCATTTACGCCAAAGCCGATAACAAACACCGTCAAATACCCATCCAGACGCTTCATTTTCTGTTCCAGTTCCATAAACCACCGAAGCCCCTGGCTGTCCTTTGCAAGATACACATCCTTTTTCCCGCATTTTTCCAGCGACATCCCCGCAAAACGCGAATCCCCCAAAAACACATACTGATCCGCATGCTTATCCTTTACCCGGGACAGCACAACATCCTGTTCCCGCATTTTTCCAATATCAATACAGGAATCATTCCCAATATAGACTTTCAAAACATCTGGTTTTTTCACTGTTTTCATCAATACGGCAAAAATACTCTGTTCCCCTTTTTCCGCCCGAATCCCGAGCATTACCCTATCCGGTGTCTGTACACAGCACAATATTTCCGCGAACCGGTAGCCCTTTCTGTCCGTCTGTATCAAAATCCCATTCAAAGCACGCTCCATGCCGCCCGCATAAAATTCAAATTTCTTCCCGTTCCCCGTTTTTTCCTTCCAAATCCCATAAAACTGTTCCAAAATCTTTCCAGACCCGACAGCCTTTACCCTGCACGAAAGCTTCCTGCCACCAGCCTGTGCCGTAATCACTGCTTTCCCGGCACCTTTCACATCCAGCAGCCCATTCCTGTTCACAGAAACCGCACTGCGGTTATCCGATACCCATATCACATCCGAAACCGCCCGCATCTCACCCGTCAAATCGTCCTTCAAAAACAGCCACAGCTTCCCGCCCCGCTCCACCGTCACATCCGAAACATTAAAAAAACAGTCCCCACCGCCATCCGCAGCCGTCACAGACAGCACGCCGCTCCAAAAAACCAAAAGCACTGTAACGCATCCTGCAAGCAGCCCGAAAATCCTTTTCCCTATCACTTCCATAACCCTTTCCCAGCTTTCAAAGTCCCGATTTCGTTCAGCGTACTGCTATTCCCAGCATCTGTCCAAGCACCTCCCCGGCATTCTCCGCCGCATACAGGCATCTTCTCTCCCCGTCCGGCTCCACCCAGACATCCCGGATTCCAGCTTTCCAGACCCGCACTTCGCGGAAAATCCTTCCATCCACGCTGCTGCGCCTGGCCGCCTCCAGGCATTCTCCATCCGCAAGCCTCGCACACGCTTCCCCCAGCATCTGCTCCCACTCCCGGACAGCCAGCTGCGCCAGTCCAAGCATGCCGTCTTCCCTCTGGCTTATGCGCACTGCAATAACGCTATCCCCGGACAGATAGCAGCACCGCAGCATAGATATCGATAAAGAATCCATCCCTTCACATGTCACACAGGCCTTTTGCTCCAGCATCACCGAAAGCATGCGCGCATAAGGCTGCCTTACAGCTACGCCCTTCCCTTCCCAGTCAATCAGGCCGTCTAAGTACATGCCAGCCAGCACGCTGTTTACCGCCTCATTCCCGCCAGGCCGCCTGCTTTCCTTGTGCATAAGCCCGCCCGGTTTTTCCTGCAAGCCTTTGTCCTGCACCGCTCCATATAATCCGGCCCGCGCTCCCGGGCCATCTGTATTTTCCTGCACACTGCTGCCATGCGGCTTCCTTTCAGAAAACAGCCCGTACCACTGTGTCTGCCCGAGCCCCGCCAGCAGCAGCTTGAGTGCTTCCTCTTTCACATAATAAATTTCATGACAGTCATCCAGGCATCCCTGCGTCATGCCTTCCTGCTGCATACCGTCCATGCATACACTCCTTTACTGCTGACTTATAGCTCCTCGAAAGCGGTACTGCCATGCCATGCTCCAGATACACCGTGTTCTCCGACAGACGTACCCGTTCCAGATGCTGCATGTTAAATGCAAAGCTTCTGTGGCAGCGCACAAATATATCTGGCAGCTGCCCGAGCATATGCTCCATGGAATCATACCTGCTGTATTCCTTATTCTGAATCCGGATAAAAATCCTGCGTTCCCGTACTTCAATATAATAAATCTGGCGGTACGGAATAACGGTCCTGCCTTCCCGGTTTTCCAGGACGAGCACATCCTTATCGTTCCCGGAGCCCCCGTCCTGTGCGTGTTCTACCAGGCAGCTTTTTAAAAATCCACGCACAACCCGTTCCTTCTGCTTTGCCTCATAAGGATGCAGCAGCAGGGAAGCCGCCCGCACATCCGGCGTTAAATATTCCATAGGCGAAACAGACGCATCCGCCACTAACAGGAGCTGTACCTTCGCATACTGTTTCCGAATCTGGCGCAGCAGCTTGATTTCTTCCTGCCCCGTGACACCAATGCACGCCATATCCAGCAGTGCCCCTGTTTCCAGGAATTTCCATGTCTCCTGCAGCGTAAAAAAACAGTGCAGCTTGAATTCTTCCTCCGATAAGTACGCAAACAGCTCCCTCGACAGCTTTCCAAATGACTCCGCTTCCCTGCGCCCCGGGATGCATACCATCATGGTAACCAACGCTTTTTACCTCCTGGCCAGCGGCACGGCAACCTTTGCCGTATCTTCGTTTGACACTGCGTCCGGCAGGCATCCGACACCCGGCGGCAGCACCTTTGTCTGCTCTGCATAAGAAATATAGTCAAAATTCAGCACCCGGTTATCCGCTGTATTTCCGCCAAAATGAATGCCCGTCTTATATCCGGTAAACGTGTCATACAGCTCGTCGCCAAAAATCTCCTGATGGTCTTTTGATGAAACCGCACTGAACAGGTAAATATTGTGCATGCTTCCTTTTTCCAGAATGTTGCGGAAAAATCCCCTCATATCGTACTGGGAGCCATTCACCATCATAACCAGCGATTTCAAATCCGCAATAAAAATAAAATACGGTTCAAACTGCTTCATTGCCTCGTAAATCTCATCTGTCTCACAGTCCCCGGCCTGCAGCTCGTGCTTCTTTTTGTTCCGTTCTTTAAAGACCGGCAGCAGCTGCGTGAAAAATTCATACAGTCCCTTGTCGTCTTCCACATACTGCACGCCGTTTCCCGCATAGCTGTGCAGGTCATGTGATTCGTTATCCATCACGCATACCTTTGCTTTCTTTTCCAGCGCCGCCTGCAGGCATACCTTCAGGAAATTTGTCTTGCCGGTATGGCCTGCTCCATAAGCCATATAGCAGTATGTATTGCGCAGATTGATTCCATATACCTGTGCATTCGCCATATCATATCCGACAGGCAGCCTGTCCTTATCCAAAAGCAGCCTGCGGTATTCATCCAGCTGGTGAAATTCAGACCAGACCGGTTTTTTCGGAATTTCCGGCACAGGCCTTGCCCGCTTCCCGCTCCATGCCTGTTTCATTTCCACGCACCTGCTGCGAATCAGCTCCATACGCTCATAGTCATTTTCTGCCTGCACCGAAAGCGCTGTCTGAAATTCCAGAATACGTCCCTCATAATCGGTCAGCCCCCTTCCTTTCATCCCGCTTTCCGGCAGCACTTCAATCTGGTTCGTATGCAGAAGGTCTGTATACTCATATTTCTCCTGCAGCTGGATGCACAGTGATGCGGTGATATTTTCACAGACACGCGAGGTAACATCGTTCATGCCGATGCCGTTTCCCGATACCACGAGGAAAATGCCCTGGCTGACGCCTTCCTTGGACAGCGTAATCAGCATTTCTTCATACCGTTCATCCGTCTTTTCCTTAAACGAAGCGTAATTATCAATAAAAATCACGATGGCCGGCATGGTCACGCCGTTTTTCTGGACATACTGGCTGTAATTGCCCCCGCGCAGCAGGGTTTTGCGCTCCTGCAGAATCGTTCCCATCATATTGAAAAACTTGCTGATTTTGTCCATGTCATTTTCATACATCACGCCGCCCATATGCGGTGCATCCTCAAATGCAGACATCATTTTGCTGCTGAAATCCAGCGCATATAAATTGACCAGATCCGGCGTATACCGGTGGATAAGCGCATAAGCAAGCGTCTGCATCAGCGTGCTTTTCCCGCTGACAATGCTTCCGAATACCGCCAGATGCCCGGTTTTTGCAAAATCAAAAAACAATGGCATCTGATTCTGGTTTGCCGGGTCGTCAATTTTGCCAAGCACGACTTCCAGGCTCCATGCCCCGCCCTGCTTCGGCCAGCCGCCGTCCTTGTAGCAGCGCTCCCGGTATTCTGCAAACTCCTCGAGGTAAATATGCCCCGGCAGTACCGGCATCCAAAGCTGCATATGGTAGGTATAGCCGCATTCCTGCGCCATCTGTGCCAGATATTCCTTGACCGCATCCAGCTGTGTCTTTTCTTTTTTCTGCGGCATCTTTACCTTGCCGGAAACGGACTGCTGCATGATTTCGGTCAGGACTGCCGCCCGGTCTGCGCGCACTGCCTGCACTTTTTTATACAGCAGCAGAAAATCGCACAGGCGGTCTGTATTGTAGCGGCTGACCGGATAATCCAGCTTTTCATACCACATCGCCTTATACATGGCATGCACGAGCCGTCCAAGCTGCTGCCTGTTTTTACATTCTTCCAGCGTAATCTTTGCCGCCTTCTGCGCCAAATCCAGGCATGCTGCCAGCTGTTCGAGCCACAGGTATTCGACCTTCTGCTTCTGCGACAGCTTGGCCGAGCTTCCGGTCATTTCCACTGTGCCGTTTAAGCCTATCATCTTGGCCAGCTCCGTATTGCCCAGGCTGACATTTTCTTCATAAGCAGCCCCGCTGTAGCCGGATTGGAACAGCTCGTATACCTCGTCATTGCCGACCTGCAGGTAGCAGCGCCCGGCCTGTGTAATATAGGCAGCATCCGGCTTATGCAGCATGTCGCTGCTGTCCTGCCTGTCCTGCACGCGAAGGCAGAGACGGAACTTGGAGTTGCTCCATATATTGTCATCGACCGTGCCGCTCGGCTTCTGGGTTGCCAGAATCATATGCACGCCAAGGCTTCGCCCGACCTGGGCCACCGAAATCAGCTCGCGCATAAAATCCGGTTCTTCCCGTTTTAATTCTGCAAACTCGTCGATAATAATAAATAAATGCGGCACCGGCAGCGCAGCTTCCCCGTTTTTATAAAGCCTGGTGTACAGGTTGATGTTGTTAACGCCATGCTCGGTAAACACCCGCTGCCTTCTGCGGTTTTCACTTTTAATCGAAATCATCGCACGCCGGACCTGATTGCCGGATAAGTTCGAAATCTGCCCGACCATATGCGGCAGCCCGTCAAACAGGTTTGCCATGCCGCCGCCCTTATAGTCAATAATGAAAAACCCGATATCATCCGGGCTGTAATTCACGGCCAGCGACAGCATATATGTCTGGAGCGTTTCCGATTTTCCGGAACCGGTCGTGCCCGCCACCAGCCCGTGCGGCCCGTGGTATTTCTCATGCACATCCAGATAGCACGGCGCACCGCCCGCCTTCTGCCCGGCCATGCCGCGGATATTGTCATAAGTACGGTTCTTTGCCCACAGTTCCCGCACTGGGAGCTCCTGCGGCTTTGAAACGCCAAGCATTTCAAAAAACGTCAGGGAGTTCGGGATTTCCCCGCCCTTTTCCATTTCCTGTACCTGCAGGGTCGCCAGATGCCTGGAAAAGCGCTCCAGATGATAATTGTCAATCTGGTCAAACTGAATCTCCTGCCACCGCTCCTCGCCCAGAATCACATCATACATGCCCTGAAACCGGGCCGTATTTTCGATAATAAAATCACACGCATTCGGCAAATCCTCATAGCGCTCGGTCAGGATAAATGCCGTCAGTCCGGCTGCCGGTTCCTTGTCAAAAATATACCGTGCAATCAGCTCGCCTTCCAGCAGATGCATATCCGAAATAAACAGGATATAATACGGCCTTGGAAGCTGCTCCTTTTTGGTATGCAGCTCCTGTTCTTCTTCCACCCTTGTACGGAAAATTTTTGCCAGTTCATAAAATACATCGCTCGCCTGCTCCGCATTGGATGCGCAGTAACGCGTTTTCTTATCCTCAGACCACACATGCGGCAGCCATCTGGCAAACTCCCACTCTTTTTCTTCATTCGAGCACTCGCTGTCGTACAAAAATCCCAGCTTCACATCCGTATAGCAGTTATTGGCCGCTATCTGGGCAGCCAGCAGCTTTGCCGTCTCAATGGCCCCGGCCTTCTGCGGCCCGCCCACCATGCCAATCAGCTTGTGCTCCGCCAGATCCAGTACCACCGGCACATCGTAGAGCGTGTCATAATTTTCTTTGATAAACCGCGGCTTTCCCGCCAGCTCGTCTTTATAAACGGTAAACTTTTCTTTTGGTGCCTGAATCGAAATCTGAAACGGGACATTGCCCATGCCAAGACGGTGTTTTAGATAATCCCGGTGCGTCGCATTGCGGCTCCACAAAAGCCCCTGGCTTTCATCATAAGACAGGCAGGCCGCTGCATCCGGGTACATGTCAAACAGGCTGCGGGAAGCATTTTCATACCTGGCCTTGATTTCTTCTGTCTTTTCCAGCAGGTATTCGCTGTAGCTTTCGAACCGTGCCTGTCCCTTTTCTGCTTCCAGCTTTCTTTGGTGGCGCACATTCTGGACTGCCCAGAAGACTCCTATCACCGCGGACGAAACAGACATGACAATGCCGGAATACATCGACAGCGAGCTGCTGCCCGAAGACGGGGACATCATTAAAAAGCATCCTGCAATCATCGGAAGTGTCATGGTAAAAGACGGGCCGACGGTAAGAAGCAGCGGCTGCGGCTTTTCCGGCTCCTGCTGCGGCGGGCCTTCGATTTCAATTTCTCCGTCTGCCAGCTCATGAAACGTGCGCGGCGAACGGTGGTAAACGGTCTTTCCATGCGATACCGAAAGCGTCTCCCGTACCGGCCCGCGCGGCGCGCCCGGGCGTGCCTGCATCGGTTTGAGCTTCTGTTTATTTATCCGCACGCGGCCGCTTGCCGTATCAACCGCCAGGCAGCCGCCCAGATAAATCATGCGCAGCCCCATAATGTCAATACATGCGCCCGGGCTTAACAGGCGTTCTTTCTCTATCCGGTACGAATTGACATACGTGCCGTTTAAGCTGTTATTGACAATCTTAAAGCTGGCTCCGTCCCGCACGATAGCTGCATGGCTGCGTGAGACAAGCTTCATATAGTCATAACAGATATCATTATCCGTTTTTTCACCAATCGTAATCTGGCTGATGCCTGCCAGTGAAAATTTTTCATATGCATGAAACAGCGATTCCACATACCGGACAATGATAACGATTTCCTTTTCGTCCTCAATCAAAAGGTTCAGGACATCCTTGTCAGCAAGCCCGCGTCCTTCATAAGCCCCGCCGTCCCTGCGGATGCTGTAGCCCCTGCCCCGCTTAAAGCTCCACACATGGTCCATGACTTCCAGATAAATATTCCAGTTTTTCTTTAAATGATAAAAATCGCTTTTCAGTGTCAGCGTATAATCCGCATTATTGACAGACGGCAGCTGGTATTCAAGGAATGCATCCTTGGAATATACTGATAAAATAATGTTCATCCGGCTTTACCTCCGCCTCTGGTTTGCCAGCGAATCGTCCAGCGACCGCTTTACCTGCCGCTGCTGTGCGGATTCCTGAATCTGTTTTCTCAGCCTGCGCTGCCTGCTAATCAGGACAATCGAAATGACCAGAATAACAGCTATCACGATTTCGTAAATTAAAACTGCCTGCTGTGACAGTAAAAGCTGTGCTATGTCTTCCATATTTTTCAGATACCTCTCTTTTTGCAGTAATCATTAATTTCAGCTTATTTCATTTCAGCTCAAATATAAATTCTTCATCCGCCAGCTGAATCCTGTCCCCGCTCTGCAGCCTGCACGCCTGATTTTCACCAAGGCGCTTTCCATTTACAGAAGTCCCGTTCACAGAACCCATATCCTTTAAGGCACACACATCCCCACGCCTTACAATCGCCGCATGAACCCGTCCGACCGATGCATTGCCGGTCACACAGTATGTATTCTGGCTGGACCTGCCGATTTTGATAATCTCGTCTGAAAGCGCTGCTGTTTCTTTTGTCCTGATTCTTGTCAGGTACACGCACTTTGGCGCATTCACTGGCGGAGCGCCGCCGCTGCCAAGCATGACCGTATACTGTTCCAGATCTTCTTCTGCGTCGTCCGGTTCCGGCACTGCAGGTCC
>CAJTSV010000004.1:20876-21100 GCA_910579075.1 uncultured Eubacterium sp.
CCGCCGGCAGCCTGTGCGATGTACTGGCGGACATGCTCGAGACGGTAGTCTCCCTGTTTCAGGTAATTTTGAAAATCAATAATATAATCCTGCCCTTTTCCGCCTTCTTTTTTGAGCTCCTCATAAATCATGTCATGAATCACCGCAAACAGGCTGTCCGCGGTTTCCTTTGCACCGGTAACCGGCTGGTATAAAAAATACATCTGCAGGGTTCTTTCTTCGAG
>CAJTSV010000004.1:21110-27838 GCA_910579075.1 uncultured Eubacterium sp.
AAACACCATATCCGGCCTGACACAAAGATGCTCCGGATAAAGCCCCCTGCTTTTGGCTGCAATCTGCACATCCAGCATCTGCGCCATGATTTTCCAGAAAGCCGCTTCGGAAAGCTTCGTTTCTTTTAAATATTTGGCCAGCACCATGGTACACGGCGCTTCATACACCAGCTGTTTTTTCCCGTCATAAGAAATGCTGAAAAATCCGGGTACGGAACTGTTCACCAGATAATCCGCTTCCCGCTCATTGATTTTTTCCCCAAATGACGGCTTTCCTTTTATTAATACACTCGAATTTTTTGCATGAACCCGAAATTTCATCCGCTTTTCCGTCCTTTTCTCTGCTGAATTATATATTCTTATGGACTTGCAGGACCTTCTGCCTACCCGGTTTCCCGCCGGATAATCTCACAGATGCTGTCTCCTTCATAAAGCTGCATCTGTTCAAAATCATAATCCTTTAAAAAATTCAGATATGTCGTCAGCTTATTTTCCTGGTAGCTGTCCAGCACAGCCCGGTTCAATGGCAGCCCATCCCGGTTATCCATATAGGCCGCGCTCTGCATGCCTTCGCTTAACATCAGGGAAAGCAGCGTCATTGCCGCGTCCTGCCTGTTTTTATCCCCGCTCTTTTTCACGGCATACCAGTGTTCCATGCTGCCCACAAGCTTTTCTTCTTTCAAAAGCGGCACAGCTGTAAAATCCGTAGAAGGAACCGCTTCCACAGTAACTGCCTCCACCCGGTCCATATCGGACAAATCGCCGGCAATCCATGCAAGCGGGTCATCCTGGTTTTGAAACCGCTCAAACACGCCCTGCGTATCTGCATAATCCAGCGTGCCTCCCATCTGTGCAAGCGTGTCCATATCTGCCCCGCCAGCTTCCTTTATCCCACCAGGCGTTTCGGCAGAATCCGGCTGTGCCAGTCCTGCGGCCTTTGCTTCACTTCCATATACAATGCCTGTCTGCATGGCAGTCGGCAGTGCATAAACACCGTCTTCCCCGGCCAGGTCTTCCAGATACAGATAATCCGATAAATCCATCGTATGCATCAGTCTGGAAAGCTCCATGCAATGGCCCGCATTCCAAAAACCGTCATCCAGCCCGTCGGTACAGAACACATCCGGCAGGCTGTCCGTTTCCATGGCGCGTTCCAGCATCTGCATGTAATTTTCCCCGGCAGCCGCCTGTGCATGAACTGTCAGCTGCGGACATACGCGTGCTGCGCTTTCGGACAGCGCGCGTATCAGTTCCTCTCCGGACTGTTCATCTGCTGCCAGAATCCATACAGACAGTTCTTCCGGCTCGAGCTTTGCCACATCGATTTTCCCCCTGCCGGAAAAAACGGTCAGGTTTAGAGCAAGCGCACCGCCGGCAAGCAGGATAACTGCCGCCAGCACTGCTGCCAGAATCTGCTTTCTCCTGCGGTTTTTACGGATTTCTTCCTGCGGGAGCCTGACTTTTTTATGATAAATGAGCGCTTCCTTAAACTCCTTCGCCGTCTGGAACCTCAGGCGGGGCTCCAGTGCCATAGCTTTGAATATGATGCGCTGCAGGTAATCATCCGCCCGGATTCCAAAATCCTTCAATTCCTTTAATTCATCGTTCATCACGCGGTCCCTGGAATCTACCGGCTTTTCCCCGGACAGCATTTCAAAAAAGACTGCACCTGCCGCATAAATATCCATGCTCAGGCTCTGTTCATCCTGTGACGTATACTGCTCCGGCGGCGTATATCCGGCCTTCACAACAACCGCTTCCGTCCGTTCCGAGCCTTCCAGCCTTGCCGCTCCAAAGTCAAACAGCTTGATGGAATCCGGCCCGGTCAGGAAAATATTATCCGGGCTGATATCCTTATGAATAATGCCGTGACCGTGAACTTTTTCCAGCGCTTCTAACAGCGCTATCATATACCCGCCCGCTTCTTCCTGCGAAAAGCGCCGCTTTTTCAGTTCTTCTTTCAAAAGCGGCGCATCCACATATTCCATAATGATATACGCAGTCTGGTTTTCCTGAAAAAAATCAAAGACATTTACGATATCCTGTTCTTTGGAAAAAAGCGCCATATTCCGCGCTTCTTCCAGAAAACGGGCCAGCTGCTTTTGAAACTCCGCTTTCTTTTCACCGGAAAATATCCCTACTTTTTTCTCTCCGCCGCCCCGGTTTACAAGCCCCGCCGGATAAAACTCCTTGACTGCCACAATCATGCGCAGCATGGCATCAAATGCTTTATAGGTAATGCCAAATCCGCCAAACCCGATGCTGGCACCTATGACATACCGCTTTTGCAGGATTGTTCCGGGCGAAAGCTGGTATGCCTGGCCCGAATCGCTGCCCGGCTCATAACCGCAGTGCGGGCAGACGGCATGGTTTCCCCTGGCCTTAAAACACCAGAAACAGATTTTGCCCGCCATTTATGCATACCAGAAAATGCCTGCTCCATACAGGAGCTGGCCGTCATCCGTAACCCAGGTCACCGGCTGCAGCATCAGGCTGTACCCATACCCGTCATGCTCATAATCATTCGTAAATACTGCCACGCATGGATAGCTGGATTTCCTGCCCTCTAACGTTCCCTCTGCTTCAAAATAAACCGTAGCTCCGGCGCTGTCTTCTTCGACTGCCAGAATCTTTGTGCACTTTCCATATACAACATCATCTTTATTCTGCGGTTTCACAAGTGCAAGAAAATCATCCAGTCCCTTTTTCAGGCCATTTGCCTTTACAGTCACCTTTTTGCCGCTGTCCGGGCTGCTCCATGTTTTGTATACATTTTTCAGATACCCGGCTGGTTTTAATACATCTTTGACTACCGTAATCCGGCATTCTTCCTTTTCCCCGTTTATCGTAGCAGAAATGACTGCCTTGCCGGCTTTCAGCGCTGTTACAACTCCATTCTTAGACACTTTTACTGCCTTCGGATTGCTGGATGTCCACGCTGAAGCCTTTGCGTCCCCTGACAAATCTATTTTTGCTCCCTTTGCTATCTTCATATCATTTGCCGCTGCAAAATTAAACAGCGCCAGCTTAGAAGCGGCTTCTACCCTGCACACACCCAGAAACAGCACCGCAATCACTGCTGCTGCCAGTGCCAGCATATACGTTATCCTGCTTTCTTTTCTTACCATTATCATGCTTCCCCCTTCATGTTTTTCCTTTGTGCTTTCGTTTCCGTTTCTCAAAAAGCGTACTTATTGAGAAGCTGCCTGTATCATTCTGGCGCTATGAATTTACGTCCTTTTTGGGATGTAATCTGTAAAAACTTTACATTATCTTAGAATTATCAGGTGAAATGTCATTCAGATTAGTCAAAAAACCTTGCAGAAACACAAATAATATGGTAAATTTAGGTAGAAACAGGGAACTATCAAAAAGTACACATTTTGATAGCTATTTACAAAAATAAAATGTTTTTATATTCAATATTCATTTACAAAATACATATATTTCTTTTTGTCATATCAATTTATTCCTTTCATACTTTGATTATTTTCATATCATTCTATAGCATTCATACACTTGCTTTTTGTATCTGCTTATTCCATCTATACATTAACTTTTTCGTTTCAGTCTGCACCATTCATACATTTGCCTTTTTGCATCAATCTGCTCATTTACTTTTTCATTTCAGTCTGCACCATCCATTCCCTTTCTATCAGCTTTTTCAATTCATGTAACCTTTCCTTCCATAATATAGTTTGCACAATCCCCATATTTTTTCTTCCAGCATCCCTTCCCATCACCCACATGCTCTCTTTCTCCCCCGTCTCTTGCATTCCCCCATCTGCCAGCCGCCTTCAAAGCCCCCGGTACTCCCGCAGCTTCCGGTAAAACGTCGCCTGGCTCATTCCGCTTTTTTCCAAAACCTCCTCAATCGAAATCTTTTTGCGCTCCCAAGCCCGCACAAGCTGCGGAAATTCCTTCGGCACTGCAACGCCCGGCCTTCCGAATTTCACGCCCTTGGCCTTTGCCGCCGCAATCCCCTGCTCCTGTCTTCTTCGAATGCTGTCCCGCTCGGACTCCGCCACAAACGACAGAATCTGCAAAACCAGGTCTGCAATAAACGTCCCCATCAGGTCTTTCCCGTTGCGCGTATCAAGCAGCGGCATATCAATCACGCAGATATCGGCCCCGATTTCCTTCGTCAGAACCCGCCACTGCTCCTGTACTTCCTGATAATTCCTGCCCAGCCGGTCAATGCTCAAAATATACAGAAGGTCTCCCTGTCCAAGCCTTGCTGCCATCCTTGCATACTGCGGCCGGTTAAAATCCCTGCCTGACTGCTTGTCCACATAAATATTGCATTCCGCCACGCCAAGCCTGCGCATTTCCATCATCTGCCTTTCCTCATTCTGGTCTGTGCTGGACACTCGCACATACCCGTAAATATTATGCCTTTCCATATCAAACCATCCTCCTTATCTTTCGTATAGCGCAAAAGAATTGTAACATCTATATGTTACGGTTTGCACCCAGAGCACTTGCAGAAACGAAATTTAAATCCACAGTCCTTATTTTATGACAATTCCTGAAACAAAAACAAAAGCAGAAAACCCTGTATACAAAGTGTTTTCTGCTTCCTTAATCTGCGCAATGCTTCATGTATGTAAATCCAGCCTGATATCAAGCCGCATGACCCGGTTATATTAACATATTCTTTTTTAATTTGTCCGTTATACTGTTATTTTCCAGCGATTTTAACTGATAATAAGCTACGCTTCTTAATTTTCTAAGCCTGTCTTCAGATGATATGCCCTGCCTGATTATCTGCATTTATGCTTTCTAAATTTACTAATACAATCAGCTGTTCCACACTGGCATAATCCCGCATATTCAGCTTTTTATTTCCGGTTTCCTCACGCCATTTGCGGGCCGTTTTACCAAAAAGGGCAATATTCAGCATATCAGCTTCTGTAGCATATGCATATCCCTGCTCCTGTTTCGTAAGTTCTGGCGTAATTAAAAATTCTTTGACCGCATCTGTATGAATACGGTAATTTATCTTAGAAAGCTCGCGTTTCGTATCCCAGCCTGTTTTCAGCCGCTGAGCCTCACTTTTCTTTAACCGCTGATAATCTTTTATCACATACAGCTTAAATTCAGGAGAAATCCATGATGCAAATTCAAATGCAATATCCGTATGTGCATATGTACCTCCGCCTCTGCCAGACCTTGAAACAATTCCAATCGCGTTTGTTTTTTCTGCCCATCTTTGCGGGGTCAGCGTAAAGGAATTAGAGCCGGCCTCATTTTTAAAGGTGTCGAATTCGACCCCTTTAAATTCTGGATTATATAACTTCTCCCACAAACCAAGAAATTCAATTGTAGAACGCAAACGCATCCAATTCTTTACAACATCTTTCGGTTCATAAGAATTTTTACGCCGTGCCAAATCAGTCAGAGACATATAGTCTTCTTGAAATGTCTTATCAAATACAATTGATATTTCTGTTCCATTTGCATTCAGCTTCATACCACACCTCCGTTATTTTAATATTTCATTCTGTCCTTTCAAATTATATCTTATTTTTCTGATGATATGGGAAAAATATTTCCTACAAGACCTGCATATTCATAAAATTTTCCCCCTTGGCAAACCCCCGCATCTATGCTAAAATAACCCCATCAAAACCAAATACCAATGCAAGAGATGAGAGCCATGCAGTAACGTATCGGAAACGATACCTTATTTTGCGTGGCTTTTTCATATGCAAAAAAGAACAGGAGGCTGACAAAACATGTATGACGTAGTTATCATCGGTGCCGGTGTCACCGGGTGCGCGAGTGCCAGGGAGCTTTCCCGCTGGCGGCTGAATATCTGTGTTGTGGAAAAAGAAGAAGATGTCTGCTGCGGCACATCCAAAGCAAACAGTGCCATTGTCCATTCCGGCATTGACTGTACGCCCGGGACGTTAATGGTCGAAATGAACCTTCTTGGCAATCAGCTGATGGAACCGCTTTCCAAAGAACTGGATTTTGAATTTCAGCGAAACGGCTCCCTGATTTTATGCTTCCGCGAAAGCGACCTGCCAAAGCTGCAGGCATTGTATGAACAGGGACTGGCAAACCAGGTGCCGGATATCCGCATTCTTGACAGCCGGGAGCTGCACGAAATGGAACCGGCGGTTTCCGACGAAGCCATTGCCGCTATTTATGCCCCGACCGGGGGCATTGTCTGCCCGTTTGGCATGAACATCGCACTGGCAGAAAATGCTGCGCAAAACGGCGTACAGTTTCTGTTTGACACAGAAGCCACTGGCATCACCCGCACCGCTGACGGGTATGAGCTCCAGACGAATAACGGCCCGGTTGCGACAAAATGCATTGTCAATGCAGCCGGCGTTCACGCCGATACGTTCCACAATATGGCCAGCAGCCGCAAAATCCATATCACGCCAAGGCGCGGGGAATACTGCCTGCTGGACAAATCTGCCGGAAGCCTTGTAAAACACACAATATTCCAGCTTCCAAACGAATTCGGCAAAGGCGTGCTTGTTACGCCGACTGTCCACGGCAATCTGTTAACCGGCCCGACAGCCGATGACCATTCAGACAAAGAAGCCGTGCAGACCACCGCTTCGGGCCTGGAACGGGTATGCGAGTCCGCCAGGCGCTCTGTCCCATCGGTTCCGGTGCGCCAGGTCATTACTTCGTTCAGCGGAAACCGCGCCCATGAAGATGGCCACGAATTTATTATCCAGGAACTGGAAGACGCTCCCGGGTTTGTG
>CAJTSV010000004.1:27858-46686 GCA_910579075.1 uncultured Eubacterium sp.
CCTGACCAGCGCCCCGGCCATCGGCATGCGCGTGGCAGATATTGTCACCGGGATTTTAAAGCCGCAGCCAAATCCAGATTTTAACGGCACAAGAAAAGGCATCTTAAACCCGAAGCTGTTATCCAAAGAAGCATATGCGGCGCTGATTCGGGAAAATCCGGCTTACGGCAATATTATCTGCCGCTGCGAAATGATTACCGAAGGCGAAATCATAGATGCCATTACCCGCCCGCTCGGTGCTAAATCCTTAGACGGCATCAAGCGTCGCACACGTGCCGGAATGGGCAGGTGCCAGTCCGGGTTCTGCGCGCCGAAGACCATGGAAATCCTTGCCAGGGAGCGCGGCATTTTGGAGCTTTCCATTACCAAAAGCGGAAAAGGCTCAGAACTTTTAACCGGGCACAGCAGGGCATTCATCGAAAAATAGATACAGGGGGAACCGACATGCAATCCTATGACATTGTAATTATCGGCGGCGGGCCTGCAGGGCTTGCCGCAGCAGCCGCAGCAAAGCAAAATGGCACGGACAGTATCCTGATTCTGGAACGGGACTGCCAGCTGGGCGGCATTTTAAACCAGTGCATCCATAACGGCTTCGGCCTTCATACCTTTAAAGAAGAACTGACCGGGCCGGAATATGCCAGCCGTTTTATCACCCGGGTAAAGCAGCTGCACATTCCGTATAAACTTAATACCATGGTTATGAATATTACCCGTGACAAAATCATCACCGCCGTAAACCGCACCGACGGCCTGTTCCAGATATCTGCCAAAGCAGTCATCCTTGCCATGGGCTGCCGTGAACGCTCCCGGGGCGCTTTGAATATCCCGGGCTGCCGTCCTGCCGGCATTTATTCTGCCGGAACAGCCCAGCGGCTGGTCAATATCGAAGGCTATATGCCGGGCCGCGAGGCTGTTATTTTAGGCTCGGGCGACATCGGCCTGATTATGGCCAGGCGCATGACCTTAGAGGGAGCGACGGTCAAAGCGGTTGCCGAATTAATGCCGTTTTCCGGCGGCCTGAAGCGCAATATCGTACAGTGCTTAGACGACTTTGGCATTCCGTTAAAGTTAAGCCATACGGTCGTAAACATCAAAGGAAAAAAACGCCTGGAAGGCATTACGCTGGCACAGGTGGACAGCCACGGAAAACCGGTGCCGGGGACAGAAGAAGATTATGCCTGTGACACGCTGCTGCTTTCCTGCGGCCTGATACCGGAAAATGAGCTTTCGCGCGAAATGGGCGTGGACATCGAGCCTGTTACAAACGGCCCGTCTGTCAATGAAAGCCTGGAAACAAGCATAGAAGGCGTATTCGCCTGCGGCAATGTGCTGCATGTGCATGACCTGGTTGATTTTGTATCAGAAGAAGCCGCTGCTGCCGGAAAAAATGCCGCTGCCTATGTGCGAAATCACGGTGCCTTAAAACCAGCCGGAAATGAAATCCCGCTTATCCCTTCGGGCGGCGTCCGCTACACCGTGCCAAAAACCATTCACCCGGGCCGCATGGCAGACGAGCTGACCGTCCGCTTCCGTGTCGGAGCGGTATACAAAAACTGCTATCTGTCCGTATATTTGAACGATACCCGCATTTCCCGCCGGAAAAAACCAGTGATGGCACCCGGTGAAATGGAAGAAATCCGCCTGTCTAAAAAAACACTGGAAGATTTTGAAGGCTTAGACCGCATCACCATAACCATCGAGGAGGCATAAACATGGAAACAAGAAACCTGACCTGCATCGGCTGCCCCCTGGGCTGCGCGCTGGCCGCAGAAATAGAACATGGAGAAGTAATAAACGTTACCGGAAATACCTGCAGGCGCGGAGATGATTACGCGCGCAAAGAAGTCACGCATCCGGCGCGCACCGTAACGAGCACCGTGCGCGTCACAGGCGGTGACATTCCCATGGTATCGGTCAAAACCGCACAGGATATTCCGAAAGAAAAAATCATGGACATTATGGACTGCATCCGCAGCATACAGGCACAGGCACCTGTGCATATCGGGGATGTCCTGCTGGAAAATGCAGCCGGAACCGGCGTAAATATCATCGCAACCAAAAACATCCCTTCTGTTGCTGCACCGGCTGAACAATAACCGGGCGCAGATAATTCCGGCAGCCTGATTCCTGCAGACAGGCTGCCATTTCCGACAATTCAGGCCTGTTCAAACCGCAGCCGCATCTGGTACCAGACAGCGCCCCCATGTACGGACTGCGACACGCCTTCCTGGACAAACCCGAATTTTGCATAATATGCAAGAAGTTTTTCCTTGCATGTCAGAACCAGTCCTTCCCTGCCCTGGGCTTTTGCATCTGCAATGGCCTGTTTTATCAGCATGGCGGCATACCCTTTTTTCCGGCAGGAAGGAATCGTATCGACCCCAAAAATCATCTGCCATTTCCCATCCGGCTGATGCATCTGTGCATTTTCATACATTTTATCGGTAAGGTCTGGCAGGTCCGTGGTCATTCCGTTGACAAATGCCACAATCCTGCCCTCATCTTCCAAAAGCCAGAAGTGGTCCGGGTAGACAGAAAGCCTTTCTGCAAAGGACTGTTCGCCCGCCGCTTCTGCCTTCGGAAAGCATTCCGCTTCTGCTGCTGTGATTGCTGCCAGGTCATTTATGGCTGCGTTTCTGATTTTCATGCTTCATTCTCCTTTTATTCATACAGCAAAAAATCCTTCTATTATTTTATCATACCCCTGTGCATCTGTCATTGAGAAGTTCTTGTTTCATCTTAACAGATTCTTGCGCAAAGCCGTCCGGCCATGTTATACTCAATAAAATCCTGTCTGCATGAATGCTGATGAAATTTGCAGTCAAATACTTCCGGGAGGTTTTGCCCCATGATACTTCTCCGTCTGGACGACCAGATGATTAACAGCCTGAGCCGTCCCGAGCTGGATATTTTAAAATATGCCTAAGAACTTCCCTGAATTCCCTTAAGAGAAACGAAAATAACCGGAAACCTGCCCATATATGCTTCACAAAGCTCTTTTTCCCTGGAAATTTCCAGCCCCTGAAACAGTCTGCTGTTATCCCCATATTCAAAAAAGCGCTTCAGCATGCTCATATTCAGCGATTTTCCAAACCGTCTCGGGCGGGTAAAAAGATTTGCCTGACCCCAGTTTTGCAGCAGCTCTTTGATAAAACCGGTTTTATCCGCATAATAAAAATCCTCTGTGCGCAGCTGTGCAAAATCCTCAATTCCAATCGGAAGCTTCTTTCCCATGCTACATTCCCCACACATCCTCGTTTGTTGCGGAAATCGCCGCTGCCCCGGCATCCAGGGCGGCTATCACATCCTCTTTTTCGGAAATCAGTCCCCCGGTAATAACCGGAACAGCCAGTTCCCTGCACATCCTGCGGATAACCTTCGGCATCAGTCCCGGCAGAATTTCGACAAAATCCGCATATTCGCCAATCGCACGGTTTCCCGTGACATGTCCGAGCACCTTCGAATCAATGGCAAAAATGCGGTATACCGTATACAGCGACAGCTCCTTTGCCCGGCGCACCTGCTCAATTCTCGTCGAAATAATCCCGTCTGCCCTTGTATACTGCGCGATAAAATCCGCCGCTTCGGCTTTTGCGCCCAGCCCTGCCACCAGGTCCATATGCACAATCACCGTCTTGCCAGCCTGCTTTAACTGCTCCACCAGCGCAGAAATCGTGCCGATGCTGCCATACAGCACAAACACCACACAGATTTCCGGCATGTCCAGGCATTTTTTCAGCCCGGACTCATTTTTCACTGCTGCAATAACCGGATTGGCAGCAACCGCATCATAAAATTTCTGATTCATCGGTTAAATAATATTCAGCACGCCAATGGATTTTAACAGCAGGATAACAAGCAGTGCCGGTGCCACATACCGAATCATGACAATATACAGGCTGCGCCTGCTGAACTTACAGCCGGATTTTTCCACCTCATCAATAATCAGCTTCGGCTTTACAATCCATCCGATAAGAATACAGGTGCCAATCGCAACGACAGGCATCAGCGCATTGTTGCTGATATAATCCATAATATCCAGAATCTGTGCATGCGCGCCGTTTGGAAGCACGATATCAAAATACAGCTTGTTGTAGCCCAGGCATACAAGAATGCCCCCTGCCAGTGCAATCACCGTTTCAATCACCGCCGCTTTGATACGCGAAATATGGAATTCATCCATAAAGCTGGACACAACCGCTTCCATTACAGATACCGCGCTCGTCAGCGCCGCAAACAGCACCATCGCAAAGAACATGCAGCCGATAACATTTCCCGCACTGCCCATCGCCGCGAATACCTTTGGCAGGGACACAAACATCAGGCTCGGGCCGGATGCCTCCATGCCTTCCCGTCCCATAAATGTAAACACAGCCGGAATAATCATAACGCCGGCCAGAAACGCAACCAGTGTATCAAAAATTTCTATCTGGTTAATGGATTTGCCCAGATTTGCATCATCTGCCACATAAGAGCCATAAGAAATCATAATGCCCATGGCGACACTCAGGCTGAAAAACAGCTGGCTCATCGCATCCAGAAGCACCGTAAAAAATCCCTGTATCGTCAGCCCGTCCAGATTCGGGATTACATAAATCAGAAAACCCTGCAGCCCGGTGCGCACTGCCCCGCCATCGTCCGTATGCTCAATGGTCAGGGAGAAAAAGGAAATTCCGACAACAAGCAGAAGCAGCAGCGGCATAATTATCTTGGATGAAGCTTCAATACCTTTGTTTACCCCGCGGAATACAATAAACGCCACTGCAAATAAAAATACAAACAGCAGAATCACCGGTTCCATATCGCTTGTAATAAACCCGGTAAAATATCCGTCTTCCGCAGCCGCTACACCTTCCCCTGTCAGAAACGCAATAAAATATTTCACGACCCATCCGCCAATTACACAGTAATATGGCAGAATAATCACTGGTACCAGACATGCAATAATGCCAAGCGGTTTTGCCTTCTGGAAAATTTTGCCATAAGCGGTCAGCGGGCTCTGCTTTGTCTTTCTCCCGATTGCCACTTCCGTTGTCAGCAGCGTAAAACCAAATGTCAGCGCCAGAATCAGGTATAATACCAAAAACAGCCCGCCGCCATCCTTTGCCGCCAGATACGGAAACCTCCAGATATTGCCAAGCCCTACCGCGCTGCCGGCAGCTGCCAGCACAAAACCGATAGAACCCGAAAATGAATTCCTGCTTTTTTCCTGTTTCATATTTTGCTCCCCTTCTATTATGGAATATGTGAATCTATAAATTTTTGCTGTCATTTCCTGCTTCTGCAAATATCAGCCATTCTCTCCTGATTTTTCATGTCTGCTTCCACAGCATATGACAGGCCTGCCTGAACTGCCGCACAGGCAGCTGCTACACCTGGATTTCTCCTGCCAGAATCTTCTTATAATCTTCGTAATTGCGTTCCAGCAGTGCAGGCGTGTCCAGCTCATACGGGCATTTTCCCCTGCACTTGTTGCAGTGCAGGCAGCCTTCTATCTTTTTCATCATTTCCTGTGCCTGCTCCGTCAGCTGTGCCCTGGACGGCGAACGCCGGATTAACAGCGACATCCTCGCACACGTATGGATTTCAATTCCGGCCGGACACGGCATGCAGTACCCGCAGCCCCGGCAGAATTCCCCGCTTAACTGCTCTCTGTCACGGGCAATCAGTTCTTTGATTTCTTCCGTCATTTCCGGCGGGTTTTTGATATAAGAAATAAATTCATCCAGCTCGCTTTCCCGCTGGACGCCCCAGATAGGCAGCACATTTTCATACTGTGCCTCAAACGCATATGCCGCAGCCGAATTCGTAATCAGTCCGCCGGATAAGGCCTTCATCGCAATAAATCCCATATCCGCCTGCCGGCATTTTTCCACCAGATCCAGCTCCTGTTCCCCGCTCAGATAGCAGAACGGAAACTGCAGTGTTTCATAAAGCCCCGATGCAACGGCTTCCTGTGCCACAGCCAGCCTGTGGTTCGTAATCCCGATATGGCGGATTTTCCCCTGCGCCTTTGCTTCCAGCGCTGCTTCGTACAGGCCGCTGCCATCCCCCGGCTTTGGACAGACCGGCGGATTATGAAACTGGTAAACGTCGATATAATCCGTTTTCAGATTATGCAGGGACGTTTCTAAATCCTTCCAGAAATCTTCCACACTGGCGGCACCTGTTTTTGTTGCAATATATACCTTTTCCCGCATGCCCTCAAATGCCTGGCCCATTTTTTCTTCACTGTCTGTATACCATCTTGCTGTGTCAAAATAAGTGATTCCTGCATCAAATGCCCTGCGGAGCAGTTTTCCTGCATCTTCCAATGAAATACGCTGAATCGGCAGTGCGCCGAACCCGTTTTTATTGACGGTAATTCCGGTTCTGCCCAGAGTAACTGTGTGCATCCTTTCTCCTCCTTGTCATTCTTGTAATTGCCAGCTTTGTCTATTATAACGTCATTGGCTTGAAGATGTAAAGCTGAATTATGATATTTTCGTGCCTTCTTGATATTTTTCCTGCAATGTGTATAATAAAAAAAACAGAAAAAATGCGAGGTACTCATGATATATTGTATAGAAGACGACAGCGCCATCCGCGACCTGATGATGTATACCCTTCGCACAGCCGGCTTCGATGCCAGGGGCTTTGGCAGCTCCGCAGGCCTGTATGAAGCCCTCAAAAGCGGACTCCCGCAGCTGATTCTGCTGGATTTGATGCTTCCTGGTGAAGATGGCATTGCAATCTTAAAAAAACTGAAATCCCAGACCGCATACGCCGGCATTCCCATTATTATTGCTTCTGCCAAGGGCACGGAATATGACAAAATCACCGGACTGGACCTTGGCGCCGACGATTACCTTGCCAAGCCATTCGGCATGATGGAAATGCTTTCCCGCGTCAAGGCAGTCCTTCGCCGCACCATGCCCAAAAACACCGTCCAGCCGCTTTCCATCGGATTTTTAGAACTGAATCCATCCGAGCATACCGTGTCCATTTGGGAAAAAGACCATAAAATACCGGTCGAGCTGACAAGAAAAGAATACGAGCTGCTGCATCTTTTGATGTCCCATCCAGGCATGGTCTTTACCCGGGACGCCCTGCTTGCAGACATCTGGGAATTCGAATACACCGGCGGCACCCGCACGGTCGACGTGCATGTCGGAACACTGCGGACAAAGCTTGGCAGCTGCGGCAATTATATCAAAACAGTACGGGGCGTCGGCTATAAAATGGAGGAACACGCATGACAAAACGCATTTTCCAGTCTATCTGCCTTGTTGCAATGGCTGTATTTCTTTCATCCATTACCCTGATTATGGGCGTTTTGTACGGATATTTTTCCAGGGTGCAGCAAAACAGCCTGAAAATCCAGACAGACTTTGTTTCCCACGGCGTAAACCGTGAAGGGCTTTCCTATTTCCAGGGCCTTAATGCCGGCAGCTGCCGCATTACGCTGATGAGCCCGGACGGAACGATTCTTTATGACAGCCATTCCGACAAAACGGTTATGAAAAACCACCTGGAACGCGAAGAAATCCGCCAGGCACTATCCGACGGCTATGGTGAGAGCAGCCGCTATTCTTCTACTTTAATGGAACGTTCTTTTTACTGTGCCAGCCGGCTGGATGACGGTTCTATCCTGCGCCTGTCTGTAACCCACAGCACTGTGCTGACACTGCTGCTTGGCATGTCACAGCCTGTTTTTCTTGTATTTTCCATTGCAGTCGTGCTTTCCATTATCCTGGCTGCAAGACTTTCCGGCAGAATTGTAAAACCGCTCAATGCCCTGGACCTTGACCGCCCCATGGCAATTGAAAGCTATGAGGAGCTGGCTCCCCTGCTGCGGCGGATTGGCAGCCAGCAGCAGCAGCTGCGCATCCAGAAAGAGGAGCTGCACCGCCGCCAGGAAGAACTGCGCGCTGTCATTTCAAATATGAAAGAAGGCATTCTCCTGCTCAATCCGGACGGGGAAATACTCAGCATCAACCCGGCCGCCATGGAGCTTTGGGACTCCAGGGGCATCCGCCATAACCCGCAGCTGCAAGATCTGCTGGAACAAGCATTGCAGGGCGAAGCAGCACAGCAGACACTGGAGCTGAAAAACCGGCATTACCAGATAACCGCCAGCCCCGTTATTTCCGGCAAAACGGTTTCCGGCGCGGCGCTGCTGCTGTTCGATGTCACGGAAAAAGAAAATGCCGAGCAGATGCGGCGGGAGTTTACGGCCAATGTTTCCCATGAATTAAAAACGCCGCTGCACGCGATATCCGGCTACGCAGAGCTGATTGCGAACCATATGGCCCGGCCGGAAGATATCTGCCCGTTTGCGGGCAGAATCTATGCCGAAGCACAGCGCATGGCAAAGCTGATTGAAGATATCCTGAACCTGTCGCACCTGGATGAAAATGCCGGAAATATGCAGTTTGAACAGACAGACCTGTATGAAACGGCCCGCATGGCCGTAAAGAGCCTGATGCAGGAAGCAGAAGCCGCGGGCGTCACCATGACCCTTTCCGGTGAATCCGCTGTACTGCACGCCATTCCGCAGCTGCTTTCCGGAATCGTGCGAAACCTTTGTGATAACGCTATTAAATATAACCGCCCAGGCGGCACTGTTTTGGTCCGTATCACAAATACCCCTGATACAGCGGTTCTCTGTGTCCGTGATACCGGCATCGGCATTCCCCCGGAACACCAGGAGCATATTTTTGAACGCTTCTACCGTGTTGACAAAAGCCATTCCAAAGAAGTCGGCGGAACCGGGCTGGGCCTTTCCATCGTCAAGCATTCCGCCAAAATCCACCAGGCAGGCATGCACCTGGACAGCATTCCGGGCAAGGGGACACAGATAACCCTGCGCTTTCCAAAACATCCGGACTGTCCTTAAATCCTGCCCGAACCTTTCCGGCACTTTGGCATAAAATGGGAAAAAGAGTAACAGTGCACAAATCACGCCTGTTACAAGAAGGAGAACATCAGGCCTATGGCAATTGGTTATTTAACCATGCAGGCACGGACTGCCCACGACGCTGTCCCGTTAAGCAATGTGCAGATTACGGTTTTTGATGACCAGGGAAACACGGTCTATAAGCTGTCGACCGACGAAAGCGGTGAAACCCCGGCCGTGCCTTTGGAAACGCTGGATAAAAGCTTTTCCCAGAATGCTTATTTTACAGGTACTCCTTTTATCAGCTACCATGTACTGGCTCAGGCATCCGGCTTTAATTCCCTGTACATTTCTGATATTCCCATCTACGAAGACGATACCGCTGTCCTTCCGCTGGCGCTGACGCCGATGCTGGAACTGCAGCGCGCACCGTCCCAGACAGAGATTACCATCGGAAAGCCGGCCGCTGCCCTGCAGGAAATGCGCCGGCAGGAAGGTCCTGCCGCAAGCCCGTATGTGCTGCGCCAGGTCACAATCCCGAATCCGATTACCGTTCATCTTGGCAAGCCGGATGCCAATGCCCGCAACGTACAGGTGTCGTTCCCGGATTATGTCAAAAATGTCGCAAGCAGCGAAATCTACCCGACCTGGCCGGACGCGGCACTGACTGCAAATATCTATGCCATTATTACATTTGCGCTGAACCGCGTTTATACCGAATGGTACCGCAGCCGCGGGTACGATTTTGACATTACAAACAGCACGGCCTACGACCAGTATTTTGTATATGGACGCCCGATTTATGCATCCATCAGCAAAATCACAGATGAAATATTCAACGAATATGTCCGCCGTTCCGGGCAGCTTGCGCCGTATTTTACTTCCTTCTGCAACGGCACGACCGTCACCTGTGACGGGCTTTCCCAGTGGGGAACGGTCACGCTTGCAAACCGCGGGCGCACCCCGCTCCAGATACTGCGCACCTTTTACCCAAAGGACATTGAAATTGCCGAAACAAACACCATTTCAGGCGTTCTGTCCTCTTATCCCGGCACCCCGCTGCGCACGGGAAGCACCGGGCTTGATGTACAGACCATCCAGACGTACCTGAAACGAATCCGCCGCAATTATCCGGCCATTCCTGCGATAACCGACAAAGCCGGCAGCTTCCAGAACAGTACCAAATCCGCCGTGACAAAATTCCAGAGCATTTTCGGCCTGACGCCTGACGGCATTGTCGGAAAAGGAACCTGGTATAAAATTTCCAGCATATATACTGCCGTTGCCAGGCTGGCTGACCTAAACAGCGAAGGCAATACCCTCGGCATCGGCACTGTGCCACCGGACAGCGTCCTGCGCCAGGGCTCGCGCGGGCCGGATGTGATTACGCTGCAATACCTGCTGAACTATGCGTCCGAATTTACCCCCGGCATTCCATCCGTGACACAGGACGGCATTTTCGGCAGCAAAACCAGGCAGTCTGTCATGGCATTTCAGCGCAGCATGAACCTGGAGCCTGACGGCATCGCAGGCCCGCTTACCTGGGAAGCGTTGTATGACACGTACCACGGCATCCAGCAGAATGTCCCTTCCCCGGGGCCAGGCACTGGCACAATCCGCTATACTGTTCAGGCCGGAGACAGCTTATGGCTGATTGCCCAAAGATACGGCACGACTGTCCAGGCCATTAAAAACCTGAACGGGCTGTCCAGCGACCTGTTAAGCATCGGGCAGGTGCTGAAAATACCCGATACGCAAAATACATCCCCTGTCACTTACACCGTCCAGCCCGGCGACTCGCTCTGGCTGATTGCCCAAAGATACGGCACAACCGCAGACGCCATCCGGCGGCTGAACGGCCTGACAGGCGATATGCTGCAAGTCGGACAGGTGCTGCGGATTCCGGTTTCCTGACAGCGTATCATAAAATCAGCACAGGGCGCATAAATGGCCAGATCCAGCCCCTATGCGCCCTGTGCTGCTATGCCGATTTATCCCTGCACAAGCCCGAGTTCCTGCAATGCGCGCGCCACGCCGTCTTCATCCACGCCGGCTGCTATGTAATCTGCCCTGTCCTTCAAAGCCGCAACGGCATTCCCCATGGCCACTCCCACGGCTGCATATTCCAGCATGTCAAAATCATTCGGCCCGTCGCCGAACGCTATCGTATCTTCCCTTGCAATGCCTGCGCGTTCCAGGTATTTCTGCATGCCGTATGCCTTATTAATCCCGTGGCTGGTAACCTCTCCCGAATCATCCACGGCTGCTTCAAAGCTGGATTCTGTCACATCAAACCTGTCCGGCAGGTGTTCCCTGATTTTCTGCACCGGCCAGGCGGACTCATAATATACAAACTTTTCAATGCCTTCCATCTGTTCCATATGATCCGTAATCTTCACATGCCTCCAAATCTGTTCTATCATTTCCGCATCATCCAAAAGCGCATGAAATCTTGCTAACTGCCGGTCACGATGCTGTGCGCTTGTAATCATGCATTCCCCCGCCTGGGCGGAATAGCATGCACCCGCCTTATCAAGCACGCCGGTTACGATATGTATTTCCTCACTGGACATCGAATGCCGGAACACCACGTCATTCCCGCATTCCACATATGCGCCCGTCGCGCCCACAATCCCGTCAAAGCCAAGCTCCAGCAGGAACGGGTACATCTGTCTTCTGGAACGTCCGCTGCACAGTATGATTTTATGCCCGTTACGCTGTAATTCCAGCAGCGCCTTTTTCGCTGACTGCGGCATCTGTCCCCGAAAATTTACCAGCGTGCCGTCGATATCAAAAAATACCGCTTTCTTTGTTCCCATGATACTTATCCTCATTTCTGTTTATTTTTGCGGACCATTCGTTTTCCTGATAAGAAGCGGCTGCCGCACGAAGCAAAACAAATCTTCATGCGACAGCCCCTTCTTTGTTAAGAGATAAACCGTCTTTCCCCTGCTATGTAAAGCTTTTTACAGGTTTTCCTGGAAAAATTTTTCCATATCTGCTACAGCTGTTTCTTCATCATCGCCTTCTACAGAAATCGTCACTTCCGTGCCCTTTTTGATTCCCATGCTCATGATAGCCATCAGCTTTGTAGCTTCCGCATTCTTGCCGCCTGCGCTGATTGTAATTTTCGATGCATATTTTTTTGCTTCCTTTACAAGAATTCCAGCCGGCCTTGCATGCACTCCCTGTTCATCTGTAATTACATAGTTAAATGTCTTCATGGTTTTTTGTCCTCCTTTTTATTTAGAGTTTTGCACCATTCGAAGCTATTACATTCTTATACCATTCAAACGATTTCTTGCGCCTGCGCGCCAGTGTTCCGGTACCGTCATCGTATTTTTCCACATAAATAAATCCATACCGTTTTGCCATCTCACCAGTCGAAGCACTGACCAGGTCAATACATCCCCATGGCGTATAGCCCATCAGGTCTGTGCCGTCTGCTACAGCTTCCCGCATCTGCTCAATATGCGCACGCAGGTAATCTATCCGGTAATCATCCGCAATGGTTCCGTCTTCTTCCAGCTTATCGTATGCCCCCAGGCCATTTTCCACTACCATCAGCGGGATCTGGTACCGGCCGTAAATTTCGTTAAGCGTATAGCGCAGTCCCTTCGGGTCAATCTGCCAGCCCCAGTCAGAAGCTTTCAGATACGGATTTTTCAGCCCGCCAATCAGGTTTCCGCCCGTTTCTGCCCCTTCTGAGACATTTCCGGTACAATTGCTCATGTAATAGCTGAATGTATAATAATCAACCGTTCCCTCTTTTAAAATCTCATCGTCACCCGGCTGCTTTTGAATAACAATCCCGTTTTCTTCAAAATAACGGTCTGCATAAGACGGATAAGCGCCGCGCACCTGAACATCCGAGCAGAACCAGTTCATTATCTGCATCTCCTTCTGTGTCATTATAACATCATCCGGGTTACATGTATACGGGTATTTTGTAATAAAACAAATCATATTCCCCATTTTAAATTCCGGATATTTCTCATGCGCCAGCTTTACCGCTTTTGCACTTGCAACAAACTGGTGATGCAGCGCCTGGAAGCGTACCTGCGGGTCATCCGGCACATCCATGATAGAACCGGAGTACCCTTTTACCGTGCCCAGCGACAGGACATTGCCCATTGGCATGGTACCGGAATTGATTTCATTAAAGGTCAGCCAGTATTTCACTTTGCCTTTGTAGCGTTCGAAAATCGCTTCGCAGTAGCGTACAAATAAATCAATGCATTCCCTGCCGTGCCAGCCGTTGTATTTTTCCACAAGCGCATACGGCATTTCATAATGGGAAATCGTAACAAGCGGCTCAATCCCATGCTTTGTGCATTCATCAAATACGCTGTCATAAAATTGCAGCCCTGCTTCATTCGGCTCGGTTTCCATGCCCGTTGGGAAAATCCTCGTCCAGGCAATCGACAGGCGGAACGTCTTAAAGCCCATCTCTGCAAACAGAGCGATGTCTTCTTTATAATGATGATAAAAATCAATTGCTTCATGGCTTGGATATAAGGTATCTGGTTCTATTTTTGTGGTAATGCGTTTTGGAACCGTATGCGTCCCGTTTGTGCACATATCCGATACCGATGCGCCTTTTCCGTCAGCATCCCATGCGCCCTCATACTGGTTGGCTGCCACAGCGCCGCCCCATAAAAAGTCCTTTTTAAATGTTTTCATGTTTTCTCCTTCCTTTCCCTGTGCCACACAAAATTTTACCTGTATATCCGGATTGCCGTATCACCTGTCTGCAATGCTTTTGCATTTACCGGGACTACGTTTGCAAATTCATCCGAATTGGTAATTATCATCGGCGTTATCATAGAATATCCTTCCTTCTGAATCAAATCCATATCAAATTCCAGCAGCAGATCTCCTTTTCTGACCCGGCTTCCCTGCGCTGCCTTCGGCGTAAATCCTTTTCCGTCCAGCTTGACGGTGTCCATGCCTACATGAATCAGTATCTCAGCCCCGCCGTCGCTCTGCAGGCCGATTGCATGGCCGGTCGGAAAAAAGGTCGTTATCTCGCCGTCTGCCGGAGCATATACCTTTCCCTGCGCCGGAACAAATGCCAGGCCCTGGCCGAGCGCACCGGAAGAAAATGCATCGTCTGCCACTTCACTGAGCGGTTTTACTTCTCCGGTCAGCGGAGCAGCAATCGTTTCACCTGTCCCTGCCTGGACGCCTGCCGGTTCTGCCGCTGCATCCGGTGTGCCTGCTGCCTGTTTCTGCGGGTCTTGAAACAGTACAAAGCTGACTGCGAATGAAATCGCAAGGCCCAGCACACCGCAGACTGCTCCCCAGATTACGCTGTGGTAAGGACTGTCCCCGCCAATAAAGGTAATCAGTGACAGGAATGACGGCGAACCGCCCATCGTATAGCCCTTGACACCCATAATGCCTGCTAAAAGCCCCGCAATGCCGGCTCCGGTGACCGCGCCAATCATCGGCTTCATGTACCGGAGGTTAATGCCGTATAATGCCGGCTCCGTAACACCGGCAACCGCAGCTGAAATGCCGCAGGCAATGCCTTCGGAACGTGTCTCCACATCCTTTGTCTTTGCAGCCACGCCAAAGGCTGCACCGCCCTGGCAGATATTTGAGCAGAACATCGTAACAAGCACAACGACGTCATATCCCAGTGTAGCAATATTATTCATAAACAGCGGAATCAGTGCATAATGCATTCCCGTCATAACGATAAACGGCATCAGCGCTGAAAGCACGCCGACTGTCAGCCATGGCACCGCCCCATACATTGCATTGAAAGCTGTGGCCATCACATTTCCGATTACTCCGCCAATTGGCCCGAGCACAACCATCACAACCGGCGTACAGATTAAGAAAAACAGCAGCGGTTTTAAAAATGCCTTCAATACATTCGGCGACACCCGGTCTGCAAAATCCTCAGCCCATTTCATGACCGGTGCCATTAACAGCATCGGCACAACCGACGATGTATACGTCGTCTCAATCACCGGAATCACGCCAAACAGGTACGTGCATCCCATGCCAAGAAACTCGCCGTATTCTGTCGCGCTTTCCAGCGTGCCGCCCATCAGGCCCACAATATCAGGATAACACAGGAGCGCGCCGACTGCCATATACATTGGCGCACTTCCGTTAACCTTTTTCGCGATAGACCAGCCAAGGAACACCGGCAGGAAATAGAAAAACCCGTCTGCGATGGAATAAAAAATCTGATACGTCGCATCTGTCGCTGATACCACCTGTAATGTTGTCAGAAGCGTCAGCACCACCTTTAGCATACCGGTACCAAGCATTGCCGGAAGCATCGGTGTCAGGCATCCGGCCACAAACCCAAACAGACGCTGGATAGCCGGACCCTCGGCCTTCGGCGCTTCCCCGCCGCCATCCGTAAAATTCCCAAGCCTGGAAAATTCCTTAAACAGATTGGAAACCTCGTTTCCGATAACGACCTGATACTGGCCGCCCTGCTTAATCACGCTTTTTACTCCCTTAATGTTTTCCACCCTGCTGTCATCTGCCCTGCCCTGGTCTTTCAGCACAAGGCGCAGTCTCGTCATGCAGTGCGTTGCCGAGGAAATATTATCTGCCCCGCCAACAGCAGCGACGATTTTTTTCGACACGTCAGCATAATCCATTGCCATATTTCATCTCTCCTTTACGATTTTGTATTACATTTATTTCCCTTCCTGCTGATACCCGCAAAACCAGGCCAGCTTTCCAGGTTTTTATGTGCGCGCGCTTACACATATTATCCTTATCACTGACTTTACTGCTCATGGTTCCGGTCGATTACCCTGGAAATATGCACGGTCAGGTACATGACTTCCTCGTCGGTCACCAGAGTTTCTGTTTTTTCTTCCATATATCTGCGTATTTTCTTCGCACAGGCATAAGCCTTCGGGCATTTTCTGCGGTACAGCTCATATAACTCGTGCTCCTCAGCCGGATAATAGGAATGGTTAATGGCCCGCTGGATAAAAAATTTCAGATGCGTCACAAACCGCTCATACGACAGGCTCTCCTCATCCAGCGCTATATGAAACGTATATTTTACAATATTCAGCATATCCTGCAGCATTTCCGGGGCATTTGCCGTCTGTTCCATACCCCCCCCCGCGTCCATTTCGGCGTTTACAATATGTATCGCAATAAATCCCGCCTCATCTTCCGAAAGCTCAATGCCTTCTTTTTCCTTAATCATGGCAGCCGCATACTGTCCCACTGCAAATTCCCTGCTGTAAAACTTCTTGATTTCCCACAGCAGCGCATTCTGGAACAAAATATTTTTGCGGTGGCGTTCTATGGCAAAATGCAGATGGTCTGTCAGCGTAATATAAATATTCCGGTTCAGCTGGCTGCCCAGCACCTTTCCCGCCTCTTTCACAATTTCGTCGGTATACTTGATATATTCATAAGGGATTTCACTGACCAGCCTTTCAAACTGGCTGTTTACCGCCGTAGAAAGCTGAAAAATCTTTTCTACCCGTTCTTCCTGAATCTCATCCCCGCTGCTTTTCCGAAAGCCGATTCCTTTTCCAAGCACAATAATTTCACGCTGCTGATTATCCATAGAACTGACGACATTGTTATTTATAACCTTGACAATCTTCATATCTGCACCATCTTTCTTTTGCCTTTCTGTAAATTTTACGATATCCGGAGCAAAAAAAATAACTGCATCATACTCAAAATCCACTTACACTGTCTTAACTGAAATATCCAGTCATTACAGCATCCCTGTGTTCTATGAGTACAATCCAGTCTTGCCTGCTTAGAGTAACAATCTGTCATGCGCTGCTCTTATATGTGTTTATTTTTATCTGGCTCTCGCTTATTTCTATAAAGATTTTACTATAAAATGTTTTTGCTGTCTATCCCTAAAATGCATTTTGTAGCAAATATCTAATCAGAATACATTTTTTTGGTAATTTTGCATAAAACTTCAGAAGAAGTTCCCCGCAAAACATTTCAGGCAGCAGACAAATCCCGCTGTCCCGGAACATCCCGAAACGGCGGGCCCCAAATCATACATGCTAACCATTTGCAGGCAGTAACTGTTCTGCCTCTGCATACTCTGCCTGGGTATATCCATATGACAGAATCTGTTCCCTGGAAGCACTGGCATGAATCATTCTTGCAATAGCAGAAATCCGTTCCTGCCGGATGCCCTTCTCCAGGCCCTCCTGCATGCCCTTCTCCAGGCCCTCCTGCATGCCCTTCTCCAGGCCGCTTTGTATGGCATTTTCCCAAATCGCCTCAGATAAATTACACATAACCTGAATCCTCCTTTCCATCTCCACCGACATTGCCATGCCATAATCTTTTTTCAGCTGCCGTTTCTTTTCTTCTGCTTCCAATTGCGCAAACAGGGTTTCCAGCATTCTGATAAGCACATTTGCAGAAGCTTTTCTGCTATTTTTGCTCCGGATGTGAATGATGACGGCTTTCATCAAATCCATTCCATACTGTCCGCCCTCTTTTCCAAACACAGCCTTACGGCACAGGCCGATTTCTTCTATGGCATCCTCGTCTTCTTTCCCATCCATGCAGACCCAGATACTGCGCACCCGCTTTAAGCTGTCAAAATCGCTGTGGAAAAATTCTGTCTGCTTCTGTGCAGAAACCATTCTTGCCAGATAAAACAAAATCCGGTTCTCAAGATGATACCCAAGCACTGCATAATCAGACGACTTCTGCGCTTCCATATTCATCAGAAATTTAATCTCTTTTTCGGCCAGATATGCACTGAACCGGATATCATAATAAATCATTCCCTCGCCCGGAACATTATCCTCTGCGGCGGTTCCGCTGACACGCCCTGTGCCAGACAGTCCGGGGTCCACCGGCTTTGAACCGATTTCAATATTATCACCAATACAGCCTGCAATCGCAGGAATTTCCATATCCCCGAATTCACTGACGGCATATTTCAATATATAGGCCAGTATCTGTTTATCTGCAAGCAGGTATTTTGCATTTGCATCGTAAGCTGCACCTGCGTCAGCCGTGGCATCCACCGCCTGTGAAAGATACGTGTCTGGCATCGCTTTTCATCTCCTTTTCTGCCATACAGAATATTGTAATAAATTTCCGGGTAAAATTGAATCCCCAGAGTTATTCCCAGTTAATTTCATTATACAGGACAGATACAGAAATGGCAACGAAAAAGAACCTTCAGAAACATGCTTTGGCCATCGGTTAATATCCCGTCCGCCAGATTTTTGAAAACATCAAAACAGGCATTGCGGGGAAAAAGCAAACGGCCAGCAGCTGATGGCTCGCTCCTGGGAGCATATCCGCCAGTCGCTTTCCATGATTTTAACCAGCAATCAAAACATCCGCCCGGATGCCTTTCATGAAACATTCACGCCGCAGAATTTTGCAGACACCATATTTTCCCTGATTGTTTCCTCCTTTATCCAGGAAACGTATGACAGCGGCACGATTCTGGAAATCATCCGAAGAACTGTATATGCCAGCGGAAATCCTTCCCGCAGACCGAATTTCTTCGATATCCCGCTCACAGCGGGATTTTTTCAGAACAAACCTGAACAATGTTCATATTGTCCGCAGAAAAACAAGAACAAGGAGAACCAGCTATGCAGGCTATTACAGAAACTTTATTTGACACCGTCTATTTAACCGCCGTCATTACCCCCCCGGCATACGCATGATTCAAAAAAGCCGGAGCCGCAGGCAGTAACGCCTGTCCGGCAATATGGCCGTCGTGCCCGGGCTTGGCGATTCCTTTCATTCTTTGGCTTTTACATTCCGGTCGTACTCTGGGCCGATACCATCCCGCTTATCGGAATGCTGATGATTCCAAAAACGTGCGCGTATGTCTGGACGGTACTGATTGGCTATCGCGCCATGCGGGAATCAAAGACCCCGCTGCAAGCAACGGGGTATCAAACTTGCAGCGCTGCAGAGCAGCGGGGTATTTGACCCTCGCG
>CAJTSV010000004.1:46700-62406 GCA_910579075.1 uncultured Eubacterium sp.
ATGTCTGCAAGCAGCCACTTGGCTCGTTGCTCGCGGGAATAAACAGATTCAGACACGCCCTGACACAGGCGGGATTTCCATTCCGCTGTTTCAGGACGTGTCTGAAAAACTTATTACGGTTTTTTATTGATATTTCTGTTTCTGCTCCTCTAAAAATCCCTTATCCTCAAAGTAATCAATCCTCATCGCATGGCGGACCTTCCCAAGCGTATCTGCCGCAGCCGCCCTGGCCTGCCCGCTGCCTGCTTTCAGAATCTCATACACGCTTTCTATCTTTTTTTCATACTCTGCCCTGCGTGCACGTACCGGGCTTAATTCTTCCTGCATCACGCTGTTTAAGAATTTCTTAACCTTCACATCGCCAAGCCCGCCGCGCTTATAATGCTCTTTCAGTTCATCCAGATTTGCATACTCCGGCAGATATTCTGCAAAATGCCCTTCATTGCTGAATGCATCCAGATATGTGAATACCGTATTCCCTTCCAGCTTTCCAGGGTCCTGCACGCGGATATGGCCAGGGTCTGTAAACATCGACATGACCTTTTTGCGCACATCTTCCTCTGATTCTGACAGATAAATGCAGTTGCCGAGCGACTTGCTCATCTTTGCCTTGCCGTCCGTGCCCGGCAGCCTGAGACAGGCCTGATTATCCGGCAGCAGAATGTGCGGCTCTGTCAGCGTCTCGCCATAGACCGCGTTAAATTTATGCACGATTTCCCGTGTCTGCTCTATCATCGGTGCCTGGTCTTCGCCAACCGGAACCGTTGTAGCCTGAAATGCCGTAATATCCGCCGCCTGGCTGATTGGATAAGTAAAAAAACCAACCGGAATGCTCGTCTCAAAATTCCGCATCTGGATCTCGGATTTTACGGTCGGATTGCGCTGCAGGCGCGATACCGTCACCAGGTTCATATAATAAAAAGATAATTCCGTCAGCTCCGCGACATGCGACTGAATAAAAATCACCGACTTTGCCGGGTCAATTCCTATCGAAAGATAATCCAGCGCCACTTCCATAATATTTTCCCGGATTTTTGCCGGGTTATCTGCATTATCGGTCAGTGCCTGCGCATCTGCAATCATAATGTATATTTTGTCAAATTCTCCCGAATCCTGCAGTTCCACCCGTCTTTTTAAAGACCCGGCATAATGCCCTACATGCAGCTTTCCCGTCGGACGGTCACCCGTCAGGATAATTTTTTTCTTATCAGACATAATCTTACTCTCCATTTTCTTTTTCCAAATTTCATATTTCTTATTACATATATGCAGCGGCCGCCCGTTCCACCGGCAGCCCCCTGGTATATGCTTCCAGAAATGTATCAAAGCCCTTCACGTCTTCCGGGTCCGGTTCCATTCTGGTGCCTTCCTGTCCTGCAAATACGTGATTTTCCAGATAATCACCCAGGCTTTCCCCCTCCTGCCTGCGTGCCATATAAACCGCCAGCAGCGCAATTCCCCAGGCACCGCCTTCCCCGGCTGTTTCCATGACATATACCGGAGCATCCATGGCTGCTGCCAGTATGCCCTGCGCGACGCCCTTTGTCTTAAACAGCCCGCCATGGCCTGTTATCCTGTCTGCCTTTACGCCTTCTTCCTTCAGCATCCGGTTCAGCCCTGTCTTTAACACGCTCAGGGAAGCCATCAAATGCGTGCGCATAAAATTGGCCAGATGAAACCGGCTGTCCGGCCGGCGCACAAACAGCGGGCGTCCTTCCTCAAGCCCTGTGACATGCTCGCCGGACAGATAATTATAGGCAAGCAGCCCGCCGCCGTCCGGGTCCCCTTCCAGCGCCTTACGGTAAAGCATCCCAAACAGCCTGTCCATGTCCATGCTTATGCCGCAGCATTCTGCAAACTCCTGAAACAGGCCAGCCCATGCATTCAGGTCTGACGTACAGTTATTGCAGTGTACCATGCCGGCCAGGTTTCCCTCAGGAGTTGTTACCAGGTCAATTTCATCGTATACCTTCGAAAGCTCCTTTTCCATAACTACCATGCCAAAGACCGATGTACCGGCAGATACATTGCCCGTGCGCACTGCCACACTGTTTGTCGCTGCCATGCCTGTACCGGCGTCCCCTTCCGGCGGGCAAAGCGGAATCCCGGCCTGCAGCTTTCCGGAAATATCCAGCCTTCCTGCGCCCTCAGCTGTCAGAACCCCGGCCTGTTCTCCTGCCACAAGCACCTTCGGCAGAATGTCCCCAAGCTTCCAGGAAAATCCCCTGTCTGCAATCTGCCTGTCAAACAGCTCTATCATATGTGCGTGATAATCCTTTGTTTTGATATCAATCGGAAACATGCCCGATGCTTCTCCCACACCCAGCACCCGTTCCCCGGTCAGCTGCCAGTGAATATATCCCGCAAGCGTTACAAGATAATCAATCTGCGCCGTATGCGCTTCCCCGTTCAAAACCGCCTGGTACAGATGCGCGATGCTCCATCTTTGCGGAATATGGTACTGGAACAGCCCGGTCAGCTGGCTGGCTGCCTGCTGCGTTATCGTATTTCTCCATGTGCGGAACGGCACAAGCAGCCTGCCGGATTTGTCAAATGCCATATACCCATGCATCATGCCGGAAAATCCAATCGCTGCCAGATTTGTAATTTCCACCCTGTATTTTGTCCGGACATCCTGCGCCATCTTCGCATAACTGTCCTGCAGGCCGCTCCAGATATCATCCAGCGTATACGTCCATATCCCGTCCTGCAGCCGGTTTTCCCAGTCATGTGCCCCGGATGCAAGCGGTGCATTGTCTTCCCCAATCAGTACCGCCTTGATTCTCGTAGAGCCAAGCTCGATGCCGAGAACAGCTTTTCCACTTCTGATTATATCAGTTGTATCGGTTGTATGTTTTATCTGGTTCATTTGGTACCTCCAAAAATCTGATAGGTCTATGTTACTCTTTTTCAGGCTGTTTGTCATTAAAAAGCCGTAATTTTTTTAACGATTGAAACTGCCCCGGTTTCATGCTAAAATAGAACGCATGGCAGATTTTATCTATAATACTAAAAAAGAAAACATTTAGGAGGTTTTACCAATGGCATGGTATGATGAAGCAGTCTTTTACCACATTTATCCCCTGGGGCTTACAGGTGCTCCAATGGAAAATCCTTACGGAACGCCAGAGCACCGGTTAAATACACTGATTCCGTGGATTTCGCATATCAAAGAAACCGGCTTTAACGCAATTTACATCGGCCCTCTTTTCGAATCGGTCGGACACGGCTATGAAACAACCGATTACAAAAAACTGGACAGCCGTCTCGGCACAAACGAAGACCTCACGCAGTTTGTAGCAGAATGCCACAGCCAGGGAATCCGTGTTATTTTAGACGGCGTATTCAACCACACCGGGCGCGATTTTTTTGCATTTCAGGATATTAAGAAAAACAGGGAAAGTTCCCCTTACAGAGACTGGTACTGCAACGTTAATTTCTGGGGCAACAACGAATACAACGACGGGTTTTCCTACGAAAACTGGGGCGGCTATAACCTCCTTGTAAAATTAAACCAGCACAATCCGGCAGTCCGTGATTACATCTGCGACGTAATCCGTTTCTGGGTCAGCGAATTTAATATCGATGGAATCCGTCTGGATGCCGCGGACGTGCTGGACTTTGAATATATGAAAGCACTGCGCCATGTCGCAAATGAAGTCAAGCCGGATTTCTGGCTGATGGGCGAGGTCATTCACGGCGATTATACCCGCTGGGTAAATGAAGGCACCTTGCATTCCGTAACCAATTACAACCTGCACAAAGCGCTTTATTCCGGGCACAACGACCACAATTATTTTGAAATTGCCCACACAGTAAAACGCTTATATGAAATGGGCGGAAGCCGTCCGGACGGCTTAAAGCTGTACAACTTTACAGACAATCACGACGTAGAACGGATTTTCACAAGGCTGAACAACAAAGCGCATTTTACGCCGGTTCATATCCTGCTCTATACGCTTCCTGGCATCCCGTCCGTTTACTATGGCTCGGAATTCGGAATCGAAGGGAAGAAAGAACGCTTTTCCGATGCTTCGCTGCGCCCTGCACTGAATCTTTCGGACTATGCAGATGCCATAAATACAAACCCATGTACGAAATTAATCGCTGCACTGGGCAGAATCCGCCAGAATACACCGGCGCTTTCTTACGGGGATTATCAGGAGCTGCTGCTGACAAACCGCCAGTATGCATTTTCCAGAAACTGCAATGGAACATCCGTTGCCGTAACCGTGAATAACGACGACAGCGATTATACCATGACGCTGCGCGCCGGCAATGCAGCCGAATATATCGGAGCACTGTCCGGGCAGAAGGTATCTGTAAGCAACGGAACTATCTGTGTCAATGTCAAGGCAAACAGCGGAGATATCTGGGTGCCTGTGACAGAAGATACCCTGAAAGCAGCTGTGCCTGCTGCCACGCAGATAACCGAATCCGATGGCGTCAGGGCACCGCAGACAGCAGACAGCCAGACAGCAGCATCAGAAACAAAGGCTGATACCAATGCTGCTGGAACAAGTGCTGCAGGCGAATCTAATGCCGCATCTGCAGGAAGTACAGCAGACAGAGCAAATGCTGCAGCTGATTCTAACGCTGCTGGAACAAGGACAGCAAATGAATCTGATGCTGCTGCCGGAACACATGCACCAGCTGATTCTAATGCTGCTGCCATAACAGACGCAGCCGCTGATTCTGATTCAGCTTCCGCTGCCGCTGCACAAAACAGCCAGGCAGGAAATACGGATGACGATGCATCCAAAGCAAAAATTACACAGGCTTTTGAAGACGGCAAAATTGCCGGTCTGCAGGAAGCCATCCTCGCCATTATGGAGAAAAACGGCCCGGTTACTGACCAGATGCGCCGTGATGTCGAAGTAAATGTATACCACGACTCTTTAATCAACTGGATAAAGAGCTTCCGCTAAAACGAATACCGGGAGAGGGAACAGACATGATATACAAACAATTTCAGGACCTGAGCCTTTCTGCCCTCGGGCTTGGTGCCATGCGCCTGCCAGCAGATAAGGACGACAATTCCAAAATCAATGAAGAAGAAACCGCAAAAATGATTGCCTGTGCCATGGAACACGGCATCAACTATTACGATACCGCCTGGGGCTACCACGACGGAAACTCCGAAACCGTAATCGGACGCATCCTGGGCAGATATCCGCGTGACCGCTATTACCTGGCCACAAAGTTCCCGGGATATGACCTGTCCAATATGGATAAGGCAGAAACCATTTTTGAACAGCAGCTGAAAAAATGCGGCACGGCATACTTTGATTTTTACCTGTTCCACAATGTATGTGAAATGAATATCGATGCTTACCTCAGCCCGGAATACGGCATTTTGGACTATCTCATAAAGCAGAAGGAAAACGGGCGCATCCGCCATCTTGGATTCTCCGCACATGGCAGCCTGGAAGTCATGAAGCGTTTTCTGGATGCTTATGGAAGCCATATGGAATTCGGCCAGATTCAGCTCAACTGGATAGACTGGACATTCCAGAATGCAAAAGAAAAAGCAGAGCTTTTAAACAAATACCACGTGCCAGTCTGGGTTATGGAACCGCTGCGCGGCGGAAAGCTTGCATCGATTTCCGAACAAGCTTTCCAAAAGCTGCATGCACTCCGCCCGGACGAAGACGCTGCGGCATGGTCATTCCGGTTCCTGCAGGGCATCGAAGGCGTGACCATGATACTGTCCGGCATGTCCGATATGGAACAGCTGCAGAAAAATATCCAGACGTTTGAAACCGAAAACAGCCTGAACCGCCAGGAGCAGGACACCCTGCTCGCAGTTGCAGGGGATATGATAAAAAATATCCTTCCATGCACGGCGTGCCGCTACTGCACGTCCCACTGCCCGAAAGAACTGGATATCCCTTCGCTGTTAAAGCTTTACAACGAACACTGTTTTACGGGCGGCGGCTTTATCGCGCCAATGGCACTGATGGCAGTGCCGCAGGAAAAGCAGCCTTCCGCCTGTATCGGATGCCGCAGCTGCGAAGCTGTCTGCCCGCAGCAGATTAAAATATCCGAAGCAATGGCCGATTTTGGCACAAAGCTCAAGGCAGCGCCAGTTTAGCCAGACAGCTGAACCACAGGCTGGCTTACGGAATACAAACGGGAAAACCCTGGCCATACAGAACAGCCAACCCACGCGAAGCACGATGCTGCCTGATGGAAAGCAAAAGGAATCCAAAAACCTTTCAGAATAGCCAAACCACACGGGAAACGATACTGTATGATGAAAAACAAAAAGCTGCCGCATTCAGAAAATATTTCGAAATGCGGCAGCTTTTTCTATACCATATTTTTTCTATACTATATTTTAATATTTATTTATAACTTTATAATTATCGTCTTATTTTTCAATCTCCCGAATCAGATTAACCATTTCAATCGCGCCCAGGGCACAGTCATAGCCTTTATTTCCTGCTTTTGTGCCTGCCCGCTCAATTGCCTGCTCGATATTTTCGGTTGTAAGAATTCCAAACATAACCGGAATGCCAGTTTCCAGCGATACCGCAGCAATGCCTTTGGAAACCTCATTGCATACATAGTCATAATGGCTGGGTGAACCGCGGATAACGGCTCCGAGGCAGATAACGGCGTCGTATTTCCCGCTCTTTGCCATTTTCGACGCAATCAGCGGCACTTCAAATGCCCCCGGTACCCATGCCACCTCTACGTCTTCTTCCCGCACATCATGGCGCAACAGCCCGTCCATCGCCCCGCTCAGCAGCTTTGATGTAATAAATTCATTAAAGCGGGCAGCTACAATGCCGATTTTCATCTCCTTTGATACAAGCTTTCCTTCCAGTGTTTTCATAAATTTTCCCTTCCCTTCTTTTTCAGAATTCATTTCTTTTCCAGCGTCCATCATGCTGTTTTCCTTCCTTAAAATGTCAGAATATGTCCCATGCGCTCCTTTTTTGTTTTCAGGTAAAACAAATCATGCGCAGTTGCATCCATCTGAATCGGCACGCGCTCCGTAATTTCCATCCCGAATTCGGACAGCTGGTACACCTTATCCGGGTTATTGGTCAGAAGGCGCATGCTCTTAATGCCCAAATCCCGCAGAATCTGCGCACCGATATAATATTCCCGCTGGTCTGCCTCAAAGCCGAGTGCCAGGTTTGCTTCCAGCGTGTCCATGCCCTGCTCCTGCAGCTCATAAGCGCGCAGCTTGTTAATCAGGCCGATGCCGCGCCCTTCCTGGCGCATATACAGCAGCACGCCGCGTCCCTCTTTTTCAATCTGTGTCATTGCAGCCGCAAACTGCTGCCCGCAGTCACAGCGCAGGGAACCGAACGTATCGCCGGTCAGGCATTCGGAGTGGACACGGCACAGCACGTTGTTTCCGTCGCCAATATCGCCTTTTACAAGCGCCACATGATGCTCCCCGTTCAGCTTATTCACATACCCGTAAGCCATAAAATCCCCGTATTTGGTAGGCATTCTGGTCACTGTCATGCGCTCTGCGAGCTTTTCATGGCATCTGCGGTAATCCTGCAAATCTTTAATTGTGATAAATTTGAGATTCCATTTTTCCGCAAGCTCTCCCAGCTCCTGCGTGCGCATCATGGTTCCGTCTTCCCGCATAATCTCGCAGCACAGGCCGCACTCCTTCAGGCCCGCAAGCCGGCATAAATCCACCGTAGCTTCCGTATGCCCGTTGCGTTCCAGCACGCCGTTTTTCTTTGCCAGCAGCGGAAACATATGCCCGGGCCTGCGGAAATCCTCCGGCTTTACGTTCTCCGCTACACATGCCAGCGCCGTCACCGAACGCTCCGCAGCCGAAATGCCGGTCGAGGTTGATACATGGTCAATGGACACCGTAAACGCCGTTTCATGATTGTCAGTATTCTGCTGCACCATCTGCGGGACTTTCAGCCTGTCCACAAATTCCTCAGACATCGGCATACAGATTAACCCTTTGCCATGGACAGCCATAAAATTAATATTTTCTGTCGTGGCAAATTCCGCTGCACAGATAAAATCCCCTTCATTTTCCCGGTCCTGGTCATCCGTAACCAGAATAATCCTTCCGTTTCTTAAATCATCCAGTGCTTCTTCCACTGTATTAAACTGAACCATTTTCTTTCCTCCTGATTCCATTCCTGTAACTCTTATATGAAAGGCTGTTTTAAAACCCGTACCTGCTTAAAAACTCTTTCGTAATCCGGCTCTTTTGCGCATCCGGCACAGCCGGCTGCATCAGCTTTTCCACATACTTGCCGATAATATCCGTTTCCAGGTTCACGCTGTCCCCCGCTTTTTTTTCTTTCAGCACCGTCTGCTCCACCGTATGCGGAATGGCGGAAATGGAAAACTGCTTTTCCGAAACGGATGCAACCGTCAGGCTGATGCCGTCTACCGTGACAGAGCCCTTTTCCACGATATACCGCAGAATCTGCGGCCCGGCCCCAATCGTATACCAGACAGCCGTATCATCACGCTTTGTGCCAAGCACCGTCCCGATGCCGTCTGCATGCCCCGCCACGATATGCCCGCCGAACCGCCCGTCTGCCGCCATGGCCCGTTCCAGATTGACATGGCTCCCATGCCCAAGCTGTGCCAGTGCCGAGCGGTTCAGTGTCTCATGCATCACATCCGCCGAAAATTTCCCGTCCAGCAGCTGCGTCACGGTCAGGCAGATGCCGTTTACCGCAATGCTGTCCCCGATTTTTGTCTGTTCCAGCACCTTTTGAGCCCTTATCGTAAGCACCGCCGAATGCTGCCCGTGCTGCACGCGCTCTACAGTGCCGATTTCCTCAACAATTCCTGTGAACATTTCCATCCACCCCGCTTCCTTCCGTCAATCCCTGACCGGCATGCGCTATCCTGCCTTCTATCAGAAAATCTTCCCCGAATTTTGTAATCACACTGTCTTTCAGCAAAAACGCGTCCGCCGGGTCAGGCACTCCGGTTCCATCTACCGGCGTTTTGGCTGCCCTGCCCCCAAACAGCTTCGGGGCCAGGTAAGCCTGCACCTTCTGGACAATCCCGCTTTGCAGCGCCGCCCAGTTCAGCGTGCCGCCGCCTTCCAGCAGAATGCTGTCAATCTGCTCTGCGCCCAGCAGCTCCATCAGCTGCTGCAAATCCACATGCCCGTCCTTTTCAGCGGTAACCAGAACCTGGCATCCAGCCTGTTCCAGTGCCGCCTGCTTTTCCCTGTCCGGCGAACAGGCCGCAATTATAGTCGGCACTTTCCTGGCAGTCGCCACAATCTGCGCAGAAAGCGGAATGCGCAGGCTGGAATCACAGATAATGCGCACTGGGTTTTTCCTGCCGGGAATACGGCAGGTTAACAGCGGGTCATCTGCCAGCACCGTTCCGATTCCGGCCATAATCGCCGTATAGCGGTGGCGCTGGCGCTGCACATGGTTTCTGGCTTCTTCCCCCGTAACCCACTTGGAACGGCCGGTATAAGCTGCGATTTTGCCATCCATGGTCATGGCATATTTCATCACGACAAACGGCCTTTTGGTCTGAATATAATGCAGGAATACCTCATTCAGGCGGTCGCATTTATCCCGCAGCACATCCTGGACGACCTCAATGCCATGTTCGCGCAGTATCTGCACGCCTTTTCCGCTGACAAGCGGATTCGGGTCAGGCGAACCGATTACCACACGGCGGATGCCTGCCTCTATCACGGCTTCCACACAGGGCGGCTGTTTTCCATAATGGCAGCAGGGCTCCAGCGTCACATACATGTCTGCCCCCTGCGGCGGCTCGCTGCAGGAAGCCAGGGCATTGCGCTCTGCATGCGGCTGCCCGTATTTTTCATGCCACCCTTTCCCGATAACCCGGCCGTCTTTTACAATAACCGCCCCAACCATTGGATTCGGCGACGTCCACCCGCAGCCCTTTTCTGCATAATTTAAAGCCATTTGCATATATTCCCTGTCCTTCATGCAGGCACCTCCCAAAATAAAATAACCCTGAACAGGCATGTTCAGGGCGGCTGACACGGACACGGATTTTTATAAAAGAAGCCCTGGAATGGTACTGCCATCCAGAGCCGCTGCTTCCCAGATACAGAATCCCCGGCGCAGCCAGTGCATCACGCCTGATTCTGATGTCCACAATCTTCTTTCATCCAGACTATACGGTCGGCTCCGGAATTTCACCGAATCATGCCTTGCGGCTCGTGGGCTGTACCACCGGTAGGGAATCGCACCCTGCCCTGAAGATTTTATTCAGTTCTGGAAATGATTATAAACCATTCCGCGTCATTACGCAAGAGGAAACTTTTAAAAGAAAAAGATAACTGCTATTACTGTAATCCATCTTAAATTCGCTTCGCGAATGGGATTTGCTCACTTCGGAATCACTTTCTTACAGACTTTGCAGTACATGCCCCTGAGGCAGACCCTGCAAAGTCCTGTGTGAACAATAACCTATTACATCATCTGTAATAAACTGCCGTTTACTTCCTCATAGATAAATGCAGCCCAGTCTTCAATCGTATCATGCTCAACAAAATCATTGTCTGTTTCCAGTGCTTCGGACAAACAGGAATCCCGTACAGCGCATGCAGCTTCCATCTCATTCATGTCATATTTTTTTATCAGTGTATCTTTTACAAAGCCTTTGAATTCTGCAATATCAGCAATTGTCATCCGTTTCACCCTCTTTCCATTTATAATATCCGGAGTCAATCTATTATTCAGTACAAACTGCCCCCATTTGGGGCTGTACCCTGTGTATGAATTTACCGATAACTGCTCCTCTGTCCGCGGATGATAACTTATTTCTACAATATAAGGTTCTTCACCTTTCTTATGCCTTCTCAAATCAGCCTTTCTGGCAGCTCTTACCGCAGTAAGAGCTGCATGGTTATAACTCGGTGTCGTATAAAATCCCGGTCCAAAATCCAAATAAGGCCTGCTATACTTTAAATCTATGCCATGATTCACTATATTTATTGCAGAACTATAATTTGTGCCATGATATAATTTCACATCGCTTCTCCCATTACTCTTTTCTCATTATAACAGACTTTGATTCTGCGGATTTTTATTCAATCACGATTTCATAAGATGCTTCAAAACTCTCCCCTGCATCCAGCTTCTGTCCCCATTCCCGTTCCTGCCAGGTACCCTCAAAATCAGTGCCATCGCACCTGCCATACCACGGCTCGATGCAGACAAACGGCGCTTTCTTTCCAGGCGGCGACCAGATTCCAAATAACGGCGCGTCAAATTTCACCGTCAGGTAACGGCTTCCGTCCGGCTTTACGAGTGCTGCCTGATGTGCCTGATGATGTTCCAAAACCAGGGCATCCTCGTCAAACAGATGCTCTGTGACGCGCAGGCAGCCGTCCTGCAGCGGATATTCTTTCAGCTCCCTGCTCATCAGCCCGTCTTTTATCACGCCTGCCATCACTTTTTCCCCTGCATCCAGCCAGACGCTGTAATCTTCCTGATTCTCCCCTTTTACAAGCGGACAGCGAAACGCCGGATGCCCGCCAATGGAAAAATGCATCTCTTTTTCTGCCGGATTGCTGACCTTCCACTGAACCAGAACCGAATATTCCTGCAGCTTGTAGCCGATTTCCAGCAGAAATTCATACGGATATTTTTCCAGTGTTTCCTGGCTGGACTTTAAGCAGAACCATATTTCCCGTTCCGACTGGCTTTTCAGCTCAAATTCCATATCCCTGGCAAATCCATGCTGCCCCATCGGATAACGCGTTCCATCCAGCAGATAGCTTCCATGATGCAGGCTGCCTACCAGCGGAAACAGTACTGGCGAAGTCCGTTTCCAGTATTCCGGGTTTCCTTCCCACATATACTCTGTTCCCGTATCTGTCCGTTTCAGTGACTTCAGCTCGGCACCCAGGCTGTCTGCCTGTATGGAAATTTTTCCATTCTGTAATTCATATAACGCCATAAGAATCCCCCATTCCTGCACAGCCGGCTCCGGCGGCTGCACATACATTATTATTAACCATACAAAGTCCGCAAAGCGTGCTTTTATATAATCCAAGTATACAGAATGGCCGGACAGGTGTCAACCATCCCTAGTGCTCCATCTGGGCAGAAATCAGAGTTTATTACAGCCTGATTCACGCCATTGCTTCGTTAAAATTTCTAGTCGATGACCACATCGCCGTTGAAATTTTGCCTTGCACTGACGCGAATCAGTCAGCACTAAACTCTGATTTCTGCCCGGATGGAGCACTAGAGCGTGTTTAAAAAATGCTTTTCATAATTTTTTGCAAATTCCTGTATGACTGACTGCCAGCTTTATGTTATAATAATCCCTGCCTGCATACATATCATGTTATGGGGCATCAGCATAAAAACGAAAGGAGAACGGGCGTCTTTCGAAAGCCCGCACAAAAAATGGAAAGAGAAAAACTGGGGTCACGGATGGGATTTATCATGTTATCCGCAGGCTGCGCCATCGGAATCGGAAATGTATGGCGGTTTCCTTATATTGCAGGTACATATGGCGGAGGGGTATTCGTACTGTTTTACCTGTTCTTCCTTGTCACCATGGGCGTGCCTGTGATGACAATGGAATTCGCAGCCGGGCGCGCCAGCCGCAAAAGCATTGTCCGAAGCTTTCAGGCGCTGGAAAAGCCGGGGCAGAAATGGCACCTGAACGGGTATCTCGGCATGGCCGGCAACTATCTGCTCATGATGTTTTATACAACGGTCACCGGCTGGATGCTTTATTATTTCTATCAGATGCTGTCTGGAAAATTTGAGGGAAAAGACACGCAGCAGGTCGGGCAGATGTTTTCCGATATGCTTGCCAGCCCGCAGATTCTGGGCGTCTGCATGGTAATTGTTGTTACAGCCGGCATTTTTGTCTGCTCCATGGGCCTGCAAAAGGGCGTGGAACGCATTACCAAAATCATGATGAGCCTGCTGTTAGCCATTATCATCGTGCTGGCAGTCCACAGCTGCACATTAAAGGGCGGCATGGATGGACTGAAATTTTACCTGCTGCCGGATTTCCAGAAAATGAAGGATGCCGGAGTCTGGGAAACCATCACCGCCGCCATGAATCAGGCGTTCTTTACCTTAAGCCTCGGCATCGGCGCTATGGGCATTTTTGGCAGCTACATCGATAAAAAACGCAGCCTGCTCGGGGAATCCGTCAGCATTGCCATTCTGGACACATTTGTAGCGCTTGTGTCCGGCCTGATTATTTTTCCGGCCTGCTTTGCATTCGGCATCAGCCCGAACCAGGGCCCGAGCCTGATTTTTATTACACTGCCAGGCATCTTTAACAGCATGGCAGGCGGACGCATCTGGGGAACACTGTTTTTTATCTTTATGACCTTTGCAGCGTTTTCCACGATTCTGGCTGTATTTGAAAATATTATTTCCTGCGGCATGGATTTATTCCACTGGAGCCGGAAGCAGTCCTGCCTGGCAAACCTGTTTGCCATTACGCTGCTGTCGCTGCCATGCGTATTCGGCTATAACCTGTGGTCAGCATTCCAGCCGCTCGGCGAAAACAGCACCGTTTTAGACCTGGAAGACTTTCTTGTCAGCAATCTGATTCTGCCAATTGGCTCACTCTGCTATCTGCTGTTTTGTGTCTCCCGCTTTGGCTGGGGATATGAAAACTATCAGAAAGAAGCCGACACCGGCGAAGGGCTGAAGCTTCCAAAGCTCATGCGCGGCTATGTCACCTATGTCCTGCCGGCACTGCTGGTCTTTCTGATTATCAAGGGGCTGATTGACCGCTGAGTACTCCGGCTCAGGCTGTCCGGCCTGCCGGCAGCACCCAGCTGATTGGCCGCTGAGTACCCTGGCACAGGTTTCCGGCCTGCCGGCAGCACCCGGATGCCATCCGCCGTCAGAGCCAAAAATGCCTGTTCTGGCGGCGGGCTGATTCCAGCTTCCCCGATAAATAAAATCTATCTGTTTTGCATCCGTTACTCTATATAAAGAAGCAGCTGGGGAAACCTGTCCTGATTTTCCCTGATATAATCCCTTTTAAAAGCTGCAAACTTTGATTCCCTGCGCAGCAGCGCTTTCAGCTTTCTCTGTGCAATTTTTGAATCTGGATTTACTTTTATGCATTCAAGACTGTCATATAAAAGATTCATTTCCTTTTTAAATTCCTTCAATCGCATATCACTCTTGTAAATACGCATTCCTGTATTCTTTCTGTTAAAGACTTCCTGAACCAGTTCTGCGGTCAGGACTGCTTTTGTGTCTTCTGCATGTTTCGCCTGCACCAAAACACCATCCCCCTTCAATCTGAAACACACTGCCTTTTCCGGGTCCTGCCTGCAGCAGTCGAGAATACCGCCTTCATATTTTTACTTGTTATGAAAATCCTGTTTTAATCTTTCAATTACATCCGGCTCATGATAGCTTCCAGACAGCTTTCTGGATTCTGTTTCCAAAGATGCCGGAGCCGGAAAGGAACGCTGCACTTTAACCATCAGACATCCTCCCTGTGTTCAAATTCCAGCTTCAGCCGCTGGTATTCCGTTGTAAGATTCAGTGCCAGATAGTCTGGAATTTCGTTTAAAAACATTTCCAGCTCCGCAATTTCCTCAAAATCATCGTCTGTCAAATCTTTCTTCTTTACAAGGCACTGGTATCTGTCAAACTTTTCCCTTAAGGAAACAGACATTTCATCTGCCTGAAAATATCCTTCTACAATACCCCCCCCCATACGGAACATTGGACAAACCATCCTTTACTATCATCTTCTTTTCCAGATCATAAATAACCGCATTCGAAATGCTGTTTAAGATAAACGGCGAATGGGTTGATACAATAAACTGAATATTTGGAAACATCGCCGTCAGCATGCCAAGTATCGTCCTCTGCATTTCCAGGTGCAGATGCGCTTCTATCTCATCAATCAATACCATTCCCGGAATATAAAAATCAAACGAATAATTTGTCTGTTTTTCCATCCGGATAATTTTAAAAACCCCGGACTGCCACATGGTACGCCTTTCAGCCGGTTCCCTGCCTATCCCGAATCTGTTCCAGTATAAACGGATCCCGAATCTTCTTATCTTCTGCCAGCAGCACAATTTTCGACATTATCTCTGCCGTCTTTGGGTCTTCATCCACAAATGGCAGAAACAGCTTTCCCCTTTTCTGGCTGTGTACCGGAAGGATATGCAGCATCGTGCCGCCTTCCTGATGCACCGTGCCGCTCCCAAGGTGCACATGATAGGTTCCGCGCGTGCCATAAATCAGCGCATGATTTTCCTTCAAATCCACATTCTGGATTTTAAATAAAGGCAGATTAAACTTCACAACTGCCCGCCGCATCTCTATGGTGGAATGGCTGGCCTGCGGGTCCACGCCGCCTGCATGCGCCACACTGACTGCCATGTCCACATCCCGCATTACCTCACTGTATATCAGCTCCGGCACCTGTCCGATTGGAAGCGGTTCAAAGGTCCGGCGGTCAGAAAACTGCACCCATTCGAGTGTCGGCGCTTCGATATCACTCGGCGAAAACCAGTCTGCAAGCGCATAAATCTTTGCAATGATATTTTCTTTATAAAAAATCTTCTGTAAACCTTCCTCATAGTCCGCAATCCAGCGCCGTCCTTTCAGGCAGGCAGCGGTTTTTTTCGGCTGAATCTGATTTCCGGCAAATACCCTGGACACATCCAGCCCGAGTTCTTCCGGCAGCCTGACATACAGTTCCCGGAATACCTGGCGGAACGGCTGGCGCAGCTGGCAGT
>CAJTSV010000004.1:62433-84410 GCA_910579075.1 uncultured Eubacterium sp.
CCTGCCACACCCCGGCCCGGTATAAGTCCAGCGGATGTGCAATGCGCAGCTTCTGGCTGTCCAAAAGGCTGGCTTTTTTGTTATCCCACGATTTAAGAAAAATCTTCTGCTCCTGTTTCCCGAATGCCCCGTATGCGGAACTATCTCCTTCCGTCAGCAAAAACCCGTGATGCTCCCCGCTGACAAACACAAGCGTCTGCAAAACTGCCCGGACAACCGGATTGCCCATCAGTCCGGCTGCTTCTGCGGCCGTAAATTCCGCCCCGTCTTCCATGGATTCTTCCATCAGCCTTTTTGCCCGTACATGCTGTTCTTTCAAATTTTTACATGCGGATTTTATTTCCTGTACATATACGTGTTTTTTCAGCCTTGCCGGAACGGATTTCAGCATTTTTCCATCTTTGCGGCACAGCACCTCACTCTTTCCGGCCCCATCCACATGCAGGCAGATTTCCACATCTTCCACACCATGCCAGTCCATCAGCGGCACAAATTCTTCTGCCAGCCTGCCTTCCATATTTAAAACCAGCCTGGTCACGTCTGCAAACCCCGCGTGGACGCTTAAATTCACAAGCGCCGTCTGTGCCGCTTTCGTCTCACCGGCCCGCCGCTGCGCACCGAACTGCTTTGCTTGTTTTGCATAATTCTGGATAAACCGGTAACGCTCCATCAGGTCGTGCTCCCGGTTTTCCCCAAACGGCACCAGTCCATAGCTCATCAGCAAATCCTTGTTCCGTTTATCCTGAATCTGCTCCCGCAGTTCTTCCAGCGTGACCTTTCCAGATGCCGCGTCTGCGTACTTCCTCGCCCGGGAATGCTTCTGCCCGCCTGAAATATATTTCGCTGCCTGGTACAGCACTGCAAAGTTTTTCTCCCCCAGCTGCCCGTATGCTTCCCGAAACCAGCCAATATCAAATGCCCCGTCCTGCAGTTCTTCGGCTGTCAGCGGCGTATATTTTGCAATTACCGCCATCTTTTGGCCGTCAAACCATTCATTCATATGCGCCATAAAATAATAACAGCCGCTTTTCATCCCCTGCCAGCCAAGATGCTGCTCAATAATCCCAATCCACTGCGGCGCATACATGGCGGCTTCCACCAGACGTTCTTTTTTAATATCCGTGCCTTCCAGTGCCCGGCCCAGCATCTGTCCATTTTCCCCGTCTGCCGGATAGCAGGCTTTCAGCAGGCTGCTCAATACATGCCGCTTCGAACAGCCAGAATAATCATTCCATGCATAATAACCGTCCCTGTCAAGCGTGTCTTTTCCGATTGCCTGCAAAATCCGTATCAGGTAAGGAATTCCCCGGATATAAGTAATGCCCGCCATATCCTTTGAAAACACCGTCTCCGCTTCCCCGCGGCGCAGCTCCGTATCAGCCAGAAACGGAACAACGGTATCATAAATATCCTGTACAAGCTCCTGCAGCCACGGCTCCTTTTGCAGCACCGCTTCCCCCTGTCCCGAAATTTCCCGTCCCATCTTTTCTCCAAAGAACATCCGGAATACCGCCAGGTTAAACGGATTTTTAAATTCTCCTTTTATAAATTGCGTGACTGCCTGCAGATTATCCCGGAAATCAAAATAATCAAATAACGCCTGAAACAGAATATCCCGCGGAATCAGGCCCATATGATAAGCCTTCAAAAACCAGTACGGCACAATCGGCGTCAGCATTTGCGCCGCTAACGAGTGATGGCGCAATGCCTGCGGCGCAAACCGGTTTTTATCTGCTGCCCTGCTGCAGGTCATTTCCAGTTTCCAGGCCAGGTAAAATGCTTTTTTAAATTCCTCATCCGTCTCCCAGTACGCAAGCCCTTCCAGAAAACGTTCCAAAAAGCAAAGATTTCGAATCGAAGTCTTTGACACATTCTGCTGCCCGTTCCAGCCGCTGTAACGGAACGAAACCGTTCTATTTTCCGGCGTGATAACCCCAATCAGCGCATGGACAGCCTGCAGCCCTGCCCGGAACAGCAGCCTGCGGTCTAAAAACTCATGCCGGTAATTCAGGCGCACATCCTGAATCTGCCTGTCATATTCCAGCTCCATTGGTTCCGGCTGAAACGGCACTTTCCCAAAAATTGCATTGTAAAGCCGGGCAGCCTGCCCATAAGTCTGCGTATTATACAGCAGCAGCCGTGCTTCCCATTCGATAAAGGTTCCATAACTGCCAATTTCTTTCTCATAATATTCGCGCAGCTGCTTTTCCAGCGGATAATTTTCCAGCCGGAATGAGTCTGTATCATTTCGCCCCGCTTCTTTAGCTCCCCGCAGCCGTACATAAGAATCTCCCAGAATCCGGCTGCCATCGAACGCTGAATCATATTCCAAATCCCGGTTTTCCCGGACAAGTTCATCCAGTTTCTTTATTTTCGAAATAATTTCCTTTTCTGAAAGCGGAATACAGGCTTTTATCGCATCGCATCCTTCGTCAAAATCCGGGATGTCAAAGTATGCTTTTGGATTGTAAATGCCAAATCCCCGTTTTCTGACCGACAGCCCCGTTTTCTGTCTTATAGGAACTGCATCGATTTTATTTTTGTCATTTTGATTTTCTTTCTGCCTGTTTTCATCATCTAATAAATGATTTTTTAATATATTTTCCTGTAATATTTCCTCAATCAGAATCTTTTCTTTATCCGAAGGCTTTTGAACCGTTCTGGCAAGCAGCCTTGCCTTATTATAAAACCCGGCACGCTTTTTTTGCCGGGACAGGCGCAGCAGCAGGTCCAGCCCAGCAATGCGCTTTTCTTCTTTCTTGTCTGCCAGCAGCCGCCCGATGCATGCTTCCATGTCCGCATCCTGCTGGCCTTCTAAAAATTCCAGCAGCTGGCTGCGCAGCCTGCTCCGTTTGAAGCGCAGCATATCTTCCATCAGCCGGTAGTCTGCCTGCTCCAGCGGCAGCTTTTTTACAATGGCTGCCGCTTTGGAAGACGTGGCTTCCTCTGCATTGCCCATATACTGAATCAAAAGCTCCTTCTGTTTCCGGTTTGCCGGCTGATACAGCAGCAGGTTCACCAGAAATCCGCGCTCAAAGCCGCCGGAAGACACCTCTGTGAGGAGTGCCGCCATCTGTGTTATTTTTTCCTCGTCATCCAGTACATAAGCCGTAAATGCCAGCTGGCAGACAAGGTCAGACGGCTTTAATTCTGCCTGGTGCCACGGAAAAATGCATGGCGCAAATACCAGCCCCTTTTTGGGAAGCTGCTCATAAATGCTCCAAAACTTCCGGTACTGCATTTCGGCATCTTCCCGGTCGCGGAAATAATCGGTCAGAACCGCTTTTTTCGGCTTTACCACTTCTGCCTGAACCATTTGATAAGAATGAAACAGCAGCCCGCGTATATCGTATGAAAGCCGCTCCATATAAGCCGGCAGAAATGCCGCCACAAGCTCCAGGTCATCGGTATATTCCAGAATCACTTTCCGTGCCGTGCGCATTTTCAGGTTCTCATCAAACAGGCTCTGGTTATAGTAAGCCGCTGCCAGCTTCTGGTTCCTTGTCCCATGCTCCACAAGCTCCGTCATCGCTGCCACGGCGTCCTGCGCTTCCCGAAATCCCAGTGCCCAGAGCGCCACGCTGAGCGCAGCCGCATCATTTGTCCGAAGCTGCTGCCGGCAGAACCTGCTGTCTTTCAGGCACTGGCTCATCAGCGCCAGCAGCTTCCGGTTTACCCGTTCCACGCTCTCGTCATGAAAAATGCCAATCCACGCCGAAACTGCACGCTGCACGGAAGAATAACGGATTAAATCCTGATTTTCAATTACATCCAGAATCGTCAGGAATGCTTCTTCCGTCCCCTCATCCATTGTTTCACAGATTGCCTGGCGCAGCCCTTCCTGCAGGCGCGCCGCCACCAGCAGCTTTCCCGCCAGGGCGTGCAGGTTCCGGTTATCTGACCGGAAAATCCCAAGTATCATTTCCCGGTCCAGATATGCCGTGCTGTTTTCACTCAGAATCAAATCCTGCAAGGCATTTATGACATCCAGATTTCCCCGGTCAATCTCTGCCGCATAAATCAGGCTGAAATTCTGCATGAAATTCCACTCGTTTGAAACATAGTCCAGCTTTTCACGGTCAAGCCGGCGGTAAATCAAATCTTCCAGCCGCTCATTGATATAAAACAGCTTTTCATACGCCTCCAGCAGTTCAAACACCAGATGCATCTGCGGCCCGTATGCTGCCGTGCGCACCGCCCTGCGGTACCACCCGCGGGAAAACGGAAACCGGTTCAGCTTGTCAATCATATACAGATAGGACTGCTGATACTCTTGCGGGACAAATACGTCCAGCAGCCCTTTATGAACACGCGTCCCCGGAATCGTTCCTTCCTGTAAAAACCAGTCCGACGGCTTTTTCTGCCCTTCTGAAAAATCTGTACCAGAAAACTGCTGTGAAATCCGCCCGATATGGTTCGCAGACGTCCTGCGCAGTCCCGCAATTTCCAACGCCAGCTCCTTATCATGCTTTGAAAGCTTCCCAATCCGCTCCTTTAACTGCTCCGTTCTTTTTAATGTAATTTCCCGCCTTGCCTGATAATCAAGTCCCGCCATATTACCACATCCTTCCTGCCAGCATGGCCAGCCTGACAAAGGTAAACCCGCTTTCTTCTGTCACGCAGATTTCCGTGTCCAATGCTTCCAGCGGTTCGCCGTCCATAAAAATCCGGTAAATTCCGTCTTCAAAGCATTGTAATGCATGTTCCTGTGCTTCGGGAAGTACTGCTTTTTTCCCGCCGTAATGGTTCCCAAACGAAACCTTTCCTTCCTGTGCCTGTCCTTCCATCTGCTCCTTTGTCAGATAATCCAATATATCCCGGGAATCCATGCGCCTGTTATACGCTTCCACGCCGCTTTCCGTCACGGCCAGAATCAGCTCTCGCACATTGCGGGGACATCCCTTGATTTGATAAACGACCGGCTCCACGGATTGTCTGCGCTTTCCGGCAGATTTTAAATTTACCCTTATTTTCATATTTTCTCCTTATCCTTTTCCGGTGTCAGCAGTGATTTCTATCACTATCTTAGCATAAAAAAGGGAATCTGCATATTGCAAATTCCCCTGTCCGTGTATTTGTATTCAGGCCGTTTCCGCCCGCTCCGATTCTGACCAAAGTCCTGATATCTGTTCTGCTGCCGTAAATAATCCCGACACCAGATAATACAATTCAATCCCAGCCGGAAGCATTACCGCAAACCAGCTGTTAGAAAACAGCAGTATCAAAAGCATGGGAAGATTCATTTTCTGCAGATTCAGCTTCTGGAAAAATCCGACATATGGCATTATCTGCGGAAACATCTGCACAAATACGGTAATGGCAGGCAGGATATAAGTACTGTCCCGTGCCAGCAAAGACGGCACCCATGGCAGCAATACCGTCGTCATGCTGGCAGATACCGCAAGACGTATGCCGTTATACAGCGCTATCATAATTGGAAACTGCACTAACACGGGCAGGCAGCCCATGCCCCCGCCCGCCTGCCCGCGGTAAAGCTTTTCTAATTCTTCGTTTCTCCTGGATTCATTATTTTTATATTTCAGTTTTATTTCCTCAATTTTTACGCCAAGCTTCTGCTGTTCTTTCATCACTTTTCTCTGTCTGCGGTTCAGCGGAAGCAGGAACAGCCGGATTGCAACCGTAATACATACAATCGCAATTCCATAATCCCCGCATATCCCGTATACTGCTTCTATCAGCTGCCGGATGCCATCATATACAATACTCATTTTTCATCCTCCTGATACCGGTTCCGTTTTCTGCGGTAAGCTGCAAATCCGGTTCCATACAGCACAAGCGGAAATACAAGCATAAATACAAGCCAGACATGATTCAGGGATGTTTTCCCTGTAAGCAGCGCGGCCAGATGCATCCCTGCTACCGTAATGTATATCCCCCAAAATCCCACCGAAAGCAGCTTTGCAAGCCACGGCCACTGAAACAGCCATACCGCAGCCGGGTCAGAATGCAGCACATCCGTTCCTGTAAACCCTGCAATATCTTCCAGCAGTTCTTCTGCTTCGGCAAAATGCCGTCCTTTTTGTTCTTCCTGATGTACATAGCTTAAATACCAGGCTAATTTTTCTTCACTGAAAAAAGGATTCTGCTGTTCTTCTGCCAGTATCAGGCTGCACAAATCCATGGCTCCCTGCAAATCCTCCATCTGCTGTTTCAGCTCCTGCTGCTGCCGCTGCAGGACGTCTTTCACCCCGGCCTTTTCATTTAAGAGCAGATAAATCGTATCTATCGAAATTCCCATTTTCCGGTACAGAAGAATCTGCCTGATTCTTTGGACATCCTCCATGGAATAATCCCGGTACCTGCTGTCTTCTTTCCTGGCTGGTGCCAGCAGCCCCTTCCTCTCATAGAACCGGACATTGCTCGCTTTCAGCCCGGCCAGTTCTGCGGCTTCACTGATTTTCATATTTTTCAGGCTCCTTTCCAAATAGAATACCTAAAATATAAGCCTTTCACCTGATGCAGAGTCAAGCATTTTTTTATTTTTATGCAGCCTGCTTCTGTATATTTTTAAAATACGATTCTATAATGTTCCATTTGTTTCTTTCTGCCATGTCCAGATATGCCTGCTGTCTGCCAAAATTCAGAATCATGCTGTTTTTATTTTTGATAAAGCGCAGCCTCCGCTTTCCAAGCTTCACGCAAAAGCAGACCTCCTCACCTATGCAGACTGACATTCCCTGGATATCATTCCAGCGCAGAAGCTCGGACAGCTCTGCTTCATACAGCTCCAGCAAAGCAAACAGCGTATCTGTCTGCGGATAGCACGTCCCTTCTTCCCATTTATAAACCGCCTGTTTCGAACCAAGCTGCAGGTAATCCCGCACCTGTTCGACGGTATAATTCTTTTCTATCCGGCATTTTCTCAAGTTTCTGCCAAACTGTTTTTTATTATATTCGTGCCTGGTTTTCATAAAATCCTCCAATCCCGGCTGATATCCTGTATACATAACTGCCTGCAATACAGCCATGCGGTAAACCTGCGGCCAGCTGATTCCTGCCAAACCTCTGCCATGGATTTCAGCATGCTTTTATGCCGGAATAACAGTTTATTTATACATTCTCTATTCACGATTTGATTTTTAACATTTTTTTCGTACACTTGTACATGATGCTGGCGGCATTATCTGCCATTTTGAATCAGGTTTCAGGTTTTCGTATTGCAGGCAGATATCTGTTTTTCGATGCATATATTACATTTTATCTTCCTGTGCCTGTCAAATGGTTCTGTTTTGTATTATCAGATTCTGCAGGCAGGCGCCGTTCTTCATCACCGGCACCGGATTTGTCCTGCCTAAATTTCAATATATGTAACCGCATTGGAAACCTTAATCCTGGTGTCAAGCTCGCGCAAAAGACAGTCTGTCCTTTCTGACAGCTGTTCCACTGTTTCCGGAATGCCAAGAGGGTCAATCAGCTCCATCGTATTTTCCCTGACATAAGCTTCCACCACTTCCAGCGGACGGTCTTCGCTTGCCTGGGTACATCCGTCCAGAACGCTTTGCTGCATCCGTTCAGCGATATCCTGCAGCTTCTGGTTGCGTTCTTCTGCAAACTGCACCGCTTCTTCATACTGCATCTGCAAGGCCTGTCCCAGCTTCTGCTCAAAATCTGCCAGCCCTTCGTAAGTCCCTGTCCCGCGCAGCCTGCCACGCAGCACAATCGCACTCGCAACGCTCATCTTCCCGCGGGAAGTCTCAATAAACGTATTTGCGTTGGAATTTATAATTCCGGCATCTATTTTTTCAAAACGGCTGATTAAATCCATAATCTGCTGATACGCCGCTTTTGCTTTTGCAGAAAACTGCTCTTTTGTAATCCGGGCTTCATAAACCCGTTCTTCATTATTTTTTGCAGTGTCAATAAACCTTGCCCTGCACAGCTTATCCGAAATTTTTTTCACAATGAAATCCCGTTCATCAAGCGCCTGTGTAACGAGCATTTTCTCTGCCATGTTTTATCCCTCCATATGATATGCAAGCCCCGCCATTCTGCGTATGCCCTTATCCCTGTCATGCTTCATCCTTCCAGCCCGGTTTTTTCTGAATCCTTCCGTTTTCCACATATCCTTATCCCTGCCATGCTTCATCCTTCCAGCCCGGTTTTTCTGAATCCTTTTCAATCCTTTTTAAGCCCGCAGTTCCTCACACGTTCTTATCCTGTGGTAAATTTCCAGCCCGTTTTTTCTTCCAAACATTTTCAGGGAGTTTAAATAAATCACCTTCGGCGGCTTTTTCCGGTCTTCTATCAGATTCTGGATATCCGCTGTCATGGCAGCAAAAGCCGTTCCCTCAAACAGCCTGTTCAGAATTCCCTTGATGCGCATTCTTTCTTCATAAGCGGAATAATAACTTCCAATCGAAAGGTTTTCTCGCAAGCGTTTTAATTCTTTTGTGCGCGCATCGTTCTCACTGCCGCAGACAATTCCATCCTCAATCGTCGGAGCCAGAAATACCTTCCGTTTCCGCAGCGCCTTTTTCATCCAATAATCGCATACTGCCAGAAATCCATTGTCACTGCTGACAATCACAGAGATTCCCTCATAGCCGTTTCCTATCATCTCTCCCAGCCGGGACGCTATATAAAAATCCAGGGCATTTTTCCCTGTTCTGCACAGCTTGCATACCTCAAACACGCATCCCGATGAAGTAATGTCTTCCAGAATCCTGCGTTCTGCATTCTTTCGGGCTTCACTGTAAAAAATGACAATCTGGTCCCGTTCATCCAGAAAACTGCTGCCCTTCATGCCTGCTTTGCTGACATTCTCATAATCAACCAGAAATAGCACCAAATCACCTCTTTATGTTACGGTTATTACCGATTTTACCACATATTCCGGCTCCTGTCATTTAACTTGTGGTTGAATTCCAGGCCATATTCCGGGTTACTGTTCACTTCGTGACCAGTAACTATTCCGGTTCCCAGAGCATGTCAGAAAAATCCTTCCCGCAAACTTTGAAGCATAGCATGCCCCTTAGGGTACATCTATCGAAACGCATTTTTCAGACACACTCTGATATATTTTCATATTCACTGCATAAAACCCGTGCCATTTCCGCATAATAGTTCCTGTATTAACAATATCTTTCAAGAAAGAGGTACGAAACATGATTTTAACAGAAAAAGAAACGACCGCCATCAAAGACCTGCAGACCCAGGAGCAGAGCTGCATCGAAAAATACAGAAGGTACGGCAGCCAGGCAAAAGACACGGTATTGCAGAACCTGTTCCAGAACCTGGAAAAAGAAGAACAGGAGCATTACCAGTCACTCGGCAAAGTGCTTTCCGGCAGCGTGCCATCCTGCAACTGCAATGACAGCAGCGGCAGGAATTATAATCCACAGGCAACCTACAGCGCCCTGACAGAGAACGAAGACAAGAAAAACGACTGCTTCCTGGCAACCGACTGCATTGGTACAGAAAAAATGGTTTCTTCCGAATACAATTCCAATGTTTTCAAATTTTCTGAACCCCAGCTGCGCAAGCTGCTGGCAGATATCCAGATTGAAGAACAGAATCATGCAGAAATGCTGTATAAGTACAAAACAGTAAACGGAATGTCATAAACCAGGCCAAAGACAGGACAGGCTGAAAAAAGCTGCCGCATTCAAACACTCAGATACAGCATACGGTATTTCCAGATATAAAAATCTCCGTATGCTGTATCTGCAATTCAGAATGCCGCAGCCTTTTTTCCTTAATATATAAACACCAGAAATGCAAAAAGCCCAATTTGTAACAAAAAAGCAATCGTTTTCTGGGAAATTCCTGTTTTTCGGTAAATTGTATAGCTGCACGGAATTTTCAATCACGCTCTGATAAAAATCCATTACGCCATATCATCCAACCGCACCTGCTCCCCCAGCACTTCCCGCTTCACGCAGACCATCTGTCCATCATCCGTTCCAAACGCCCACTTTACGAGCGCCAGCCTTCTGTTTTCGATTTCGATCCCGGTAATGCCTGCCGGATGCACGCAGCTTCCGGTGTTAAAATACGGCGATTCGGCTGAACCGGTCATCGGCCGGTGTGTATGTCCTGCTATCAGTATCATATGATGCTCCGCCGCCCACGTTTCCAGCCGCTTTTCGGTCATTTCCTTGCGTTTATGATTTTTTGCCGCACTCGTTGGGTCAGGTACCCCGGCCAGCTCCAGGTTTTTCCACAGATAACGTACCAGAAAGCGGTTCACCTTCCAGAAGGTGCTGTTCATAATTCCCGCCTGATGGCCGTGGGTTAAAAACAGATTTTTCTTTCCAAGGGAATCCTTCAGGATAATTCCCGGACAAAAGACCGCTCCCGGCCATAGCCGCTGCTGTTTCCAGTCTTTTTTCACCATATCATGGTTTCCGTATACCATATACAGCCGTTTTTTACGGTTAAATTTTTCCAGCATTTCAAAGCTGTGGGGATGCATTTCCCGGATTGTCCGGATAGAGCGGTTTTCCCACAGCTCGTCGCCATCTCCAAGTTCCAGATAAGTAAACCCGGCCTTTTCGTAATAGCTTAGTGCTGCAAGATAAACCAGCTCATTTTTCAGAAAATTATCATCTGCCCTTCCGTCCCCTCGGTGGCAGTCACTGAACAGGATATATTTCGAATCAGGATATAGCGGAAGCGTCAATGCCTGTTCCAGGGACTCTGACATGCGCGCTGAAAAACTCATACAGACGCATCCTTCTGTCTTCTATTTTTCTATATATAATATTACTCCTGTGCAGATTTGTTCCAGAAATCTACCGGTTCATAATCCTGCAGCCTTGCCAGCATCCCTTTTTTCCAAAGCTGCTCCTGAATCATATCCAGCGTCGGCTCGTCTTCCGCAAGCACCGTATGGTAATGATACCCGGCCGTAACATTTTTCAGCAGGCTGGATTTGCCGGATACGATGGTTTCCAGAAAACGGCTGACATCCCTGCGCGAACGGATATTCATATCCGCACGGACCACCCCGTACACTTTATGGTAAATAAACACATCCCGTACCCGTCCGCCCATATCTACAATCAGGTTCAGTTCTTCCTCAGTCTGTGCATCGGAATGAAATACTTTCAGAATCCGGCTGGCATCCGGCTTGTCCTGCACAAGCAGATAGCCGCGGCTGGCTGAAAATATCTCCGTGCCATTGGCCCGCAGCAGCGCGATATCCTGCACAATCACCTGCCTGCTGACACCCAGGCGCTTCGCAAGCGCCGTGCCCGAAACCGGGCGTTCGCTGCCTGCTAATAATTCCAGCAGCTGTTTCCTGCGCTGTTCCCCTGTCATCTGTCACGTTCTCCTTTCTTTCCAGCCCCGGGCAGTCATGCTCCCTTTTCTTTCCCGTCTCAAACGGTATTCCTCCAGCCTGATGTCACAGCGCATGAAGGTTTTTCATAGACAAATCCAGAATCGGTGCCGAATGCGTCAGTGCCCCGCTGGAAATATAATCCACGCCCAAATCTGTCAGCCTGGCGATATTTTCTTTGGTGACATTTCCTGAAATTTCGATTTCGGCCCGTCCTGCAATAAAATCAGCCGCTTCTTTCATCTGTTCATGCGTCATATTGTCGAGCATAATAATATCGGCCCCTGCCTCAACCGCTTCCCGAACCATAGCAAGCGTTTCCACTTCGACTTCAATTTTGCGCACAAACGGAGCGTATTCCTTTGCCATCCGCACAGCTTCTTTTACGCCGCCCGCTGCACCGATATGGTTATCTTTCAGCAGAACCCCGTCTGATAAATTATACCTGTGATTCCTGCCCCCGCCTGTACGGACTGCATATTTTTCAAAAATCCGGTTATTCGGCGACGTTTTCCTCGTATCTAAAAGCCTGATTTTCGTACCGTCTAAAAGCGCTGCCACTGAACGCGTATACGTCGCAATTCCGCTCATGCGCTGCAGGTAATTCAGTGCTGTCCGCTCTCCGCACAGAAGCGTGCGGATATCCCCGCGTACTTTTCCAATCAGCTGTCCTTCCCCGACAGCATCTCCATCCGAGACAGAAAATTCTGCTGCCGCCGTTTCTTCCAGAAGCGTAAATACCCGCTCAAAAACCTGCAGCCCGCAGATAATGCCTTCCTGCCTGCAGATAAGGTCAGCTTCTCCCAGCCTGCCCTGCGGCATCACGCTGTTCGCAGACACATCCCCGCTCGTAATATCCTCCTGCAGGGCACTTAAAATCAGCGGGTCTGCATTTAACTTCATCGTAACCGGGTCAAACATCATGTTCTTTTCCTTTCTATAATTTGCGCAGCTCATCATTCTTATGTAACAAACTGCCACATTGTTTCATGCAGTACACATTCCGCCATGCTTCATGCTTTCCTGCAATCCATTTCCTGTCACATTTTCTGTTTCTGTACTGCTTTTTCAATTATGTATCTGTTCGCAGCTGCATTCACGCAGAACACGCCCCTTGCTCCTTCCCGCAGATTTTCTGCACAGCCGCAGCACGGTACTCCTGCAAAGCCGCTTCATAATCACAGCCGGCATCCAGCTCCGCCAATGGAACTATCCCTAGCTGCGGCAGGTTCCCGCCGGATGCGATATCCTCTGCCGCCCTTTTCGCAAACACAAGGCTTTCCAGAAGGGAATTGCTTGCCAGGCGGTTTCTTCCGTGCACGCCGTTGCAGGCAGTTTCCCCGACCGCATACAGCCCGGCCATGGAAGTGCGGCTGCTGTAATCTGTCTGGATGCCGCCCATATAATAATGCTGCGCCGGCACGACCGGAATGCATTCTCTGGTTACATCATATCCCATGCTGGCACAATATGCAACAATGTTTGGAAAATGAGCGTCTAATTCTTCCTTCGGAATCGTCCGCAAATCTTCCCAGACAAACAGTGTCCCGTCTTTTCTCATCTGCGCCAGAATGGCTTGTGTCAGCTGGTCGCGCGGCAGCAGCTCATCGACAAACCGCATCCCGTTTTTATCATACAGCCTTGCACCTTCCCCGCGCACGGACTCGGAAATCAGAAAGCTGCGCCGCTGTGTCCCGGATTCATAAAAAGCAGTCGGGTGTATCTGGACATAATCAGCATTTTTCAGCGCAATCCGGTGTTTTAACGCAACCGCGATGGCATCCCCGGTCAGATGCCTGTAATTGGTTGAATGCGCATACAGCCCGCCGATTCCGCCTGTTGCAAGCACAGTAAAATCCGCGCGGGCCAGCACGCTGCTTCCATCCGCCATGCGAAGGACTGCCCCCTGGCAGACGTTATCCCGGCAGGCAATATCCAGCAGCTGTGTATGCTCCAAAAGCCGGATATTCGGCCTCTTTCTGGCCATGTCCAGCAGCTTCTGCGTAATTTCCTTTCCGGTAATGTCTTTATAATACAATATCCGGTTTCTGGAATGCGCCCCTTCCCTCGTAAACGCAAAGCTTCCGTCTTCTCCCCGCTGAAACCGCACGCCGCAGCTGACCAGGTCTTCAATCACCTGCCTGGAAGCACGTATCATGATTTCCACCGATTTCCTGTCATTTTCGTAATGTCCGGCACGCAGCGTATCTTCAAAATAACTCTGATAGTCCGCTTCATCCCGCAGCATGCAGATTCCGCCCTGTGCCAGAAACGAATCGCTGCTTTCCAGGTCTGATTTGGTAATCACGGCTGCCTGCATGGTTTCCGGAAGGTGCAGGGCACAGTATAAACCGCTGCATCCGCTTCCGATAATCAGTACATCTGTTTTCATAATCATTCTCTCTTTTTTCAAATTTGAATGATTGTAACACATTATCTGTCATATGACAAGACAGATGACAATATAATTTTTCTGCCTATGATTTGTTTCATTCCATCGCGAAGCGATTTTCAATGGATTTTTTCCCGGAACAGTGCAGATACCTGAATTGTTACGTTTCGATAACGCGCCTGCAAGAAAACATTTGACAGAACAGTCCCGTTTATATATAATCAACTCAGTTTCAAACAGCTGTCATTTACTGCGTACCTGTCCGCCGGAAGATAATCCCACTGGCATCTGCATGCTGCAATGCTGTGTCTGGCTTGCATCCGGATATGTTCTGCGGACTTCACTTTTCATACAGAAAGGCAGGAATATGTACACGACAAGAACCCTTCAGGACGAAATACTCCGGCTGAAAAAAGAACAGGACATCTGCATCCTTGCCCACGCATACCAGAGCCAGGATATCTGGGAAGTTGCAGACTATATCGGGGATTCCTACGGCCTGAGCCTGGAAGCTGCAAAAGCCGGCCAGCAGACAATTCTGCTCTGCGGCGTCCGTTTTATGGCCGAAACCGTCAAGATTCTTTCCCCTCAGAAAAAAGTCCTGCTTTCCCACCCAATGGCAGGCTGCCCGATGGCAGAACAGATAACCGCCAGTCAGCTGCGTGACCTAAAGAAGCAGTACCCTGGCTATACCACTGCTGCTTACATTAACACGACATCCGAGTTAAAAACAGTCTGTGATGTATGCGTAACCTCGTCATCCGCATTACAGATTATAAGAAACCTGGAAAATCCAGATATCCTGTTTATCCCGGACTGCAATCTGGGTGCATGGATTGCAGCCCAGATACCGGAAAAAAATATCCAGCTTGTCCAGGGCGGCTGTCCGGCTCACGCCGGCATTTCCGCAGAAGAAGCAGTACAGGCCCGCAGGCTTCATCCGGCTGCAAAGCTGCTTGTCCACCCGGAATGCCTGCCAGAGGTGTCCCGGATGGCTGACTATGCCGGCAGCACGACCGGCATTATGGATTATGCGAAAAACAGCACGGCAAAAGAATTTATTATCGGAACCGAAAACAGCATCGTCCAGCACCTGCAGTTCGCCTGCCCGGACAAGCAGTTTTATGCTTTATCCAAAGACTGCGTGTGCAGCAATATGAAACTGACCACGCTGATGGACGTTTATCACTGTGTATGCGGAACCGGCGGGGAAGAAATCATCCTGCCAGAAGATACCATGCAAAAAGCCCGCCATTGTATTGATACGATGCTTTCCCTTGGTTAAGCTTTTCTGCACGAACGGACAAAACAAACCGCCCGCCTGAAACCTGCCGGCATTTTTGCAGGTTCGTCCCTGCGGCAGGCAAAAGGAGGACTGTATGAAAATAGGATTTATCGGAGCCGGACGTGTCGGCTGTTCGATTGGAAAATATTTAAAAGACTCCGGAAAAGAGCTTTCCGGCTATTATGATATTTCACAAGATGCCGCGCAAAGCGCTGCTGCTTTTACAGGCTCGAGCCATTTTGCACAGTTAAAAGACCTTGTCCTGCAAAGCACGCTGCTTTTTCTCACAACACCGGACGGCATTATCGAAAGCACCTGGAACGAAATCCGCACGCTGCCGCTTACAGGCAGAATCATCTGCCATTGCAGCGGGGCACTGCCTTCCGATGCCTTTACGGGAATTGAACAGACCGGTGCCTGCGGCTGCTCGTTTCATCCGATGCTGCCATTCAGCAGCCGTTTTTCGTCGCATGAACAGCTGAAGCATTCCTTTTTTACAATTGAAGGACAGGAAACCGCCGTTCAGGCTGTTTCAAACCTGTTCACCAGCCTTGGCAATACCGTCAGCCGCATCAAAGGAAGCTGCAAGCCAAAATACCACGCAGCAGCAAGCATCCTGAGCAACCAGGTCATTGCCGTATTAGATACCGGGTACCGGCTTCTGGAAGAATGCGGCTTTTCCAGGGAATCCGCTGTCAAGGCTACAAGGGAGCTGGTTTTGCAAAATATCGACAATGTCCTGTTAAACGGCTGCTCCCAGGCACTCACCGGGCCGATTGAGCGCAACGATATCCAGACTGTCCAAAAGCACTTAAGCTGCCTGGAACGTGAAGACCGGCAGATGTACCGCACGCTCGGGCTCAAGCTTATCCAGATTGCCGAAAAGAAGAATCCGCAGCAGGATTATTCCATGCTGTACAAACAATTAGCGAATGGCTGACCGGTACAGGCGGCTTCTTTTGCAGCCATTCTGCTTTACCGCACATCCATATCCCACACATATCCAAGCCCGCGTATATTTTTAATGTACACGGGCTTTGCCGGCTGCTCCTCAATCTTTTCGCGCAGCCGCCGGATATTAACGGCAAGCGTATTTTCATCCACAAACCCGCCTTCTGCATCAAAGACATGCTCCAGTATCTGCCTTTTTGACAGTATCTGCTTCGGATGCTCCAAAAACAGGCAAAGCAGCTTCCATTCATTTTTCGTCAAAGACACTTCTGTTTCCCGGACTTTTAATTTCATTTCCTTCGGATTGACGCAGAGCATCCCGGAAGAAACGATGCCTGCACTCCCGTCTTTTGCAGTACGCTTAAAATATGCTTCGATTTTCAGCAGAAGCACCGACAGGCTGAACGGTTTTGTGATATAATCATCCGCCCCTGCTTCATAGCCCAGCACCTGGTCCATTTCCTGGTTTAACGCCGTCAGGCAGATAATATATGCATCCCGCAGCTTTTTAAACCATGCAATAAAATCCAGCCCGCTGCCGTCTTGCAGGTTAATGTCGCAGATCATAATTTCCGGCTGGAACGAAAGCACCTGCGCCTTCGCTTCCCGGATGCTTTCACAGGAGCACACCGCATGCCCTGCTTTTTCCAGTGAAAAAGAAATGCCCCTGTTTACGCTGTCTTCATCTTCCAGAATCAGTATTTTTCCCATGCTTTTAAATTCCTCACTGATGTTTTTTATGCGGTTCCCTTTCTGTGTCAGCAATAAACTGCATGATTTTCAATTTCATTGGAAACCACTGGCATTTCAGGATAAAGCCAGCTGTCATTCATGCCATTCTGCATCAGCTCGAATGCCATTTTCTGCGGATTCTCAATAATAATCTGATGCAGCACCTGACTGGCCATCGCATTATTTTCCATTGCATCCGGATTGATTCCCATTTTCCGGTACATATGGTCCCAGGATTTTTCTTCATAGAATGGAAATACCGTAAAAACCCCATGCTGTGCTTTTATCCGTTCAGAATGGTACGGCTGCACAACCGCGAGTGGCGGCAGGACCCGGTTCTCTAACATATGTCCATCTGAATAGATTCTGCTTAGGATATAATAATACGGATTCATAATATCCCCATCCAAAAGCAGCTGCCTGATACGCATTCCATCCCTCCGTATCTCGTCATTGATTTCACTCAGATTTAAAATATAATCTATATGCGCTGTTTCTTCTGTTTCTGCATAGGATGAAAAATCTGAAACATCCTGAATGTTTCGCAGCACGGTCTGCTTTTCCAAAGAATCATACTGAAAAATATCAAACAGGCCCAGGATTTTTTCGTTATCTGAAGCCACAGGAGACGTACTGCTGTCTCTTATATTCTGAAATATTTGTTTATTCAGGGCCGCAGGCTCTAATACCCAGACACACGGTACAGATAGTCCTGCTGTCCGGGCTCTGGCTTTGCCTTCATCCAAAAAAGGCTCTACTGCAAACAGCAGGGAATGTGTACTGGACTCAGACCAGTCCAGAACTCTTGTTTTGACCCCATGATGCTGCATCACTTCCAGCCATTCTACCCGGGATGACGGCTCATTCTGAAAAAAATGATAATTCTTTGCAATATAATGCTGTGTACGGATATCCTCTGCATAATGAAGCTGGGAATAATCTTTTTTTCTTCCAGGCACACTTCTTTTCGCACGCGTATTGGCACGAAACAGGGATGGAATCAGGGAATGATTCATCTCCCCGGCTCCGCGGAACCATAAAACCGGCGGATGCCTGTCATCTTTTTTTAAACGGAGGGCAATCTCATCAACACATTGAAAATAGCCGCCTAAATTTTTTGCAATTCTTGTATCAATTCTCACCGCTCTCCCCCCTGTCCTGTGCTTTTCTGATTTTATTGTTATAATACATGCGAAGCAGCAGCTCGATTCCCATCCGGTTTAATTCTTTTTTGTTCCCATCTCCTTTTTGCGAATAGGACTGGCTGATTGCCCCTGCAATGCACCCGCCAGTCCGGGCCAGCATGGATATCGATTTATCACTGGAAACTGTCATTTTTTCACGCAGTCCGCGCAAAACCTTATCCCCATATGCCAGGTCACGAAGCACCTTTTCATTGTCATTCCATTCCATCCAGTAAATTACGCCATTGCAAACCAAGGGTATCAGAATATCATAAATACGAATCACATTTTCAGCCTCTCCTATAGCAGAATTTAAATGTGTGCTTTCTATTTCAATTCGCAAAATATCCATAAAATGCGCAATATAATCCTTTTCAAATATAATTCGGTCCCTGCATTTTTGTATCGTTTCAGCTTTATTGTTTTCCCAGGCCAGCTGCTTTTGTTCCAAATATGCCGCTGCTTCACTTTGTACGAGCTCCATGATATGACAGCCTGTACGGTCTTCCAGCAGCTTCAATGCCGACAGAAATCTTTCCCTTGCATTTTGAAATATTCCACAGCAAAGTTTCTTATATCGTTCCCATGATTCTTCTTTCCTGCCTTCTATATAGCACCAATGCACATATAAGATACAGAAAATTCTTTTCACATCCATTTCCACATGATGCTTGTTTTGAATAATCTGCACTGCCACAAGGTTCATATAGCCAGCCGGTTCCATCGGTATTACATTACACATAAGCAAATCCGCTGTTTCTTCCCGGTACCATCTTATAAAGGATGGATTATACGATCTTATGCTCTGCTTCATTAACTTTTTAACTGCATTATAAAATTTCTTTCCATTTTCCATCTCATAATCCAGTCCCAGATACCTGCCTGCCAGTGTCCAGTAATGGTATTCTGGAGCCATAAGGTATTCTTCCTCTTGATAACCTGTACCCTCTGTATCATCCAGGCAGTGAATTCCGCCGCTTATATGCATTTCCTTATACCAGTGTTCTCTCAGGCTTTGGTACAGCACTTTCTTAAAAACACCTGTCTCTTTCCGATGTACACCGTTACTCCAATTATCCTGCATCCAGTCCATGCAGTCATCGCAAATCCATAATTCAAAATAATAAAACGCCTTCCATATCCGTTTTATATTCTGATTTTGAATCCCGCCAAAATTCTTCTGCCACTCTGTCTTCCAGATTACAGCATCCCCGCTGCTTTCCCACGTTTCCTTTACTTTGGGCTTTCGTTCTTCCTGGCTCAGGCTGCGGTATGCACACAGCCATGCCAGCCGGAATGCCGATGATATAATTTCATTAGAATCTTTCCCGTCAGATTCCTCTATCAGATGCTGCAGGCAGCCCAGCTCCCGTTCGAAATATTCTCCTTCAAAAACAATCCCATTATGTACTTCTGAAATAAATTCCCTGATTCTCAATTCCAGTTTTGATTCATGCAGCAAGTCTGTAAACAATCCATTTATGTCTTCATTCAGCATATCTATAAATTCTTCCAGGGAAGCATCCTTTATTTTCGCTGCATCACGATATTTGCTTTTCAAAAATGCATTTGTCAGGGCTGCCGTCATCCCCCTGCGAAAACTCCCGGAAGCATCCGACGATACGCCGATTTCTATATTGACCGCTTCTGTCATTCCTTTGGAAATGTGCTCCATAACTTCTCTCACAATAGATTCCAGCACAGCATTATTTCTTATTTCCCTCGATTCATACCGGAACTGATGTGCAGCTTCATGAAAAAGAGATGCTATCATGACAGATATTTCGCTGATTTCTTCCATAGATGGGCTTCCCACCACCATAACATATGTTTCTTTTTCTCCACGGCTGCCCTTATGCCTGTCTTTCTGATACAAATCCTTTTTCTCAGGAAATAAAACTTCAACACTCACCTCCCTGTTATGTAAATCCGGCACCATAATTGGAAGATAACTCTTTCCAGGCGGCATCAATACTTCCTTTTGATAATAATCCATAAATTTCCACAACAGCTCACTATATCCAATCAGCACTTTCTCCATTCCCATTGCTGTTTCGATGTTATAGTTCGGAGCCTGAAGTGACTGAAGATTATTATTCCGGACATATTGCGCATAGCTGTCCAGTGTCCATACAGATTTCTGAAGATACTTCTCCAGACAGTCCAGCATTTCAGAATTTCCCCGTTTTATTTCTTCCATGGCGGCATAGGCTGCAGCTGACTTTAAAACAGCTTTCAGCTGCTCTGCAAGCACCCTCGCATATATCCTGGCATCCGATAGTTCGTTAATGCTCCTGCATAGCAGAATCTGCCTTTTCAAAAAAAATAATGACTGGCGCAGCTGTTTGCGGTACCCGCCGATGTTCTGTATCCGGATTTCTGCTTCCCGATGCAATACTAACAATCTGTTAATTTTTTCTTCATTGCGTTCATACAAATCACGCATTCGCATGCCCTTTTTATCCAAAACGACAAACGGACTGACCGATTCCTGTTCCCAGTTTAGCTGCCTGTCCTGCTCCCCCACCAGATACCGCTCATTAACATAGGATAAATACTGCTTTTCCATCAGATATGAAATATAACAGACCATTTCCGAACGTTTCGCATCATTCTCCCCGCCCTCCTTCCCGGTTTTTCCGTTTCCTGCAATCTGCGGCATCAATGCAAAAAATTCCTTTTCTGTCAGGCTGGCCGTAAAATCATACCGTCCGCTCATAGGATAAAATGCCAGGCTGTCTGCATGAATGCTTTGCCTGAACTGCTCTGCCTGTTCCTGCTCCTTCCAGAATTTGTTTGAATAACATCCCCTTAAAATAAAATGATTCTCACTCCCTTTTCTGTCCCCTTCACTGTATACAACCTGATTTTCAATTGTCAGCAGGGTATAGGTTTTATACAAAACATATCCAGCTGACTGCTTTTCTGCGCCTTTTTTTCCAGCTTTCCGCTTTCTAAAATAAGTTGATATATAATATGATATTTCCGGTTTCCGGCTCCTCACAGCAACTGCAAAATCTCCTGCTGAAAGCATGACATACAAACGGGCTGCAAACATTTCACCCGGATGGTCTGCCTGAAACATATCCAGCACCTGATAGATATCATCTGCAAATGGCTTCATGATAATCCCTTCTGTATCATTCCACATATCATCTGTATGATAGTCCATCCTTGCTATAATTTCAGGTGTCAGATATATATGAATAATGCTAAAATATTTCAGGTCATCATGCTCCAGAAATGGATTTTTCCGATACTCCCTTTTTTGATTGGATTCGTATTCCTCAAGCATCCGTGCACTGCTATACAAAGCATAGCTCTGGGCTGCTGTTTCATGCCTGCAAAAATTTTCCCTTCTTATATCCAGGATTTCTGCAAAAGAGTTTTGCAGTGTTTTTTCATCCGCCTGCAAAATATCAAAATAGTCCGTAGCAAAATAACTCTGTCTGCTGTCTGACACTTCTGATTCATCCTGTTTTTCTGCCACCGCTTTTCTGAGTAACCGAATCAGTCTTATATCCGCTTCCATATGTTTATCACAAACTCCTTTGTATTCCATCTATAGTTATTTTGACTAAAGAAAAGGGGCTGTCGCACTAAGTAAAACATATACAAGATATAGTATAAAAACGATTTAAATAAACTATATCTTATATCATTTTTCTTAATACGACAGCCCCTTTTTTATCCAAAATTACGTTTCAATTTCATTCTCCCGCCTCTTATCTACAGAATTCAGGCTGCATTCTGCCCGTACACCATAATCTATCAATGTATCAATTGCAGGCTTCGTTTGCAGTTCGTGCAGCTCGCGAGCTGCAAACGTATCAATTACTCTTAGTGCCTGCTTTTTTACTACTGTTATTCCCATTTCTGCATTTTCCTCCTCTTGACTTTCCGGCCCGTTTCCAAGTTAACCTATCAGACATGTCGGAAAAAGTTTTCTTTCAGCTTATATATTCATCTAAAAGAAAATTTTTTTCGCACATTTGCCAAATTTTTTTGATTATACCACACTTTACATAGACTTACAATATACAAACGTGTTTGAAACAATTTTTTAATCATTATTCGTTACTGTTCACACAGGACTTTGCAGGGTCTGCCCCAGGGGCATTCACTGCAAAG
>CAJTSV010000005.1:0-5760 GCA_910579075.1 uncultured Eubacterium sp.
AGTCGAGGCATAACTGCAGGTCAAATGCGCAGTCCATTTCACGAAGGAAGCCTGCCAGCTGAACCGTGAAACGCCTATGTCTGTCAAGGACAGCCTGTGCGGTTGTCCCTAACGCAATGATTGTTTTTTCAGTTTCGTCAACCAGCCGACGAAACTGTTCTTCATTAAAACTCATGTCATTCCTTCCTTTCGATAGAAAAATTTTTAATGTGACAAAGATAATATCGAATTTGGAAGGAAATCGTAATAACTAACTATCAAAAAATTAGACCGATGTTTTTTGACTCAAACAAGGCTATGAAAGTGTCTGGAAAGATTTTATCGGCATAAAAAATCAAGCGGCATTAAAAATTTTAGACCGATATCGGTCTAAGATTTTTCAAACACAATCTGAACGGCAACATTCCATATGAAAAAAATTTGAAAAATGTCCAGGATATGTTATGATAACAAAAGTGCTGAAAAAGATAAAAGACAAAAATAAAAGAAAAAAAGATATAAGAAAGGAACAGTATGAGTGCAGTTGTTACGCTGAAAAAGGGAGAAGGAAGGCTGCTGAAGGCAGGCGGCATGTGGGTATACGACAATGAAACAGCTTCCATTACCGGGGAATTTGAAAACGGGGACATCGTAACGGTCCATGACTACGACGGATTTTTGCTGGGACGGGGATTTATCAATGAACATTCCAAAATCAGAATCCGCATGATGACAAGAAATGCGAAACAGGAAATTGACCGGGATTTTATCCGCATGCGGGTGAAGCATGCATGGGAGTACCGCAAACGGACGGTGGAAACAGACAGCTGCCGCCTGGTGTTTGGAGAGGCGGATTTTCTGCCTGGAATTGTCATTGACAAATTTTCGGACGTGCTTGTTGTGGAATCGCTGGCGCTTGGCATTGACCGGATGAAAGGGATGATTCTGGAAGCGGTAACCGAAGTGCTGGCAGGGGATGGCATCCGCATACGCGGCATTTATGAAAGAAGCGATGCGAAGGTGCGCGAGCAGGAAGGCATGCAGCGGTATAAGGGATTTATCGGGCCGGAATTTGATACAAATGTGCAGATAGAAGAAAATGGAATCAAATATATCGTGGATGTCCAAAACGGGCAGAAGACAGGCTTTTTCCTTGACCAGAAATATAACCGCAGGGCAGCTGGCAGGCTGTGTAGGGATGCGCGCGTGTTAGACTGCTTTACCCATACGGGCTCTTTTGCGCTGAATGCCGCGGCAGCCGGCGCTGAGAGCGTGCTGGGCGTGGACGCTTCGGACACAGGCATTGCACAGGCAATACAGAATGCGCAGCTGAACGGGCTTTCCGGGCGCGTGCAGTTCGTGTGCAGGGACGTGTTTGAGCTGCTGCCTGAATTAGAGCAGCAGGGGGAGAAATTTGACGTGGTGATTTTAGACCCGCCGGCGTTTACAAAATCCAGGAATTCGGTCAAAAATGCAGTGAAAGGCTACCGCGAGATTAACCTGCGCGCCATGAAGCTGGTAAAGGACGGGGGATATCTGGCAACCTGTTCCTGTTCGCATTTTATGACACAGGAGCTGTTTGCCCAGACCATCCAGCAGGCGGCACGGAATGTGCACAAACGGCTGCGCCAGGTGGAATTCCGCACGCAGGCGCCAGACCACCCGGTGCTGTGGGCAGCGCAGGAGTCGTATTATCTGAAATTTTATATTTTCCAGGTCTGTGAGGAGCGGTAATGGATATGCAGATATCCTTGCAGAACCAGATACCGGGGATATGGGAATTATTATAGAAGTAAAGTATGCACATGACGGAAATCTGGATGCCGCATGCAGGAGGGCATTGAAACAGATTGCGTACACCCGGTACGAAGATGAGCTTAAAGACGAAGGGGTGGAGAATATCCTGAAGTATGGAATTGCATGCTATAAAAAACGATGCAGGGTTATGCTGGCAGAACTATAACAGGCATTCTTCCGGCCCGGTGCGTACCATGTGCGTTTTTCGGACAAAAGGGGCTGCCGCATGAAGCAAAACATTTTTTCATGCAGCAGCCCCTCTGCCTGCTTTCCTGTAAGCGGACAGGAACAGGTTATTTTATCACTTCATTTAATCCATAGACACGCACTTCATAAATACGAGCAGCCGTATCAGAGCCCTGTGTCGGTTTTTCTGCGATAAGCTTCACATATCTTGCAGAAACGGCCGGGAAGGTATCGGACGTATTGCCGGCGGCGTTGTTAATGACTCTTGCTGCCTGGGTAAATTCGTTTCCGTCTTCACTTACCTTGATGGCGTAAGCTTTCGTATTCATGTCCGGGCTTTCGTTTCCGGCTTCTGCATGTGCAATCTGTACTTCGCTGACGGTCCTGACTTCGCCGAGGTCTATGGTGATTTCATGCGGCGGCTGGCCGGTTGCACACCATTTGGTTTCGGTCTTGCCGTCTACGGCGAAGGCAGGAGCTTCGTTTTCGTTGACATAGGAAGAAGCTTCTGTTTCCATATCCTGTGAAAGAAGCGCCAGGTCGCCCGATGCTTTCGAAGAAATCGTAATGCAGCCTTCGACTTCGACAGGTGTTTCCCCGGATTCATTTTTTGCAGTCAGTTTTACCTTGTAGGTGCCTTCCTGTGCATAGGTGACTGCCGGGGCAGCATCCTCGCTTGTTTCGGTATCAGCGCCTTCAAATTCCCACAGAAGCGATTCTGTATTTGCAGAGCACAGGCTTTCGAAGGTAATGGTTTCACCAGGGGCAGCCAGTGTCCGGGAAGCTTTGAATGCTGCTTTTGGAATGCTGTTATTCGGCCATTCCAGGGTAACGGCTTCGGATGCTTCGCTGCGTTCGCCGGTCAGGCTTACAGCAACGGCTTCGAATGTGGATTTGTTGGTTTTGTCTGCTTCCTCATTCCGCTGCAATGCATTGACATAATGGGTTGCTGCCGGGGTTGCGCCCAGGAACGAACGTGTCCCGTCTTCATTTACGCGGTATATTTCATAATAGCAGCCGCTGTCTGTGGTATTTTCGTCCCAGCTGAACCGGATGCCTGCATAGATGCCTTCTTCTTCGTCGAATACAGCGTCGTCAATCTGGAAACCGGTAACAGCCTGCGGGGCTTTTGGAGCATCCTGCGGCAGAATGGCAATCTGTCCGAAGTTGAATTCATAACCGGAAACATCCTCTGCGGCCTGCAGCTCATAGGAAATAGAAGTAACGGTTTTTCCGGCTGCATTTTTTACATCAAAGGAAGCTTCTGTCCAGTCAGCCCCGATTTTTTTATCGGCGGCAAAGGTTTCCGTGGTTCCGTCGGAATAGCCTAAAATCAGGTTCAGGTCTGTTTCAGAAGAAGCCTTTGCCGTGGTTGTAAACGAGATGCCTTCTTCAAACGCAAGCTCGGTGCTGTAAAGCCGGACGGTGCTGGGCGTTTTGGCTTTCATGTCTCCGCGCAGCTTAATGGCATTGCCGCCGTTGTAAGCGTCTGCATAGTTTGTGCTGGCAGAAAACTGATTGCCTTCGCCGTGCTCAAAGGCCCAGCGGTAGGTCGGCATAATATCCTGCATGCTGCGGTTGTTCCAGTCCATGACAGAGACCTTTTCGCCTTTGATAAAATAGCTGTAGCCGTGTCCGAGGCTGAAATTTGTCACAAACGGCAGGGATGTTACGGCAGTCTGTTCAACAGCATAGGTGGAAATTCCTCTCCATCTTGTGCCGTCTGCTTCTGTGCCGGCAAACGGATTGCCGTTTTCATTTACCCAGAAGCTGTTTTCTTTTTTCTCAAAGTCTTCAAAATTATCGGCTGCAAAGTATGTCCAGCTTGGGCAGTAAAGGCCGAGGGACGTAAACGGCGTGCCGCTTTCATCGGTAAACAGCTCCCATTTGACCGGGGTCATGATTCCTTCTGCCTGTACGTCAATGCCGGCATACAGCTCATACGGGCTGATATTGATTTCTTCGGCTTTTGCCCTGGATGCCTTGAGCAGCTCCTTTGGCGCAAGCTTGTCGGTGGTCCACCAGAAGTTCAAAAACATGCTGTCTGACACCGGATTGCCGTTTTTATCTGTCATATAATATGTATTTTTATCGGTAAGGGCATTCTGCCAGTCCATTTTGCCTTCGGATGTCATGGAGTCATACCACATAATGTCCAGCTTATCCCCGGCTTTTTCCTGGAACTGCAGGATGAATTCCTGCATCAGGACTGCGTGCTGCTTTGTAAGCCCGCCTTCTGCGGAACCGGATGGTTCTTCCCCGGCTGCTGCGCCATCAAAGCTTTCTACGGCAGTGTCTGTTTCCTGATTGACAAACCAGCCGTCAAAGCCGTATGCCTCTGCTGCTTCGATAAGCTTGTCTGCAATTGGGAAATTTCCCTGTGCATCTTTTTCCAGAAATTTGTCCAGCCATTCAATTTTGCCGCCATGGGCTGTCTGCGGGAAGAAGATGGTGCCGAGCACCGGAACGCCGTTTTTGTGTGCTGCGTCGATGACATCTGCACTCGGTGCGACGATAATGCCTTCCCCGGAAGAACCGCCCCAGTATACAAGCTGGTCAATGTACTGCCAGTAAGAAAATACATTGGCGCCTGCCGTGTTGATTCCATGCGGTGCATTGCCGCTGGTGCTTCCATTCATAATGGAAAGCGCGGCTACCTTCATATCCTTATTCTGCGTGCTGTTTGCTGCTGCCATGGACTGCTTGTCTGCCCTGGCTGCAAGTGCGATGCTGCTCTTATTGTAAACAAAGTCCGGGTCATTGTCCGGGCTCCATGCGAGCAGGTCTTCCGGGAACCAGTATGGAGTCTCTGGCTGGTTTGCCATTGGCTTGTCAAAGGTACTTTCTTCGGTCTCAAGGTATTTTGAGGTGCTTTCCTCTCCCTGCCCGTCGGCCGTCTGTCCGTTGTCCTGTCCTCCTGTCTGGTCAGGCTTTTTGGAGCATCCTGTCAGGCTTAACAGCATGGATGCGGCCAGCGCTGCTGCCATCCATTTTTTGAATTGTTTTAGCTTCATGCGATCCCTCCTTATCGTTTTACACAGGTAAATTTTAACATAGGGCAAAACAGCTGGAAAAGTGTAATAAAACCAGATTCCTTGTATAAATTGTGGATATTGTAAAAGAAAAACGTTATAATGATTTCACAAAGACGAAGCCATGCACGGCACAGCTCTGCCTGTATGGCCTGACAGGATGGGATGGGTTATGGAAGATGTATTGACGCTTTTTGAAGAAGGAACAGCCAGGTGGTTCCGGGAATCGCTCGGGGAGCCGACGCCTGTGCAGCAGGAAGCCTGGCCGTTTATTTCGGCAGGAGAGCATGTGCTTGTATCGGCACCGACGGGAACCGGGAAAACGCTGTCGGCGTTTCTGGTATTTTTAGACCAGATGAAGCGCTGCTGCCAGAACGGGGAGCTGAAACGGGAACTGCAGCTTGTATATGTATCACCGCTGAAATCGCTTGCAGCGGATATCCGGGAAAACCTGAAAAAGCCGCTGGACGGAATCGGGGCCGCAGCAGATGTTGTGACGGGAATCCGCACAGGCGATACGCCGCAGCGCGAACGGCAGCAGATGATACGAAAGCCGCCGCATATCCTGATTACCACGCCGGAATCGCTGTATCTGCTGCTGACAGGCAAAACCGGGCAGAATATGCTCTCGTCCGCACGGGCGGTTATTCTGGATGAGCTGCACGCCATCATTGATACTAAGCGGGGCGCACATCTGATGCTTTCGCTGGCACGGCTGGATTATCTGTGTAAAAGGCCCCTGCAGCGCATCGGCCTTTCGGCTACG
>CAJTSV010000005.1:5800-22942 GCA_910579075.1 uncultured Eubacterium sp.
CGGGAGCCGGTAAAAATAGCGGCGCCGCCGATGCACAAAAAAGTGCGGCTTCAAATTACAAGCCCGTTTGCCCAGGTACAAAAGGGACGTAAAAAAGACCCGGTGTGGGAAGAACTGGGCGCGCTGGTTTATGCCCGCTGCCAGGGCAGCCGCAGTGTCATCGCATTTGTGGAAGGACGGCGGTATGCGGAAAAGCTGGCCTATTATGTCAACCTGGTGGGCGGGGAAGGGTTTGCAAGAGTGCATCATGGGAGCCTGTCAAAGGAACAGCGCATGGAGACAGAGCTGGCGCTGCGGGATGGAACGCTGCGGCTTTTGTGTGCGACGTCTTCGATGGAGCTTGGCATTGACGTAGGTGAAATTGACCAGGTGCTGCAGGTCGGATGCCCGCGCACGGTTTCCGGGACCATGCAGCGGCTGGGACGTGCGGGGCATAATCCGGGCCGCGTCAGTGTCATGTACCTGTTTCCAAGGACTGCGGCAGAATGCACAGCCTGTGCGATGACAGCCGAGCTGGCAAGAAACGGCGGGGTGGAGCATGTCAGCCCGCCCGAAGGGTGTCTGGATGTGCTGGCCCAGCATCTGGTATCGATGGGGGCATTCCGCAGCTATGAGCTGGATGAAGTAATGCAGGTCCTGCCAAGGGCATGGCCGTTTCGGAATGTTACGAAAGAAGATGTAAAGTCCGTGCTCGGCATGCTGGCCGGGGACTATGAGCATATGCAGGATATTCCGGCCCGTCCGAGAATCCTGTATGACCGCATTCATGAAAGGGCCGAGGGAGACGGCTACAGCCGGATGCTTGCGGTGTCTGCAGGAGGGACGATTCCCGATAAAGGCATGTATGCCGTAAAGACCGAAGAAGGCGTGAAGCTGGGCGAGGCAGATGAGGAATTTGTATATGAGACGCGCAGGGGAGACCGTTTTATTTTAGGCTCGTTTGCATGGCGGGTGGTCAATATCAGCCGGGACACCGTGACGGTAGTGCAGGCTCCGATGGAAGGGGCAAGGCTGCCGTTTTGGAAAGGCGAGATGAAGGGACGGGACAAACGGACCGGCGAAGCGTTCGGCCGCATGCTCCGCGGCTTTCAAAAGGCACAGGAAGACGGGACGCTTCCGCAGCTGCTGCGCAGCTATGGCATGGATGAGGCAGCAGTCCTGTTATCGTCCGGCTATCTGGAACGCCAGATAAAGGCAGCAGGAAGCCTGGCAGATGATAAAACGATTCTGGTAGAACATTTCCGGGATGCATCGGGAAACAGCCAGCTGATGTTTCACTCCGTCTTTGGAAGGCGCATCAATGCCCCGCTTGCACTGCTGTTAGCGCATCTTGCTGGAAAGCGTACCGGGATGGAGGTCGGCAGCGTGGACGAGGAAGACGGGTTTTTGCTGTATGCGTATGGGGCAGACGACCTGCCGGAAGGAGTGCTGCAATATGCAGACCCAGACACCTGCATCCGCCAGCTGGAAATCCTTCTGCCGGAAACACCGGTTTTTAATATGGCGTTCCGCTATAACTGCGGCCGTGCGCTGATGATGGGGGTACGGAAAAACGGACGCCAGCCGCTGTGGATGCAGCGGCTTAAAAGCGCCCAGATGCTGGAACAGGCAGTACGCGAAGCCGGGCATCCGCTTATCCGGGAAACAAGGCGGGAATGCATGCAGCAGCTGTGGGACGCAGCAGGTGTGCGGGAACTGCTGTCAGATATCCGTGCAGGCATTGTCCAGGTACGGGAATTTTACAGCGAGGTGCCGTCTCCGATGTCACTCCCGCTGCAATGGGGCCAGGAAGCTGCGGTTATGTATGATTATGCACCGACGCCAAGAGGCGTCCATGCGGCAGTCGAAGAAGCGCTGGCCCGGGAACAGGAGCTGCTGCGTCCGGGAGCCCGGGAGCTTTTGGAAATCCAGGAGCGTGACAGTGGCCGGAAGCTGCCGCAAGATAAAAACCAGCTGCATGCGCTGCTGATGGCCGAAGGCGACCTTGCCGCCGGAGAGCTGGATATTCCGGTACAGTGGCTGGACGAGCTGGCGCGTGAGGAGCGGGTGCGGTACTTAGAACCAGGGCTTTGGATTGCATCAGAGCAGGAAGCAGAATATCTGGCGGCGCTGGGAGGCTGTGATGGAAAAGGCAGGAGCACTGCATCGTGCAGGGACGGGCAGCTTCATATAGTAAGGCGGATGCTGCGTTACCGGGGCGCGGCGGATGCCGGACAGGCTGCGGCGCGGTATGGCTGGCGGGCTGCGGAAGCTGAAGAAATTTTAAAGGAGCTGTGCGCCCGCAGTGAGGCTGTCCTGCATGACGGGAAATATTACCATGCCGTATTATACCGCCGTGCCAGAAACCGCACGCTGAAAAATCTGCGGGAAGAAGCACGCACCTGTCCGCCGCAGGCGTATGCAGCGGCGATGCTTGCGCAGATGGCATCCAGCGCGCCCGCGGAGGAATGCCTCAGAAGCCTGTTAAGGCAGTATGCCGGCAGTGTCCTGCCCGCGGCTTTCTGGGAAGGCGTGCTGATTCCTGCCCGTGTGAAAAATTACCGGGCGTCCATGCTGGATGCGTTTCTGGCAGAGGGGGAAATGTTCTGGCAGATGGATGAAAAAGGCGGGCTGCATTTTGCATTTCAGGAAGACATAGACTGGGATGCGGATATGGACAGCTGCCTGCAGAATCTGGATGAAAAAGAACAGAAGGCTTGCGAAGCGCTGCTCAAACGGGGCGCGAGTTTTCTGCAGGCATTAAACAGGCTGTTTTTGGGGGAATCTGCGTATGATACACTGCTGTCCTTAATGGAAAAAGGACTCGTCTGTGCAGACAGCTTTCTGCCGGTACGCCAGTGGCTCGACCGCGAAAAGGCAAAGAAGCTGTCGGTCAGACAGCTTGCAGGCATGCGGGCAAAGGCGCTGCGTGCGGGAAGATGGGATGTGGCAAGGCCGCTTGCGCAAACGTGCCTGACAGCCGAAAAAAAGCTGGAACGGTGTTTTAACCGAAACCTCATTGCATGCCGGGAAACCGTGGCAGCATGCGGGCTTTCCTGGCAGGATGCCCTGTCCGTGCTGCGTATCTGGGAATATACCGGGCAGGCCAGAAGGGGATATTTTGTGGAAGGGCTGTCCGGTGCGCAGTTTATCCGCGGGAGTGATTACCAGGCCGTGGTGCGCCTTCTGCAAAACCCGCAGCAGGAGCTGTGCTGGGTCAATGCGGCAGATCCGGCGCAGTGCTGGGGAAAAATACTGGCGCATCAGGAAGGGCGCAGCTTTTTAAATGTGCCTGGAAATGCAGCGGCCTGCTATGCCGGGCTTCCGGTGGCCGTGATGGAGCGGCAGGGGAAGGTGCTGCGGATTTTTGAACCGGATATGGCAGCGCAGATACTGGAGCTTTTTGTAAAAGAATACAGGGCGGGAAGGATTTTCCCGGCACTGAACCGGATTGTGGTCAAAGAATACCCGCAGTGGGCAGCCGGGGCGCTTGCAGGCGCGGGATTTCAAAGGGAAATGCGCGATTATGTGCTGTATATATAATGAGAATGCCGGATATGGATATCTGGACTGGCTTCAAAAGGACGGCATTCAGGATGACGCATGGATGGAAGGAACAGGAAATGTTTTTTCCATCGGATGCGTTATTTTTATACACGCAGTACCGCGTTTTTTTCATGATACAGTCAAACATACGCTATTTTATACTTGCAAAAAATTACCGGGGGGGGGTATACTGGGCGTAGTGCCTGTCAGGAAATGGAAACAGAGAGCATTTCCTGCATTTAACAGGAGCAGCTTATACAAAAGAAAGGGGGGGGGTATGGGAAGAAGATTTGAGGCTGCTGCCCTAAGCAAAATATATTCAGGATATCGTATCAAAGAACGATTAAAAAACGATTGAAAAGAACGGTATCTTGTATCATTTTTCTTAATGCAACGGCCCTGGAATGAAATAAGATTCACCGTTTTTTATGAAGGAGGAGACATGAAACTGAAAAAAATGAAACAGGCAGCAGCGGTTCTGCTTTCTGCTGCAATGGCGTTTTCGATGCCGGCTGCGGTGCAGGTGACAGCGGTATCAGCGTCTGTAAAAAATCCAAAATACGTCAAGCTGAATACAGCATTTAAAACGCTCAAAGAAGGGCAGTCCAATTATAAGCTGTATCTGACGAATAACAAAGCAGGATGGAAGATTCAAAAGGTAACCGTTTCGGACAAGTCCGTGGCTGGCGCTTATGGCAAAAAAGCCGCTTCCATCCGGCTGAAGGGCAAAAAAGAAGGAAACGCAACAGTAACCCTCAAGCTGAAGACAAATAAGCGCAAAAAGAACAATGTCAAAAAACTGAAATGCCGCGTCCGGGTTGTGCCTGTAACAGCAGTGCAGGAAAAACCGGAAGTACCGGTACAGCCGCCGGTTACACCGGGCGAGGCATCGATGGAAGTGTCCAGCCAGGCCAAACTTGAGGAAGCGCTGGCAAATGCTTCGTTAAAAACACTTTCGATTAAGACAGCAGATGCTGTAAAACTGGTTATTCCGGCAGGAAGCTATTCCGGCGTGGCACTTACGGTGGATGCACCGAATGCAGAAATCGAAAACCACGGGGTGTTCCAGTCCATTAAAATCCTGGCTATCCGGGAAAATACATGGCTGGAAGAAGCGATTGGAAATAATCTGCAGGTAGCAGCTGCAAGTGCGAGGATTGTGGTAGGCAAAGATGCGCGTGCAGAGAAAATTGACTTTATGGAAAAGGGTGCGGATATTAAGCTCGAAGTCCATGGGGCAGTCAGCAGCGTAGCCGTCAGCGCAACGATGAAAATTGAAATTTCCGGGGAAGCAGTCAGCGTGCCGGTTATCCTGACGGCAAATGCAGCAGGCACGGAAGTCATTGCAACGGTACCGGTACAGGTAACTACCGATGTAGATGCAAGCTTTGTATTCGGCAAAGGGGCTGAGGGAAGCAAAATAAAAGCAACCCTGCGTTCCATCAAGCTGACCCTGACAAATAATACCCTGCAGCCGATTCCGGTCGAAAAAGCAGACGGCACTACGCAAAATGTGCCAAATACCGGCCGGCCGTATTCCGTGACACCGGCGACGGGTTCCGGGTCAGGGACATATAATCCGGGGACGTATTATCCGGGCAGCGGTTCCGGCAGTGACAGCACGGTAAAAAGAACGCTTCCAACCGTCAGCGTCAGGGCGTCGGTACGTCCTGATACAGCGACAAGGGGCGCGCTGATTATTGACAAAAAGGATATCGTGGTAAGCGGATGCGTCAGCCCGGTAATTAAAAATCTGCAGTGGAGCGGACACCGCGGCGCTTATATGTATGCATTTGAAACAGATAGTGCAGGCAGATATGTTTACAATACAGATTCACTGGGCCTGGATAATCTGGAAGAAACCATGGAATGGGGCAGGGGCGTATGGGTTCTGGTGACCGTCGAAGACCAGGGCAGCGAATATGCAGGATGGGTTATCATGCCTTTTTCCGAAATGATTACGGCTGCAAACAAAGAAAAGACCTTCAAAGGAAACCTGGCAAAGAAGTCATCCATGACACTTTCTTTCCGGTCCGAGGTGATTTCCGGTTCTGCAATTGCAGCCGCACCGGACAAAGGATGGATTCGTACTGTCATTCCATACGAAAGCGTGCAGTTTCAGGGCGGCAGCAGTCCAAGGATTACAGGCGGTACAGCCTATGATGTGGAATCGAATATGACATTTAAGCTGGTAAATGAAACCAGCGAAAGCCGTTGGATGGCAGAAAAAAACGGACGTGAGACGTTTGACAAGCTGATGGAGCAGGTACAGGCGGGTATCAGCAGGAATGAGTGCTTCCAGTTTGTTACGATACAGGTAACAGATAACGGCAAAAAATATGCCGGGACCGTTTCGGCGGCCTACAGGGATTATTTTGCAGCGGATAAAGCAGAAAAAGGAAAATGCTCCTTTACGATACCTTTGTATGAATATGAATAACCAGACTTCTTCATCATTTATTTAACATAAGATTTCTTGCAGAAACAGGGCTGGAAAGCCCTGTTTTTGTGTTATAAAAATATTTATACCGGACTGCGTTCCTTCCGGTAATATGCCATAGGCGTCATGCCGCATTCTGTTTTAAATACCCTGAAAAAATGATTGTAGCTGCCAAATCCGCACAGATGGCACACATCCCGTACCGGCAGTCCCTGCAGGAGATATTTTTTGCCAAGGTCAATGCGCGACTTCGTAATATAGGAATGCAGGGTCATGCCCGTGCTTTTTTTAAATTCCCTGGAAATATGTACGCCGGAAACGAAAAATTCCTGTTCCAGCGTACTGAGGGAGAGGTCTTCGGTCAGGTGCTGGCTGATATATTCAAATACATCGTCGATAATCAGAATCTTTTTTTCGTGCAGCTGGTGTATCTGGTCATTCTGGACACAGGCACGCAGAAAGATAATGAGAAAAGATGTAAACAGGCTTTTTTCAAACAGCTGTGTTCCAAGCTCGTGCGTTTCTGCGGACAGGGAATCCAGCCGGGCCAGCATGGTGCGCATCAGCATGGATGACGCGATTTCCGCGCGGATGAGCGAGGTGCCGTATGGGGCAAAGCGGAATTTCTGCACAAGGTCGCAGGTGCTGTCTGACAATGCAGCCAGCGAGGACTCCGGGATGCTGACCGCCATCAGGGAGCAGCAGGATTTCTTTGTGGCAGGAACAAGCGTCTGCCCGGGCTTTAACAGGATAATGTCCGGCGAACAGCAGGAATGCAGCTTCGCATTGCCCAAAAAACTGCATATGCCGCTGTTTACAAACAGCAGCAGGTATTTCTGGCCGGAACGGAAGGTGCGGCTGGACTGTGCATTTAAATGATAGCTGCTGATTCGGTATAAGGCCTGTATCTGCATAAAATTCCCCCTGTAAATAAAAGCATCAATTTGTGATAGTATTATATCAAAAAATCATAATTATTTCACCTGTTTTGCATATATAATTGCTTTGAGCTGATTGCCAATGGGAAAACGGATATCTGCATGATTGGCAGGCCGAATCTTTGCGACAGCGAATTTGCAAACAAAGCTGCTGCCGGAAAAACCGATGATATCCGGCCGTGTATCGGCTGCGGGCGCTGCCTGACAGGCATTATGTTCGGAAAGCCGATTGCATGTACCGTTAATCCTTCCGTACAGTTGGATGCCATAGAGCCTGCACAGAAAAGAAAAAAGTGCTGGTCATTGGCGGGGGCCCGGCTGGCATGGAAGCGGCCTATATGGCGAAGATGCGCGGGCATGAGGTTGTGCTCTGTGAAAAGACAGCAGAATTGGGCGGGCTGCTGCGTCTGGCAGCGGTGCCGATTGGAAAACAGGAGCTGTGCAGGGTTATTAAGTTTATGAGCCGCAGGCTGTACAATGCCGGGGTGGATGTCCGCACAGGCTGCGAGGTGACACCGGAAATGGCAGACGGTGAGTTCGGCGGATATGAAATTATCTGCACTTCCGGTGCAAGGCCAAAAGAAATCGATGCATTCAAATGCTTTCAGCAGACGATGACGGCAGATGATGTGTTATCAGGAAACGGATTTCCGGGCCGGAAGGTGGTAATACTCGGCGGCGGTTCCGTGGGCTGTGAAACCGCAGATTATCTGGCTCCGCTTGCAGACGACCGTTTTCCGGTCAACCGGGATGTGGCCATTATCGAAATGACCAATAACCTGATGGCAGGAGAAGGCGGCGCGGCTAAGAGCCTGCTGACACGCTTATATTTGCCGTGGGCTATGCTCCGGCACCGGTGGCCGCTGAACGCGCGCATGTAATTGGGGACTGCGCGAAAACCGGAAATCTGAAGGATGCGGTTACATCGGCATATGAATTTATGAAAACGTTTTAGCAAGGGGCTGCCGCATTAAGAAAATTGATATAAGATTTCGTGCGACAGCTCTGGAAAAAGAGAGGGAAAGACTATGGGGAAAAAACTATTAGAGCCGCTGCAGGCTGGCAGCATGACACTGAAAAACAGGATTATGTTTCCGCCGCTGACGACGGGGTATGAAGAACGTGACGGTTCCATTGGAGAACGCAGCCTTGGTTTTTATGAGAGGCTTGCAAAGGGCGGCGTCGCCTATATCGTAATCGGGGATGTTGCGCCGGTGCGCACGGCGTCGCCGACACCGATGCTTTACGACGACAGCCAGATTCCGGCCTTCCGCAGGCTGGCAGATGCGCTGCATGCACATGACAGCAGGCTGGCGCTGCAGATTTTCCACCCGGAATATGATGTGCCGGGTGTCGGGCGGCTGATTATGGGAGCCGGGGCAGCCAGAAAAGCGGCGGCAGAAGCGAAGGCAGCCGGAAATGAGGAAGAATTTGAAAAACAGACGCAGCAGGCAGAAAAAATGACAAAGGATGCATATGCCAAGCTGCGTTACGAAATGCAGCATTTTGCAACTGAAGCCACGACGGAGCAGCTTGCTCGGATTCGTGAGAGCATTGCACAGTGTGCGGCAAGGGCGCAGAAGGCCGGAGTGGATGCCATCGAAGTGCACGGAGACCGCCTGCTCGGCTCGATGTGTTCGGAAATGTTAAACCATCGGACGGACGAATACGGCGGCAGCCTGGAAAACCGTGCAAGGTATGCGCTGGAAGTCGTAGCGGCCATTAAAAAAGCAGCTCCGGCGCTGGCTGTGGAATACAAGCTCCCGATTATAACGGTGAATCAGGACGGCTCGCTGCGCGGAAAAGGCGGGCTTTTGGAAGATGAGGCCGTAGCATTTGCAAAGATGCTGGAAGAAGCGGGCGTGGATATGATACAGGCAGCACAGGCAAACCATACCGGAAATATGGGCGATACGATTCCGCCTATGGGGGATGTGCCGTATAACTGGACGCTTCCGGCTGCAAAGCGCATCAAAAATGCAGTCAATATCCCGGTTGCCACGGTCGGCAGGGTAATTACGGTGGAAGCGGGCGAGCAGATTCTGGAAAACGGGGAAGCGGATATGATTGGATATGGACGTTCCCTGCTGACAGACCCGGATATTGCAGTGAAAACAGCTGCGGGCGAGTGCATCCGGGAATGCCTGAACTGCAACAAGGGCTGTGTGGATGCCATCCAAAACCGCCGTTATATTTCCTGTGTGCTGAATGCGGAAAATGGGGATGAAACAACGGTATGCATTCGGCCGGCAGAAACGGTAAAGAAAGTGGCCATTGCCGGGGCAGGCATTGCAGGGCTTGAGGCTGCACGCGTGGCTGCAAAGCGCGGGCATCAGGTAACGGTATTTGAAAAGGATGATAAAATCGGCGGACAGATTCATCTGGCAGCCGTGCCGCCAAGAAAAAGCGAAATCCTGCGCGCCGTGACCTATTATGAAAAAATCCTGCCATCGCTGGATATCGAGCTGAAACTGAACACAGAACCTTCTGCTGGGGAATTGAACCAGTATGACGCCGTGCTTGTGGCAGCCGGGGCGCACAATATGGAGCTGCCAGTGCCGGTGGAAAACAGCAATGTCGTATCATCCTGGGATGTTTTAAAAGGTGCAGGGGTTACCGGAACCTGTGCCGTATTGGGCGGGGGCCTGGTCGGAACCGAAACAGCAGAATATCTGGCAGCACAGGGCTGTAAGACGGTCATTATCGAAATGATGGATAAGATAGCAGCCGGGGAGTCTGCTACCGTAATGCCGCTGATTACGAAGGATTTTGAAAAGCACGGCGTGGAGCAGCATGTCAATACAAGGGTAAAAGAAATCCGTGATAATGTAATTTATGCAGAAAATACAAAAGACCATACAGAAATAACGATTCATGCAGATACGATTGTCAATGCACTCGGCTCTAAGAAAAATGAGTTTGATGTGAGCGGCATTACCGTGCCGGTAACTTATATCGGAGACTGCTCCGGCGAGCGCACGGCAGATATCGCAGCGGCTGTCCGCAGCGGGTATCATGCAGCGAATGCATTGTAAAATATGCTGGGGAGCATGCAGAATCAGAACCAATTAAAAATGGGGCTGCTGCATTAAGCAAAACATATACAAAATATAGTATATCCTGTGTTGTTTTTCTTAATGCGGCAGCCCTATTTTAGAGCGTGTTTATCCAGCAGTACTAAGCTGCAGGATTCTATGCACTTGGACAGTTCTTTCCAATAAGATGGAACCAGATCAAATGCATAATACTGTCTGTATGGCGTCATAAAAGAATTAGAATCAATTAAAAATGTTTCTGTCATTCGATACCTCCCAGATGCTGTGCCACTTTTGAAAATGTCTTGCTGCTGGTATTAGTCAGGCGGTATGCTTCTGAATAAGAAGTTCTCCCCATATGGATGCTTTCACATAATGCCCTTATAAAGCAGCCGTCTAAACGGGAAGCAGCTGTATTATAAAAATTACCGCCATCGGCCCGCTTATTTTTTTTCATCTGATTATAATGATTTATTGCAGACTGTACTGACTGGTGATAAATATCAGGCCCGATTTTTTTACAGTCAAGGGCTTTTCGTGCAATAACTATCTTTCCGCAGCGAAAATGCCTTGACAGTTCTGTAATTTTTTCAAATATATCCATATCGTATTCATCCCATTTGTTTAAAAATTCTTTCCATGGTACCATTAATTCTGAGGCTGCAGCATTGCAAACCGCTTCGGAATGATTCATGCCGGTTATCCGGTGTTCTCTGTCATTGAATAAATCATCACTGCCCAGCCAGATATGAGCTGCTTCATGGAATATGGAAAATAATTTTGCACCGTTGGAATCTGCCGTGTTGATAAATATTAGTGGAGCCCAATCATCTGTCATTGCAAATGCCCTGAATTCATTCACATCTAAAGTGCGGTGCGTATTTTTGCCCGCAATACCGCTTATCATAACAAGAATACCGCATGTTTCCAGCTGTTTTCTGATATGGCTGAAAGCTTCGCCTGCATTTTTGCAGGTTTCATACCAGGTATCGTCCAGGCCTAAATCCAGGCGCATTCTGTCAGCGATAAAATGTATATCCGTATTTCCTTGCAGGCATCCGGCAGCTGACAGCTTATCAAATCCGCAATCCTGTCTGTATGATTTCATCCAGTCTTGAATATTTGCCATTTCATGGATAGTATCGATTAAATTACGGCTTGGCCTGGCTGGGTGCTGTTGACAGTACGGTATTTTAATAACGGAATCTGCTCTGCCGGGGGAGTCTGCAGAAAAAAATATCCCAGCGGAATATTTGCTTTTTTACTAAAATCTTCGATTTGATTGAAGGCAGGTGTTTTCGTGCCATCCAGCCATTTGGTTATATTGTTCATTAATTTATTGCCAAGCTTTTCTTCTGGTGTCTGGCTTAAAGCCCAGTGTATGATTTCTGGCTGAATATTTACATTTACTGCTGGCATAATGCTGCCTCCTTCTGTCAGGTTTTATTCATGTAATTATATCAGATATAAATCAGTTATGCATTATATTTTTAGAAAATTGTGTCCGGGATTGTCTTTTTTATTCCCAAAGCGTTATTCTTTCGGTAGTCAGCCATCCGCTGATGACAAAGGTGCAGGACCAGCTGATTCAGATGGGGGATAATGGATAGTTTTAATCTGTATACTGAATATCGCAGTAAACAGATTGGATGATTATATGCCGGCTTATGGACTGTTTCGGGATATTATGATAAACTGTCTGGTAAGAAATCAGGGCATGGAAAATCCGCCGATGCTGGGAGGTGTTTCGGATGAATTATTTAGATACAAAAATTCCTATCGTGTTATTTCAGCATTGTCTGAACAGTGAGCTTTATGTCGATAAAAGCCTTTTTATCAGGCAGGTGTCAAAAAACATCCGCACGGGAAACCGCTATATCTGCCTGACAAGGCCGCGGCGTTTTGGCAAGACAGTCAATGCGGGCATGCTGGGTGCCTGTTTTACAAAAGGCTATGATACGCACAGCCAGTTTGACAGCCTTGCAATTGCGCAGTCTGACAGTTATGAAAAGCATCTGAACCAGTATCATGTGATTTATATAGACTGCAGCCGCATGCCGGATTTTTGCAGCAGCTATGAGCAATACCTCAAAAGCGTGATTGCCAGGCTGAAAGAAGACCTGCTGGAAGCTTATCCCGGGCTGCGGGGCAGGTGCCTGAATTACTGGACAGAAACAGGGCCTATGAATGAAATTGCAGACTGTATCGAACATAACGTGGATGAGGTGCGGGAAGATATTGTAAAGCTGGTTGCCGGCATTCCGGTTTCTGCCAGGCTCAAAGGCTATAGCGCGGCAGAGCAGCGGTTAAATACGAGGGATTAAATTCTTTCTGCAATGGCTGTATATGGATTTTTATCCTATTATGACGGAGAACTGAAAATTCCCAACCGCGAATTAATGGAAAAGTATCAGGAGATATTAGAGCGGGAAAGCTTTGGCGGCATCCGGGAAATTGTGGAAAGCTCGCGGGAAATGCTTTTGTGATTATTTGTTTCTGCCGGTAAAACCAGGCCGTCCGGCGATTATACTGGAACTGAAAAAGGGCCGTTCCTGTGAAGAAGCATTAAATCAGATAAAAAACCGCGGATATATGCAGCGTGCAGAAAAATATGGCAGTATTCTGCTGGTTGGAATCAGCTATGATGAGAAAAAGCATCATAGCTGCAGGATAGAGGAATGGCGTGCAGACAGCCGGAAAAGAGGACAGCTATGAAATTTCTCCATATTTCAGATTTGCATATTGGAAAACGATTGAATGAATTTTCCCTGATGGAAGACCAGGCATATATCCTGAACCAGATACTGCGGATTGCAGGGGAAGAACAGGCGGACGGCGTGCTGATTGCGGGCGATATTTATGACAAGCCCGTGCCGTCTGCGGAAGCCGTCAGGCTGTTTGATTCCTTCCTGACCGGGCTTGCGGACAGGCAGATAAAGGTATTTGCGGTCAGCGGCAACCACGATTCGCCGGAGCGGATTGCATTTGGCGCACAGCTTATGAGCGGCAGGGGCGTATATGTATCTCCGGTGTATGACGGGAATACGGTAAAAATCAGGCTGGAAGACACGTATGGAGAGCTGTTTGTTTACCTGCTGCCGTTTCTAAAGCCTGCCGCCGTGCGCCATGTGCTGGAACGCGAGGGCGGGACGGATATGCCGGAAAGCTATCATGATGCGGTAAAGACAGCTGCCGGGCGGATGGACATTGACTGCACGCAGCGCAATATTCTTGTGGCTCACCAGTTTGTAACCGGTGCGGGACGGTGTGATTCGGAGGATGTGTCTGTGGGCGGCCTGGACAATGTGGATGCGGAAGTATTTGACGCGTTTGATTATGTGGCGTTGGGGCATATTCATACGCCGCAGAAGGTAAAGCGGGACACGGTGCGCTACTGCGGGACACCGTTAAAATATTCGTTTTCCGAAGCAGAACAGGAAAAATCGGTTACGGTCGCAGAATTTCAGGAAAAGGGCCGGATTAAGCTTCGTACCGTGCCGCTTGTGCCGCTGCATGATATGCGCAAAATCCGGGGCACCTATCTGGAAGTGACGGCACGTCCTTTTTATGAGGGAACCGACACGCAGGATTATGTGCAGGTGACGCTGACCGACGAGGAAGATATTCCGGACGGCCTGCAGAAGCTGCGTACAATTTATCCGAACCTGATGCAGCTTGTGTACGATAACAGCCGTACCAGGCAGAACCGGGCCGTGGAGCTGGCAGAGCATATGGAACAAAAATCTGAGCTGGAATTGTTTGCGGAGTTTTATGAGATACAGAACAACCAGCCGATGAGCCGGGAGCAGGAAGTGTTTATGAAGGAGCTGATAGAAAAAGCAAAGACCGAACAGTCCTGACAGCCGGATTGCGCCGATGCTGAAATCCATAGAGGAGCTGATGGAAAAAGCAAAGACCGAACAGTCTTGACAGTTCTTTAGGAATGTGGTAAATTTATCACATAAAGAGCGAAATTTACCACATTTCAAGAAAAGGGGGAATTACGATGAGAAAAATAAATTATCTGGGATTTCTGTCACTGCTGTCCCTGATAGCGGTTTTCGGCTGGAAAAGCGGGAATACGTCATGGTACGGTTTTTTTGGATTTCTGGCATTTGTGCGGTATTTCTGGGTTGTTCCAGATGAACTGTTTTTGATGAATGTGCAGAAATCAGCCACAGCTGCATTTATGGCAGGCATGCTCGGCCTTGTTCCGGCTATGTTTTTCGGAATATCGGTATGGGGAGCAGATAAAGCAGTGCCGACAGCGTTTGCCACCAGCTTTTCGGTAAACGTGCTGGTGTTTACGGGCTCGCTGGTGATACGGGAATGGAAGGAGAGAAGGAGTGCGTCGGAATGATTATAAACAGGATTCGGGAATACCGGGCCAGATATGATATGAAGCAGGAAGACCTGGCAAAACGGGTCGGTGTGCGCAGGGAGACGATTGGAAATCTGGAGAAGGGAAAGTATAACCCTTCTCTTGTGCTGGCATGGAATATTGCGAAAGTGTTTGAAGCGGCGATAGAGGATATCTTTACCGTGGAGCCGTAAGGAACGGGATGTGGCAGCGGGAAAGATATGAGATATAGGAAAGAGCGGGGGAACGCAATGAAACCTGTAAAACTGATTATGAGCGCCTTTGGCCCGTATGCAGATAAAACGGAAATTGATTTCGAGCGGTTTGGCGGGCAGGGGCTGTATCTGATTACCGGAGATACCGGGGCCGGGAAAACCACGATATTTGACGCCATTGCGTTTGCACTGTATGGAGAAGCGAGCGGGGATGTGCGAAAGGCGGATATGTTCCGCAGCAAGTATGCAAAAGAAGATACCGCAACATACGTGGCTTTTTCGTTTGATTACCGTGGAAAACGCTATCAGGTAAAGCGCAATCCCGAGTATATGCGCCCGAAGGGACGGGGAAGCGGGTATACGCTGCAAAGGGCCGATGCACAGCTGATATATCCGGACGGGCGGGAACCGGTGACAAAGTCCAGGGAAGTCACGCGTGCCGTGACAGAGCTGACCGGCCTGGACCGCAGGCAGTTTACACAGATTGCAATGATAGCGCAGGGGGATTTTCAGAAGCTGCTGCTGGCCGGGACAGAGGAGCGCATTGGAATTTTCCGCCAGATTTTTAAAACCGGCATGTACCGGAAAATCCAGGAACAGTTAAGGAACGCGGAAAAGGCGCAGTGGAAGGCTTATGACGAATGCAGGCGCAGCATGAACCAGTATATGGAAGGCATTCACTGCGGGGATGATACGCCCCTGGCAGAAAAGATGCGTGAGCTGCGCAAAGGGAAGTTTGACGGCAGAATCGGGGAAGGGATGCTGCTGCTTGCGCAGATGTGCCTGGAAGATGAAGAAGCAGTCAGGCAGCTGGAGCGGCAGATTGAAGCAGTGGAAGGGCAGATACAGAACGATGACCAGCTGCTGGGCCATATTTTGAAAATGAAACAGCAGCAGGAAGAACTGGCCCGGTGCCAGAAGATTCTGGAAGAACAGGGCCCGCTTTTAGAACAGGCAAAAGACCGGCTTTGCAGTGCGCAGGAGCAGGCAGGGGCATGTGAAGGGCTTGCCATGCAGATAAAGGAGCTGCAGGACCATCTCGGGCTGTTTGAACAGCTGCAGAAAGAAAAAGCCGGACTGGCATCAGACAGGCAGGTGTTTGAAGCGGAGCACAAACGCAGGGCAGCACTCGAAAACAGCAGGAAGGAGCTCGAACATGCGCTGCAGATGGATGTACAAATCCTGCAGGAGCTGGCATCTGCCGGGGAAGAAAAGCAGCGCCTGGAAAACCAGCTGGATAAGCTGAACAGCAAAAAAGCCAGCCTGGAAGGGAATAAACACGCGCTGCTGCAGGAAATGGAAGGCCGCCAGGAGATAAAAAACAGACAGGCCAAAGCGCAGCAGGATGCACAGAAGCTGCAGGACCATCTGCAGGGGCTGCACAGCCGGATAGAAAATTTTTCGGGACGTGACCGGCTGCTTGCGGCGGCACAGGAGATTTCGGGAAAGCTTTGTGAATGCAGAACCATTCTTTTGCAGGAAGCACAGGAGCAGCAGAATCTGAAACAGGAAATCACAGGCACTGAGAAACGGGCACAAGAACTGGCGGACAGGGAAGACGGATTCCAAAAATCCCAGGAAAAGCGGCGTGCCGCACTGGACAGGCTCAAAGGTGCCGGGGAAGCAGAAGTTCAATGCCGCCATCAGGCCGCAGAAGCAGAAGAAAAGCTGCGCAGCTTTCAGGAACAGGCAGAAAGCCTGGCGCAGCTGGAAGCCTGGTGCGGGGAACAGAAAACAGCGTTAAAGCAGGCACAGGTTCAGGCCGGGGAACACCAAAAGCAGCTGGATTTATGGAAAGAAGAATGGGAACTGGCCAGGGAAGCTGATACGGAATTATGGAAGCTGGAACAGAAAAAACAGGAGCTGGAAGAACAAAAAAAGATACAGGAAAAGCTGGAAAAGCAAATCGGGCTGTTTGACAAAAAGCAGGAGGAGCTTGCGGCAGGACAGCTGCAATATCAGGAAGCCGTAAAGGAAAAGGAACGCTGCGGCCTGAAATACCGGACACTGGAAAAGCTGTTTCTGGATGCCCGGGCCGGGATGCTGGCAAGAGGGCTGCAGGAAGGGGAAGCCTGTCCGGTCTGCGGTTCCGTGCATCATCCGCAGCTGGCAGATGTGCCGGACACAGTTCCGGAAAAAGAAGAACTGGAGCGGGAAAAGCAGCGGCTGGAAGCAGCGGGCGTAAATGCAGAGCGTCTGAGTGCAGGGGCCGGGCATTTAAAAGAACGGCTGGAAGAACAGGGACAGGCGGTGGCGGAACTGGCTTGTGCGATTCCCGGGCTGATGGAAGGCCTGCGGACGGAGGATGCAGCTGCGGCACAGATGAAGCGGATTCTGCCGCAGCTGCATCTGAAAATCGAAGGCAGGCGGCAGGATAACAGGCACAGGGAAAAAGAACTGGCTGCACGCATCCGGGAAGCAGAACAAAAGAAAGAACGCAAGGCAGAGCTGGATTCTCTGCTGAAAAAAGGGGAAGAAAAACAAAAGGAATTAAATGAAAAGCTGCGCCGCAAAAGCCAGGACTCTGCGGCGGCAGACGGCCAGCTGGAAGAAAAAAACAAAAGCTGGGAAAGCCTGAAAGCGGCAATGGATTTTCCGGAAAAAGCGGCCGGAAGCACGGCAGAAATGA
>CAJTSV010000005.1:22965-54218 GCA_910579075.1 uncultured Eubacterium sp.
TTTCCGGCAGTGCCAGGAAAAGCTTGCACAGGCAAAGGCAGATAAAAAAGAACTGGACAGGCTGTGGCAGGAAGCAGAAAAAGAAGAAGCAGACAGAAAACACCTGCAGCAGCTGGCAGAAGAAAACCGGAAACAGGCAGCAGAGCTGCGCGGACAGGAAAAAACGCTGCATCAGCAGATGCTCCGCGAATGGAACAAAGCAGCCGGGGTTCTGGAACAGGCCGGGCAGCTTCTGGAACAGAAATTCCCGGAATACAGGCCGGGCCGGATGCGGCTGGAAGGCAGTATGAAAGGCATGCAGGATGGCCGGCAACAGGCCATGGACAGTCTGGAAAGCATGCAGGATATGGAAAAGCCGGATGATGCAGAAGCTGGAGAAAACGGAGATTATTTGGAAAAAAGTCTTTCGGATGCGGAAAAAACTTCATATATTTTGGAAGTGATTGCGGAATACGGTGAAAAACTGGACTTGTGTATAGGCAAGATTTCGGGAGAACTGGAAGAATGCAGGCATCTGGAAGCGCAGAAGCTGGAAAAAATGCAGGAGCTGGAAGCCGTGCGGGAGCTTCTGTCAGACCTGGATAAAAAACTGGAAGTAAGCAAAGCACAGTGTAACGAAAAAAAGAAGCAGCTGTCAGAAATGCTGTGCAGGCTTGCGGAAGAAACAGATGGACAGGAAGGCTTTGGTATAAAGCTGCAGGAAGCATCCGGTGAACGGCGGATGGAATACACAGGTTTCGCAGGAGAACAGCAGACAGAATATGCCGTCTTATCCGAAGAATCATTAGCAGAATCCACAGGGAAGGCTATAATAAAGCTGGAAAGCAGCAGCCTGGATTTAAAAGAAGCTCTTGCACGCTGCCGCGAAAAGCTGGACAGAAAGCAGCAGCTGGAACAGCAGAATCCACAGAAGGAAAAACAGATTCAAAAGCTTGCAAAACAGCAGCAGGAATCTGAGGTGCAGCTTGCCAGACAGAAGGTGCAGATTCAGGCAGCCGCAGAAAAAATCGAAAGCATTTTAAACCAGCTGGGCACAGAGCAGAAATCCGAAGCAGAGGAAAAAATCCGGATGCTTTCGGAGAAAAAAGACAGCCTGGAGGATGCGTTGAAAAAGGCAGGGCAGCATTACACTGCGTGCAGTACAAAGATGGAACGTCTGCTGGCATCGATAGAGACATTAAAGAAAACATTAAAGAAGACTTCTGACGGGCAGGCGGATAATGCCGGAGAAGATGCCTGTACTCAGGAAGCAGCAGTGCTGGAACACAAGGCACGCTGCCAGCGTGAGAAAAAAGAACTGCAGGACAGGCGGGACCAGAAAAACCATGCGTATGCAGCCAACAAAGATATTTATGCCAGGGTAAAGGAAAAGCAGGATGATATTACAGCAGTCGAGCAGAAATATACGTGGCTTCATGCATTGTCGGAAACGGCGAACGGAAAGCTGAACGGCAAGCCGAAAATAGAGCTGGAAACCTATATCCAGATGGCATATTTTGACCGGATTTTACGCCGTGCCAATCTGCGCCTGATGACCATGAGCAGCGGGCAGTACGAACTGAAACGCGAGGAAAACAGCGGGAACCTGAAAGAAAAGGAAGGGCTCGAGCTGTGCGTTATCGACCATTACAATGCTTCGCAGCGAAGCGTCAAAACACTTTCGGGCGGGGAAACCTTCGAAGCGTCCTTATCACTTGCGCTCGGGCTGTCTGACGAAATTCAGTCGTATGCCGGCGGCATTCAGATGGATTCGATGTTTATTGACGAAGGATTCGGCTCCCTGGATGAGGAAGCCCTGAGCCATGCCATGAAGGCGCTTGTGCGGCTGACCGAAGGAAACAGGCTGGTCGGCGTCATTTCGCATGTGTCAGAATTAAAAGAACAGATAGAACGCAAAATTACGGTAGCAAAACGGCGCGAGGCAGGCGGCGGGGTCAGCAGTTATGTGCAGATGGAGTAAGATAATAAAATGAAAATGAAAACAATTGCGATTGTGGATGATGATATTTATATTGGGGACATGCTGGAACAGGTCTTAAAGAAAGAGGGCTACCAGACGCTGCGTGCATATTCGGGAACGGAAGCGCTCCTGCTGTTTGAGCACAGCCGGCCGAGCCTGATACTTCTGGATTTGATGCTGCCCGGGCTGTCTGGGGAAGAAGTGCTGCAAAAGGTAAGCGGTATTCCGATTATTGTAATCAGTGCGAAGGTCAGCGTATCGGATAAAGTAAGCCTGCTGCTTGGCGGTGCCTGCGATTACCTGACAAAACCGTTTGATATCCAGGAGCTGCTGGCACGCATTCAGGTACAGTTTCGAAAGCAGGCTGCACAGGATGCCGGAGACCGGCTGGCATATGAAGAAATCGAGCTGGATGCGCAGACACATGAGCTGCGGATTGGCAGCCAGCCGGTGCGGGTGACCCGGACGGAATTTGCGATTTTAAAGCTGCTTTTGCAAAATCCGTCCCAGGTGGTGACGCGTTCGGTCATGCTGGACCGAATCAGCGCGGACACGCCGGACTGTACGGAAAATTCCCTGAATGTCCATATCAGCAATCTGCGCAGGAAGCTGCGCGAGGCAGGCGGCAGGGATTATATCGAAGCCGTCTGGGGCATCGGGTTTAAATTAAGGGAAAAAAATCAGACAGATTCTTAATGAAATCTTTATCTTTTCCTGGCCGGTTTCTTAACCTCTTTTCTGTATGATTACAGCATCCCGGAAACGCAGCGGCAGGTCACAGGGATGTGCCTGGGAATGCGAAACGGCCGTTTCCAGGATGAAAGCATTCTCCATATGAAAGAAAATGTGTATGAAAGAAAATGTATATGGAAGAAACGAAAATCGGGAGGTTCAAGAGATGGAATATGTAATGACAGCAGAATCGCTATGCAAGCATTACGGGCATTTTAAAGCACTGGACGGATTATCCATGCATGTCCCAAAAGGTGCGGTATATGGATTTGTAGGGAAAAACGGTGCGGGCAAGACGACGCTTATCCGCTTAATCTGTGGCCTGCAGCGCCCGACGTCCGGCAGCTATTTCCTGTATGGAAAAAGCAGCGGGAGCAGGGAAATCGCAAAAGCGCGCCGCAGGATGGGAGCTGTGGTTGAGACGCCGTCGATTTACCTGGACCTGACAGCAGAAGCCAATCTGCGCCAGCAGTACATGATACTTGGCCGGCCTTCCTTTGACGGCATACCGGAGCTTCTGGAACTGGCAGGGCTTTCCGGCACCGGCAAAAAGAAAGCAAAGCATTTCTCACTCGGCATGCGCCAGCGGCTCGGCATTGCCGTTGCGCTGGCCGCAGACCCTGATTTTCTTGTGCTGGATGAACCGGTTAACGGGCTGGACCCTCAGGGGATTGTGGAAATGCGCGAGCTGATATTAAAACTGAACCGGGAACGCCAGATTACCGTGCTGATTTCCAGCCATATTTTAGACGAGCTTTCCAGGCTGGCCACGCATTATGGATTTATTGACCACGGGCATCTGGTGAAAGAAATGAGTGCCCAGGAGCTGGAAGCAGCCTGCCGTAAATGCATCAGCCTGGAAGTAAACAGCACGCAGCTGCTTGTGCGCGTGCTCGACCGGCTCGGGCTGGAATATACGGTTTATTCCGATACAAAGGCAGATATTTACGGGGAAGTGCGGGTGACAGAATTCACAGCGCAGCTGGCACAGGAACAGTGTGAGGTGATACGCATGAGTGAAAAGGATGAAAGCCTGGAAAGCTATTATATCCGGCTGATTGGAGGTGAGAGCCATGCGTAAATTACTGCGTTCTCATTTTGCCCGTGTCCTCTGTTCCAAAATATTCTGGACAGGGCTGCTGTTTCAGGCTGGCACAGCAGTCCTTTTGATGACAGACACGTTTCGGCGTGCATCGGCATTTGAGCTGATGGAAGGGAATGGCTATTCAGCAGAAGGCGGATATAACATGGCGGACTTATTTCAGAAGTCCATGTTTCACAGTGTTGTCTTTATGGGGATTGTATTTGCGGTGTTTAGCAGCGTATTTCTTGGCACGGAATACAGCGACGGTACCATCCGCAACAAAATCGCTGCGGGACATTCCAGGCTGAATATTTACCTGGCTGGATTTTTTACATGTACAGCGGCCGGGATGGTGCAGGCTGCTGCGGGCGTGGCGGCAGAGCTGGTGACAGGATTTCTCCTGATGGGAAAACCGAAGGTGCAGGCTGGACAGACGGTACAGATTATAATTGTCATGCTTTTTATCTGCATGGCCTATGCAGCTCTTTTTACGATGGCAGCCATGCTTCTTGGCAGCAGGACGCATGCGGCGGTTGTCAATATCCTGCTGGCAGCCGGGCTGCTTTTTCTGGCCGTTTTTCTGTCCGCAAAGCTGCAGGAGCCGGAAATGATAACCAATTATGTGTATATGACAGAGGATAAGATTGTGCAGGCCGGGAATGAAATGCCAAACCCGAATTATGTTTCCGGAATCAGGCGGGATATTTACCAGCTTTTGATGGACGTTTCACCGGGCGGGCAGAATTATGTGATGACGAACAGTGCTTATCAGGGAATCCTTCGTTATCCGGCGCTGCTATGCATCTATTCAGCAGCAGTCACCGTGATATCAGGCGCTGCCGGAATCTTTGTATTTTTGAGAAAGGATATCAAATAACATGTTTTTTACGGTTTCCATCCTGCTGGCGGCGGTGTTGATTTTGCTGTATAAAATCGCTTCGATTTACCATGCGGCGGACGAAATACAGGCGCAGCTGGCAGAGCATATGGAAATGGACACAAATACGGGCATTGATATTTCCTGCGCAGACCCGAAAATGAAAGCGCTTGCTGCCGGGCTCGACCGTCAGCTGAAAGCACTGCGCCGCAAGGAACTGGTGTATACAAGGGGTGACGCAGAGCTGAAAACAGCCGTAACCAATATTTCCCACGATATCCGCACGCCGCTTACAGCTGTGTGCGGATATCTGAGTCTGTTAAAAGAAGAAAACCTCACAGATGCTGGCGCGCAGTATCTGGGCATTTTAGAAAACCGCGTAGAAGCACTGAAGGAGCTTTCCGAAGAACTGTTCCGCTATTCGGTTATTTTGTCACTGGATTCTTACGGGGAAAAAGAGGAACTGTCCCTGGCTGCGGTGCTGGAAGAATGCATTGCGGGCTATTACGGCGCGATTTTAAAAGCGGGTATGCGGCCGGAAATCCGCCTGACAAAAAATGCTGTCAAACGGCACCTGAACCGGCAGGCTGTGTCCAGGATTTTTTCCAATATTATCAGCAATGCGTTAAAATACAGCAGCGGGGATTTGCAGATTTCCCTGGATGACGGCGGCACGGCCTGCTTTTCCAACCACGCAGCGGACATGGACACGGTTCAGGTCGGGCATCTGTTTGACCGCTTTTATACGGTAGAATCCGCCCGCAGCTCGACCGGGCTCGGGCTTTCCATCGCACGGATGCTGACCGAAGAAATGAATGGGAAAATCCGGGCGGAGTACCGGGAAGGGGTGCTGTATTTTTATGTCTGGTTTCCGGAATAAAATGGCGTTTATTTGACAAACCCCCATCCATGCGGTAAGCTATACCGGAATATGAAATATAAAAAGGATGGAAGGAAGGAACCGCATATGAATACAGATTCAGCAAGGATTTCCAAAACAGGCGTCCTGCGACGGCTGGCAGCTTATTACAAGCCATACCGGAAGGTGTTCTGGACGGATATGTTTTTTGCATTTGTTTCGGCTGCCGCAGCGCTGATGATTCCGCTGGTTGTGCGGTATGTGACATCTGTTATTGTGGAAATGGAAACGCCTGCAGCCGAAGCCATGCTCTGGAAGCTGGGGGCGCTGCTGTTTGCGCTGGTGCTTGTGCAGTGGTACAGCAATTATTATATTTCCAATTACGGGCATGTGATGGGGGCAAAAATAGAATATGACATGCGGGCGGAGATTTTTGACCATTATCAGAAGATGTCCTTTTCATTTTATGACGAGCAGAAGGTCGGGCAGCTGATGTCGCGCGTGACAAGCGATTTATTTGACATTACGGAGCTGCTGCATCACGGGCCGGAAAATGTGGCGATTTCATTTATTAAGATTATCGGCGCATTCGTCATCCTGATGTCAATCAATGGATATCTGGTGATTGCGGCGTTTGTGCTGATTCCGGTTATGCTTGTGTTTGCGTATGCCTGCAACAGGCGGATGAAGCGTGCGTTTAAGAAAAACCGGGAGAAAATTGCGGAAATCAACAGCCAGATTGAGGATAACCTGTCTGGAATCCGCGCAGTCAAGTCGTTTGCAAACGAAGATGTGGAAAATGAAAAATTCAAAGCCGGAAATGACGGTTTTCTGGCGGCAAAGAAAAACAGTTATTTTTATATGGGACAGTATCATTCGGGACTGACCGCATTTACGACGATGATTCAGGTGCTGGTCATTCTTTTTGGCGGGCTGATGGTGACAAGGGGCGTGGTAAATGTGACAGACCTTGTGACGTTTCTGCTGTATATCAATGTATTTACAGACCCGGTGAAGACACTGATTGATTTTACCGAACAGTTTCAGAACGGTTATTCCGGCTACGAGCGGTTTATCCAGATGCTGGATATTGCGCCGGATATCAAAGACGCACCGGATGCGGCGGAGTTAGGGCAGGTACGGGGCGATATCTGCTTTGAGGATGTTTCGTTCCAGTATTCGAAAGAAAACGATGCCGTGCTGCACCATATAAACCTGAATGTGCCAGCCGGGCAGTATGTCGCGCTTGTCGGGCCTTCGGGCATTGGGAAGACGACGCTGTGCAGCCTGATTCCGCGTTTTTATGAAGCGACGGCCGGGCGTATTACGATAGACGGGCAGGACATCCGCAGCCTGCGATTGAAAAGCCTGCGGGATAATATCGGCATGGTGCAGCAGGATGTATATTTATTTGCAGGCACGGTATATGACAATATCGCTTACGGAAAGCCGGGAGCCAGCCGCGAAGAAGTGATGCAGGCAGCACGCAATGCAAATGCACATGCGTTTATTATGGAGCTGCCAAATGGCTATGACACCGATATCGGGCAGCGCGGCATCAAGCTTTCCGGCGGGCAGAAGCAGCGCCTTTCCATTGCACGCGTGTTTTTGAAAAATCCGCCGGTGCTTATTTTTGACGAAGCGACTTCGGCGCTGGATAATGAGAGTGAAAAGGTCGTGCAGGAATCACTGGAAAAGCTTGCGCAGAACCGGACAACGTTCGTGATTGCCCACAGGCTGACGACCATCCGCAATGCACAGAAAATACTTGTGCTTACGGAGCATGGGATTGAAGAACAGGGAACGCATGAGGAGCTGATGGAGAAAAACGGGATTTATGCGGGGCTGTATCAGATGCGGTAGATGTATATTTTTATAAGAAACAGATGATAATATCAGATATATGACTGAGACACGCAATACATTTCGTATTAAGAAGTGTTATATGGGATTGGCTCACTTCGGAATCATTTTCTTACAGACTTTGCAGTGAATGCCCCTGGGGCAGACCCTGCAAAGTCCTGTGGGTAATATATAGTTAGTACAATATCAAGAACCCCAAAAGACTGCTGCCCTCCGGGGTTCTTGATTTTTCTTAATCCCATTCTATCTCACTATCTTTTATATACTCTCCACTATCTATTCTCTTTTCAGCAGCTTCCAGCCGCTCCCTTTCTTCATAGGTTAATTTCGTAAAGTCTGGGTCCCATGCAAGCACCAGCCTTTTAATAAACTGGCTTGCAAATTCCTGTTCGCTTTCTGGAAGCATTTCCAGCATTTTTACGGATTCCCTCACTATCTGTGTCATATTTCTTTCCTCCATTTTTATTTATAAATATCCCCACGGCTTCCTATCTCCATAATAACCAGTATTTCCACTTTCCCTTCCTGTGTATATCTGTAAATTACACGGTATTTTCCAACCCTTAACCGCAGCCTTCCATCCTTATATCTCCTTCCGGCGGCTTCTGCGTCAATCCGCTGATTGCTTCCCGGATTGACATTCTTAACTTCTGCGGAAGGCTTTTTAAGAATTTCAAAGCAGCCTTATCATATCTTATCTCCATAATTGTGCAATACTCCCTATTCTTCTTTTTGCATCAGCTCTTTTCCTGTTTTGCGCATATATTTCTCTTTTACTGCCGTTACGATATACTCATTGCGTGACATTCCCTGCTCTTTTGCAGCTTCTTCCAGCCTTGATTTCATTCCCTTTGGCAGAACCATTTCAGCCCGGCCATAGTGCTTTCGCTTATATTCGTTTTTCGCCTTTGTTGCTGCCGGTCCCCGTGGAACCGTCCACTTTTTCTTTTCTTCCCCTGCCGCCTTCTGCTTCGTTTCCTCTGTTACATTTCCCATATCTGTCACCGCCTCCTTTTTCCATATATCTAAACATTATAACATATATTTCAGCTCTGTATAAGTATATATATCTATTACTGTGGTACATATTTTGCAAATATATATACCTTGAACAATGCTTTTTCAGTCTGCATCATGCCGACCATGCGCGACAACAGCTCCTTACAAAAAAATACCCCGGCATATACAGGGCAGTTCTGTATATACCGGGGTATTTTTTATGAATCAGGCTGTCACTTTTTTTGCAAAACCCAAAATGATATGCTCCCTTCCAGGCAGACAAGTGAAATAATAAAAACCTGTTACTTGGGAGCTGATGCATTACAGGACAATCGTGGCAATCGCAAACCAGAAGACACTTTTACAGAAATAGTCCGATGGAAGGACTTTGGGAAATCATAAAAAGAGAAAGGTATTACGGGAAAAATTTACAAACCGCTGCTTGACGGAGAACAGTTCATAACACATATACAAGATATAGTATAAAAATTCACTTAACCCAAACTATATCTTGTATCATTTTTCTTAATGCGACAGCCCCATTTTTCATTCCTGAATGCCAAGTGATTTCATAAAAATGCTGCTCAAGTGAAGGCGTTTTATAACATTGCAGTACACAAGCATTCCAGTCCATGTCACAGCCAGCACAAGAAACGGCCGAAGCAGCGTCAGCGCCCAGCTGTCAATACGTCCGCAAAGATTGGCCGTTATACCAGCCACAGGCATATGTGCAAGATAAAGGAACAGGGTCTGCTTTCCTATGCCGCATAGCCTGGATGAACCTGCTGCATGCAGCAGTGCTTTTGCTGTGCCGTTTACGGAAATTCCGGCTGCCAGTTCAAACAAAACAAAACCGGGTGTCCAGTAATTCAGCCATCTGTGCCGGAATGACACCCAAATCATGACGGCTGATGCCGCTATGCTGCATAAAATATATACCCAGCCAGGCATTTGAAAAACCTCATCCGCAAGAATCATTCCGATTCCAAAATACACATACCAGTTACATGGATTTGCAGCTGCATATGTCTCACTGAAAAAACCGGTATACGTCATAATATTCGACATGACAGAAACAGCCATCATGCACAGATTCACTATCTTCGAATACCCCCCCCCGGTGATTTTCAGGTACCGGACAATATATCCGGCAGCATACAGACAAAACAGCACAGGTACAAAATATAAATAAGAACCCCGCCCCAGAAGAAATCCCAGCCATCCTAAGGGCGTGACACCCCATTTGCGCACAGCCACATAAAGGTATACCATCGTTCCAAGGATTATCCAGGCCGGAACAAGCCGCCTGGCTTTCTTAACCATAAATGCAGAAAATGAAATCACGGGCTGCTTTGCCAGCAGATAACCAGACACCGCAAAAAAGACTCCCACACCGATTGTGCCAATTGCATTTAAAAAATAATGCACCGTTACATTCCAGGCAGAACTCGTCTGCGGCACAGCATTACAGTGTGCGCAGATAACCGAAAATATGGACATGGCTTTTATCATATCAATCCGCCTGCTTTCTGATTCACTTATCACATAATGTTTATCCTGACTGACTGCCTTTTTCAAATTCTTTCTCCTTTCAGTCTTTTTCGCGCCTTCCTGATATCCTTTATAAAAATAAGATTATTTCCTTTTTGTGGTCCATTATGTTTTGCCAGTCTATTTCTTTCCACATCATACGTGTATGGATAAAATCCATGCGAACCCAGAATTTCTTTTATTTGCGCCGCTTCTTCGAATGCTTCTATGATGACGGCATTGCACTTTTCATTTTCCAACAGTTTCCTGCTTCCTTTTAATGCAGGAATCTCATAATTTTCCACATCCATTTTTATGACACTGCACTGGCGGATAATACTGTCCAACCTCCTGCATTGCACTTTTACAGCATCCTCCCCCTTGCCGTCTTGTGCATTTTTCACTATCCGGTTTGTCGTATCATTGCCAGTTGTAAAATATACTTCTCCATCTGTTTCCCCCACGGCCGTTCCTTTACAGGAAATCCTGTCTTTCAGGGAAGGATTCAGCATGATATTTTTCTTTAAAATACGAAGGGCAGACGGACATGGTTCTACAGCAATTACCCGTGCCCCGCAAGATGCAGCAAACAGGGCATAACTTCCAATATTGCTGCCTATATCTGCAAAAACATCCGTATTTCGCAGATATTTTTCGAGAAAACACATCTCACTCCAGTCATATTTTCCAAAATAATAACAGGATGTCGACGATGCCCTGTGCTGTATCACATACAGCCGGATTCCCCTGACCCAGTTTGTAATAAAGCTTTTATGAAAGAAAAAACGGACATGTGCCAGAACAAATTTCCCCAGCACTTTCCATCTGTTCCCCTTGGCTGCTTCTGAAAAGAAAAGCCCTTTTATCAGCCAGTACCATCTATTATGCATCATATCTTCACTCGATTGCGAGTGCCTCCTTTTTGAATCATCTTTTTAACTGCCAGAATATAATCTTTGAGTCTTATTTTGACATAAGAGCATTATCAATCCATGACAATGTTTCAGGATAACGCGCAAAGTCAAACTTACGCGCAAAAAAGAACGGTGTCTGCATTACCCCCCCCCGCTCCAAATCTTCAATCGTAATATCATATGGATGCCCCATAGCCGGTTTCCCGAATGGAGTAAAATTGCAGTATATATGTTTATAGTCACCCTTTCGAATGAAATCCCGGTATGGGGATTTCATTGCCAGAATCTGGAAAAACGACTCCTCCGGCGTAGATGTATTTGAGATTACTTTCAGATAATTTGCCCTTTTCTTCCATTCTCCTAAAATAAAACCGATTATCCCGTCTGACAAAATCCACCATGCTGAACCTTCATATAAACCGATTCCCATCTCTTTCAGCCGTATCTCAGGTGTTTTCCATATAACAGTCACTGCTTTTTCCAGCAAGTATACTGGAACCTTTAATGCTTTTCTGAAAAAACAATTTCTGACATTTGAATACAGAAAATTCTGTACTTTCCAAAACCTGTATTTTGCAAACTTATTCCCAACATGAATTTCTCCATGTTTCCAGATATCCAGAAAATTTAATGGATAACTCTGTTCGAGTGCCTCCTGAAACTGTCTCCATGGCTTAATCGGATAATCCTGTCCGGAAAACAGCCCATAATAAGCAAAATGAATACTGTTTTTTTGCCCATACCGGCTTGCGGACTGCACAAGAAGCATTGTAATTTTGACAAGTGACCAGTCCGCCAGCGTTCCCGAAAGCCTTTCATCCAAAACATGCACATTTTCCTGGGATTCTAAGTGCCGCCGGACATTTTCAAAATTACACGAATACTTCCTGTCAATATGTACAAAGCACTCTGCTGTTTCCCGGTGAAAAAAACGCAGCAGACGTTCTGCCTGTTTTATATTTTTATGTATTATAAAAAGTGCTGCCAATTTCAAGCCTGTCATATCCCTTTCCTTAACTGTTATGTATCTATCATATTTCCATTCTTAAATATGCCGGAAGGTACAATCCTGTTTCCAGCATCATCCCGGATATCGGATAAAACAATTCCATTATCCGCCGTTTTAATCCATAATTCTTCCCCTGTCACATAAATCACTTTTCCTGAAATCCCGGTATAATCTGCCAGCCCGCATAAGCCTGCCTTTTTTACGCATTCAATCTCGAAACGCTTTTCTTTAAAATAAAAATACAGGCCTGTTCCCAGCGGTTTTGCCATGCAGCGGTACAGGTTATATAAATAGTCGGAAGAAACGTTGAAATTACTCAGACAGCCCATCTTGGGTGAAAACTTATTGCAGTATGCAAAACTGCCTTTCTGTTTCTCCGTTTTCTGCAGCCCGTGTACTGCTTCTATCAATACTGACGGCACATCATAAAGAATGCTTTCTGTTATTTGTCCATAAACATCCGCATAAGTCTGCGTCTCCGCAATCGGAATTTTTTTTACATAATACAAAGGCCCGTCATCCAGTCTTTCATTCATGCGGTGAATGGAATAACCGACTTGTGTTGCGCCATTTAAAATTGCCCATGCATTACAGCAAAATCCCCGCCATTTTGGAAGTATGCCGCCATGGCAGTTTATAAAATGATATTTACGCACCAGATGCCCTGGAACAATTTTTCTGTATTCAATGGAGAAAATAATGTCTGCCTGTCCCAGCGACTGCTCATCTAAAAATAGCAGCGGGATTCCGATTTTTCTTAGCAAAGCACTGTATTTACCTGCAGTTTTTTCTCCAAGCGAATCATCCGGGATATTGCCTGCTATCCTGATAGCAGGTACTTTAACGCAGTAATCAATAAAACGCATCGTGACATCCTTTATGCCAAGCATAATCAGGGCTGTTTTCCGGTTAAGCAGCAAGCCATCTGTATTCATTCTGGCTATCATACATTTTTACCTCTTCTCCAAGAAATTCAAATCTACATTTTTGATCTAAATAAACAATCACCTGCTAAGCGTCCAATTTTTGTTGACCAGTGCACATATTTCCCGACTAACTGGTTTTCTCCATTTACCGCAATTGTATGAAAAAAATTATGGTCTGCCCCATAAAAATTGATTTCTTTCATTCCAAGCAGAATGCAGATTTGTATAGATGCTGCAAGCACATTACTGACAGGCGGCATGCAATACTGATGCCTGTAAAACCAGTGCCTGAATGTTTCAAATCCTTTATAAAAAAGTGTGTTATAGAAACAGATATATTATTGTTTTTTATCTTCTCATCAATGCATGATTTTCTCTTGCAATAGTCGGCGTAAACAGCACCATGCGCCAGGCTGTCTTCTCCGCCAGAAGTTCCACAATACATCCCATTTTTCCAGTCTTCTTTTACAGCCAGGTCTTTTTAATTAAAATTCCCATGCTGCCAGAATTTCGGGTCAGCAATTACATAATAAACCGGCTTTAATCTGGCAAAATAATCGTAATTGGCAATATTATTCACACACAAACAAGGATATCTCACTAGCTCTGTCATCTTCTCCTTCAAATCTGCTTTGAAAGACGGTTCGTTCATAATTTTCCATGTTCTCTTAACTGCCTGTAAATCTGTATAATCTTATTTTTCTTCCATAAAATAAGAATTACCACCAGTACAAGAAACGCCATCCTTATCCAGAACCATCGATACAGAAACAGGATTCCAAATCCAGCTGCTGAAAGAGCTGCCTGGATTCCCAATATCCAGTTGTCCTCAAACAGTTCTTCCTGACACCCATACTGTTTCAATATCCTGCGATACGAATAATAAGCCACCGCCTCAAATACAAGATAGCTGAAAAGTGTCGTATATGCGGCCCCAAGAAAACCAAAATGCGGAATCAAAATCCAGTTCAAGCCCACATTGACAGCTGCCGCCAGTATTGTCGCCGCATTCATACAAGCTTTTTTCTCATGATAAAAATCCAGGTACAAAAATATAGACGCACAGTAATAAGCATACAGGCTGGCTGCAATTGGCGGCACGGCCCATACAGCTTCCCGGTACGCTTTGCCAACCATCACCAGAATAATTTCAGGCGCTGCCATAAGGATTCCTAAAACTAAAACAGCCATTCCCAAAGCAATCAATGTTGTGATTCTTTTTTTCTGTGCCGCTGTCCCGTCAGCAATTCTGGAAAAAAACCATGGCTGGAAAACGTTCAGCACCGCTGACAGTACAAAACTCAGCAGCATGCCAAGTGAATGCGCAATTCCGTATATTCCTGCCTCAGAAGATGATTTCAGGCTGCTTATCATAATCCTGTCACTGGAATTAAAAATTATCTGTGACAGGTAATACGGCAGCAGCGGCAGGTTAAAGCCCAGGATATACTTCACGAATTCCCATTCAAAAATCTTCCGCCCCCGGTACAGGCACAAAAGAAAAACTGCCGCTCCAAACAGGATGCTCGCAAAAGAATTTCCAGCTATCCTCGCATATCCCCGCTCACTGCTGTTTAATACCGACAAAACAGAAAAAATAATGGAAATAACCGACTGTACAAGTGTCAAAAAAACAACCGGACGGTAACGGAATTCATATCTTTCTCTTGCAAACCAGCAATATATTGCCGCATTTGCAGTTATTTCCAGCACCATCAGCTTTATTATCCAGCCTGGGAGCTCAAATGCCGTGCTAAACCACGGTTCAAATATCGCTATAACCGCCAGTGCTGCCATACCCATGGCCACACAGAATACCTGGACACAGGAGGTATACGCATCACGCCTGTCCTGATACTTCACCATTGCGGCAGAAAAAGTATCAAACGGTACCTGCAGTGTTATAATCACAGCCATGATTCCCTGCCATGAGCCATACACATTTACCTGTCCGTATTCTGCCGTGGAAAGCAGCCTCGTAAACAGCGGAACGGTAATCAGGGACAGGCTTCTTTGCAAAATACTGCATATGGTATATGCCAGAGCCGCTTTCACTGTAACAGGCATGTGCCGATACCGGTCTGCCAGTTTTTGCACTGATAAATGGGACATGCCCTAAAACTCCTTATAATATGTTCTGTTTAACTGATACCTGCTTCCATAAAACTCTTTGTTCCAGATAAGCCCCATGTTTAAAATGCTTCCATAGTTTTCCACTGAGCAAGCGCTGTCTTTACAGCTTCCTTTCGCAATACCAGATAAGGCCCTGTCTCTGCCCCTCTCCCGCATATGCTGCAGCTTCGCTTTCCGGCACGCGGCGGTACTGATTTTTATCATAAAAACGCAGTGCTTTTTGGTTTTTCTTGGAAACACACCAGTATATCCATTTCAAATTCATGTCCTCAAATCCCAGCCTTATCATTTCTTTCATTGCCTCTGCGGAAAGACCCGTTCCCATTGCATCCGGGCAGATGACTATGGCAAACTCTGCACTGCCGCCCCTGATATTCTTCAGGCTGACCGTTCCCAGATAATTATCTTCCTGGTCTGCTGCTGCAAGATGCAGGTTCTTTTTATCCTTCCAGCTTTTTTCAATAAACATCAGGCAGTCTTCAAACGTTTTTTGCCTGAAATCCTGTGCGAAATATTCCACAACGCTGTCGTCATGCATCCATAAAAGCATCCGCTGTGCATCTTTGTATTTCAGCCTCCGCAGCCTTCTGTCAGGATTCAAATGCATTGATTTTTCCAATAACATATTCCGTTTCTTCCTCCGTCATCCCATAATACAGCGGGATGCTGAGAATTGTCCTGCTGATTTCTTCCGCAGCCGGAAAGCTGCCTTTTTTGATTTCAAAATCCCCATATGCTTCCTGCATATGCATTGGAACCGGATAATGCTTTACCGTTCCAATCTCATGGCTGTTCAGGTACGTTTCCAGTTCATCCCGCTTCTGGCATCGGATAGCAAATATATGATAAACATGCTCAAACTCACAGGTGCTTTCCGGCGGCAGAATAACCTGCGGATTGTTTATTCCATCCAGATACCGTTTTGCAATCGTTCTGCGCTGTTCATTCCAGTCATCCAGGTATTTCAGCTTAACCCTCAGAAAAGCTGCCTGAAGCTCATCCAGACGGCTGTTTGTGCCTTTATAAATATGGTGGTATTTATAATCAGAACCATAATTTCCAAGCATCCGTATTTTATCAGCCAGCTGCCTGTCGCTGGTTGTCACGCATCCCCCGTCACCCAGTGCCCCGAGATTTTTTCCAGGATAAAAACTGAATGCCGCTGCATCCGAAAGGCTGCCCGCCCTGCATCCCTTATAGCGGCTTCCATGTGCCTGTGCCGCATCTTCAATCAGCTTTAATCCATGCTTTTTTGCAATTTCAAAAATACGGTCCATGTCTGCCGGACGGCCCTGTAAATGCACGGCGATAATGGCTTTTGTACGGCTTGTAATATGTTCCTCTATCCTTCCTGCATCGATATTATAAGTTTCCATCTGAGGTTCTGCGAATACAGGCTTTGCGCCTGCATGAGACACTGCCAGCGCAGTTGCAATAAATGTATTCGACGGGATGATGACTTCATCCCCTGCCCCGATATCCATGGCTTTTAAAATCAGATACAGTGCATCGAGTCCTGTCGCCACGCCCACGCAGAAGTCCGTCCCAATATACGAAGCATATGCTTCTTCAAATGCCCTGCATTCTTCTCCCTGTATAAACCATCCATTATCAAGCACACGCTGATATGCGGCATCCAGTTCCTGGCGGATTTCTCCATGCAGCCATGCGGCAGTTGCAAATGGTACCTGCTTCATGCTTCACCTTCTTTTCTTTCAGCATTGTTAAGCGCAAACTTTAAAAATTCATCGTAATCCCTGATATAATCGGACTCATCGAATAATTCAGATGCAAAAACAAGCAGCACGGCATCTTTTGAAAAATCATACATTTCACGCCACATATTTTTTGCAACATACAGTCCTTCATAAGGTTTTTCCAGATGCACGGTTTTTGTTTCCCTTCCATTATCCAGCTTTATCATGCAGCTGCCATGAATGCACACCAGAATCTGCTCCAGCCTTTTATGTGCATGATGCCCACGCACAATCCCTTCTCCCGTATCATACATATAATAAACACGCTTAATCCGAAACGGAATATCCTTAAATTCTTCCAGCGCCACCAGCTGGCCCCTGTCATCTCCATGCGGCTGGAACATATATTTAATGACCTGCATCTTCTGCTCCTTTGTTTTCCAGAATCTTATTAAAAAAACGATAGTCCGGTTTTAAAACCGTTCTTTCATTTTTTATTTTGCATGCCATGCGCCAGATAATAATATCCGGGTACATGCCATACCGGATAATCCGGCGTAACTGCTTATTCTTTTTCGCATCATGTATACGGATATATGCCTGAAACCTCCTGTCATATAGGGTTTTAGGCCGGGACTTTCGCATAATTTTCCTCATATTTTCCCAATCCTGCTCCATTACTGCCCCATAAACCGGATTATTTGACGTTGAGACCCCATGCCCGAATTCGTACCAGACAACCGGCTTATCAAAAAAATAAATTTTAACATGGTCAAATACCATCAGATTAAATGCAAAATCTTCACCAAGCATTAATGTTCCGGCAATTTTTGAAACATAATGCCGCAATATGCTGCGTTCGCAGAAAAATGAGGCTCCCAATGGCATATCATCCAGCTCCAGATAATTTCTCCGAATCCAGCTTTCCTTTCTCCTGTTGCGGTATAAAAAAAGGTTTCGCGGCACACTGTGATAATCGATAATCCGAAAACCATTATCATCATTATAATAAACAGGCTTTCCAAAACAGACCCTGGCATGGCTGCTCTGCATAAATGCGGCAGAATCTGCCAGGGTTGTCTCTGCATAAAGGTAATCTCCCGGGGAAATCATGCGCACATAGCGCCCTTTTGCTTTTTTGAGTGCTGCATATACATTTTTCACCGTTCCCCTGTTCTTATCAGACGCAAGAAACTGATAGTTTTTAATTCCATGCCTTTGCAGCAGGCATTCAGCTTCATGAAACAGATTCTGCGCAGAACCATCATCCGAAAGAATGATTTCCATCGTTATCCGTTTTTGCATCACCACCGATAACAGCGTATTTTCAAATTTCTCCCAGACCGGATTATAAGAAATAATAATCACGGACACTTCTGGATTATATACATACATCAGCATTCCGCCTTTCCATATCCGGACAGCTCCAGAGTTTTTGTTTTTCCTGTATCTTACAGCATCCCGATATTGTCATGACCAGAAAAAGAAATGGAAGTGTACTATAAACGGTTCCTTTTAACGTGCCAAGCATCAGGTAAAAAAGAACTGCGAAACGAAAAATCTGGCTGTCTTTTGCTATTCCTTTTCTGCTCATAAAAACCAGAAAAAAATACGACGCCACCACAATAGCAAGCAGAAAAATTCCTCCTGTCCAGATAATTCGGACATATCCGGAATCAAACAGCCCGCCCAGCTGCACATGTGCATATTCCTCTTTTGGTATGCTGCCCGTTCCAAAAATAAATGCCATACCCTTTGGAAGAATCCAGTTTCCAGGCATCAGCCCTCCATCCCAGACCATTGCCTGCGACTGTGTATTATTCGTAAAAAGGTCATACAAAACTGACACGGCCTGTTTCCACCACCCATATACATCTGGCACGGCATACCGGATAACAGACACTGCACAGGCCATTCCAGACAGTCCCAGTACCACTGCAGGAATCATCCATTGCGGAATTTTTCCCTGTTTCCGGATTATGCAGGCTGTTAAAAGAAATATCATGCAGATGACAGACATCATGGCTCCTGTTCTGGAATTTAAAACTGACGGAAGCAGCATGAAAACTGCCAGAAACATATCTTTGAGCCTGTGTTTCATAAAACCCCTATAAACAAGAAAAATACTCAAAAGACCGTGAATCATTCCAATTGAAAAAAAATACTGGTTATATCCTGCGATTCCAAACACCCGGATTCCGGCAATATGCGCATCCACTATCTGGTTTCCTTCAAAAGAACTCAAATATGCAATCTGCATCTGGCGCAATTGTGGCAATATCATCATCACCACACACAGCAGGCATTGGAACAGGCCTGTTTTTACCAGTTCCTCCGCTATCTGTGCATCAGACATCCCTGTATCTGCCTGGAATACCCGGACATACCAGTACTGCATGACCGGCGTAAGCAGCAGAACAATCTGCTTAATCAGATGCAAATCAAAATGAAATATACTGCAGTATAAAAATGCAGCACCCAAAACCAGCAGCATCCACTGCGCATATAGTTCCTTTTTGACAGACAGAAATTTCCGCTCCCGCAATGACATCAGAAAAATGCCTGCCATAAGCATGGCTGCAAGATAATACGTTGCTGTTATATTGCAAATCACGGGCTGGTATAAAATCAGAAAAAGAATGCTGTCAAACAGCAGTATTCTGGGTTTGATATACTTTTTTTTCTTAAGGCGTTTCATTGATATACTCCAATATTTTTTCTGCCTGAATGCTCCAATCATATTTTTCTGCCAAAGACCGGTTTGCCTGATAAACATCCCCTGCGATTTTATCATATTTTTGTATAATACTGCGGAGCGTTTCTGACAGCTCTTTTGCTGAACCTGAATACCATTCCGCATAACCGTCAAATTCCTGCCATCCAGAAAATTTTGATGAGACGATAACCCGCCCTGCTGCAAGATAATCAAGTATTTTAGAAGGAAAATTATTCTGATTTTCATCCATGCGCATATTTCTTGGATTCACGAAAACATTCATGTTTTCCAAAAAAGAATAATAATTTTCTTCGCGGATAAATCCCATATAGTGAATTTCCGGGATTCTTTCTGCCGCATCTTTTACCATATTTTCCAAAGGTCCCCTGCCGCTAATATAGTATTCTGCCTCTATTACATCAATCATCAAATGAACCGCTTCCAAAAATACATCAATTCCTGCTGCCTTTGATAGCGTTCCTGCATATAAAATTCTGATTTTTCTGCCACGCCTGGGCGGCTGAATCTGATTAAATGATGCATATGAAATTCCTCCACGCAGTATCAGTGGACGCACTTTCCTATGAAATAGCTTCCCGTTAAAATCAGCAAACGATATCACTTTATCAAACTGGAAAAACTCTCTTTTTGCAAGCCTGGCAAAAATCTTCTGATGCAGCTTCTTTTCCTGCCAAGGCTGTGTATAGTCTGAAAATATCAGTATTGGAACCGCATGAACCTTTTTTAATCTGGCTGCAAGTCCGTAATACGGATAAATCATATTGTGAAACAGAACAATATCCGTACATTCTGCCATTTGAAGCAGCGTCCGCTGAAACTGAATCACGCTTTTTAAGATAAACCTCGACTTTACAATAAAACGTCCTCCATAATCTTTTTTGGATTCTGAATCAATAAGCTGATACAGTCTTTTATTCATTATTTTATTTGCTATAAAAGACACAGACTGTGCCGGAACACTATTTATACAAAATTGTTCCAGCATATTTCGTATTGCCCGTGATGTCGGTACTGGTGCCTGTCTGATACAGAAGCACATTTCGTCTGTATATGCCGGTCCACAGATTATTATTTTCATATCAGCTGTTCCCCCATTTAACACTCCTGCCTGCCAGACGAATTTTATAATTCAAGAAACATTTCGTATTTACTTGGGATAATTCTTCACCGGTTCTTTACACAGTTTTGTCGGATTATAATCTCCCACTAAAATCTTTATATGTTCCAGAGACATATTTTCAATTGTATAGCTGCATATTTTTTCATAACTGCATTCCCCAAATGTCTCTCTGAGATTTTGATTCTGAATCAGCTTTTCGATACATTCTGCAGCCTTTTTCCAATCTTCTGCAGAAATAATAAAACCATTTTTATTTTGTTCTACCAATTCTATTCCAGCTATACACCGGTCTGTCGTAATAACCGGCAAAGCATTTGCCATGGCCTCGTTTATAGAAAGCCCCCATACATCCCCTCTTGTCAGAAGTATAAAGACATCTGCTGCAATATAATATTTCTCCAGCATTTCTTTTTCCTGAAATGCAATAAAGTGCACATGCGTCAGTTTTTTATTCCGTTTCCATGCCGCAAATTTTTCTGTTGGTTCGTCACCTGCAATGTAAAACCCTATTTCTTCCCCAGCCTGTTCTGCAATATACATCAGGTTGTCAAATCCTTTCCCATACCCATTTTCATATGCAAAACGTCCTACAGAAAAAATCATATATTTTTCTATTATGCCAAGCTGCTTTTTTACCATTTCTCGGTCTTTTGCACTTGGGATATTTTTTTTTGCAATATCTTCCTTTTTCAGGGACGTAAACGGGAAGCAGAAGCATTTTTCCCTATCTGCCCCATAATGCACCAGATAATCTGTTGTAAGCGAACCGCTGCTAAACCATCCATTTGCAGAAGATATTAAATGGTGTTTTATCCAGTAGCGAATTCTGCCATCTTTCTTAATCAGCCCTCCGTCTGCCTCTATAAAAAACTTTATATGATAAAACCTCATGTATTCAATGGCAAGCATTGCTGTTGGCGTAGAATAAGTCCCAACAATAATAGCATCCCATTTTCTTTTCAGCATCTTTATAATAGCAGGACAGAAAAAATGGTCTGTTCCGGTTCGGATTCCTTTCAAAAAAACCGCATGAAAAGATGATATTTTTTCGTGCAGCCACATCTTGTCCCGGTCTGTAGCAGATTTCCCCTCAAAAGTAACAGTAAGATTACACATTTTACCAAATTCATTGAAAAAACTGACTCTGTATGGTGCAGGAATATTCGTTAAAAATAGCACGTTCTTTTGTTTATGCTTCAATTGTTTTTCCCTTCCTATATCTTAGTATTTCCCTATATATATTCCATGCACCTTTTGAGACTGCCTTTCCACCGTAAGTTTTTGCAATCTCCTCACAAGCAGTTCCTTTATAAACAATTACAAAAGTACCGCAAGACGCTGCTTCCAGGCTGGTCATGCCAAATGTTTCCTCTACACTCGGATTCACAAATATATCAGCAGCAGAATAAATTTCTGCCAATTTCCCCGGATTTTCCACTCGGGGAATCCCTATAACATTTCCTGCCATTCCTATCAGCTGGTGTTTTTTAATGCCTGCCAGGACAATCACATATGTATTATCCAGCAGCTTTGATAGCTTTTTAAAATCATCCAGCCCTTTCCTGCTGTTCCACACATTAGACACTCCCAAAACCATTGTCTTATTTTTTATACCGTATCTCTTTTTGAACTCAGAATGGACCGGCTTAAAAACCTTTTTATTGACAGTATTATTTTTCACTGTAATCGGATATACATTTAAGAAACTCTCCCTGACTAACCTGGCAAGCCAGTCGGACGGTGTTATCAATTCCATATGTTTAACCCCGGTAAAAGCTTTTCGTTTCCTGATATAATTACAATAGGAGTTATCTTTAAAAATACTTTTAGGATAACTTCTCTTTTCAGGGCAGCCCAGGCATTGCATCTTCCAGCGACTGCACCCAGCTGCTGTAAAATGACCGCAATGGCCTGTAAAAGCCCAGCAATCATGCAGTGTCCATTTAACATGGATTTCTTTTCTGCTTTTTATCCAGCTGAATAAAAGCTCTATATTGATATAATATCCATGCAGATTATGAATCCAAATAACATCCGGCTCAAACCTATCAGCCCATTTTAGAAATCGTTTTGTTGCTCTTTTCGATCCGAAGCCATGCAAATCCAAAAGCCTTGTCAAAATCCAGTGAAGATATACATCCAGATTACTGCCTATCCGGATTGCATATTTCCTGCAATCAGCAGAAACCTGCTGATTTCTTCCATAAGCATATCTGACTTCATGCCCATTTTTTTCATATTTTTGTGCTATATCTGCACATATCCTGCCATGGCTGCCAGTGCCGCAAGTCTCATTAATAATCAGCAGCTTCATAATCCCCTCCTGACAATATAAATGCAGCCTTTATTTCAAGTTCCAAAAAACCGTTCCTCCAGCATCAGACACCAGCAATGGTAAACCGGAAGATGAAGCTCCTGTACCATATAAGTCTCTTTCTCTGGAACTTTTACTGCCACATCCGCTGCTGCTGCAAGCCTTCCACCGTCTGCCCCAGTCAGCCCAACAACTTTCATTCCCCTCGCTCTTGCCGCTACCGCAGCATTAAGAATATTCCTGCTGTTTCCACTTGTGCTTATGCCAAGAAATACATCTCCTGGCCGTCCCAGCACAAACAGCTGCTGTGCAAATGTACAGGATTCATCAACATCATTTGCATATGCAGTTGAAAATGCCTCATGGGCAGCCAATGGAAGCGCTGCTAATCCCTGCTCCAGTTTTCCTGCAATTTCCGCTCCAATTACAGCATCTGCTGCCTTTAATTTTGCAGCGTATTCATCTGTAATAGGTCTTGGAATTTTAAAACACTTCATTAATTCTCCTGCTATATGCTCAGCATCTGCTGCCGAACCGCCATTTCCAGCAATCAGCAGTTTTCCGTCATGCTGAAAACTGTTTTCCATAACCAAATAAGCTTCTATAATGCTCTGGATGGAAGACTTTAGTTTTGGATAACGATTTGCCAGAAGTCCTGTCTGTTTTTGAAAAATTTTATTCTGTACAGTCACTGTCCTATCCCCTGTTCATTTATTCCAGGTACAAAAATATCCTTTGTACCATTTTCAAGTTCTACGCCAAGGCTGTACATCGCAACCAGCACGGAGTCTTCCAGATATTCAAAATCATGCACTACATGTGGCCCAATACGAAAAAAATCCCCGGCTGTGAATACCACGCATTCTTTTTCAAAATTCCAGCAGGCAGTCACCTTGCAGCTGCCTGCTGCAACATAAAATGCTTCTGTGTTTTGTTTATGGTAATGTCCTCCACGCATCACCCCGCTTTTGGATGTTATAACATTAACTTGCGGATAATCTCCGTGTACCAGCTGCACCAGAGTGCCACGCTCGTCCTTATGCTCAAAATCTGCTTTTATTCTTTCAATCAGCATTCTTCTCCTGCCAGCCTGTACATCAGCCATGCTGCAAGCCCCATGCCGTGTACAAACTCTCCCATTCTAATTTTGCATTCCAGCTCTTTTTTATCTACAAGTACTACATTCATGCATTCTAGCGGCTCCAGCTGCTGTACTTTACAAATGCTGCATACTGCATGATACAGCCAGCATTTTTCGCTGGATGAACCAGGTGAAGGATAAAAAACACCAAGCAGCATGATATGCTTCGCCTCGTAGCCTGTTTCTTCTAAAAGCTCCCGCCTTGCTGTTTCTTCTGGATTCCCGTCTGTTTCTACAGAACCGCCTGGAATCTCCAGTACATTCTGCCTGATACTGTGCCTGTACTGGTGTACAAGAACAATCCTGCCCTCTGTTTCAGCAAGCACTGCCACACTATCCCCGGATTGAACAAACGAAAACGGATATTCCCGCCCGTCCTTTTCTACCATATCCAGCCGTATGGCAAAACGTCCAAGTTCTGTCCGTTCTGTATTTACAACGTTATACCGTTCATTCATGGCTAAACTCCTTTTCTATGACATGCATATATTACAACTCTGTCAGATAACTGAAAAACCAGCCAGCTTTACCTCATCAGAAACTCTCCGTGCTTCCTTACCCTGTCCCGCCAGTAGTCCAAAAGATCTTGCATCGTTTTCTCAAAACATATCTGTGGCTCCCAGCCGGTGTGCTTTTTGAATTTCCTGCAATCCGGCACCTGCAAGTCCGCATCCACCGGGCGCAGCCGCTCCGAATCCGTGGCCGTGCGGATTTCATCCTTTTTCGTACTGTACGAAATGAGCGTGCGCAGCGTGTCTCCCACCTCACAAGTATACGTGCCGCCGATGTTGTAATACTCCCCGGGCTGCGGGTCTTTCGTGACAAGCATATAATAGGCCCGCACTGCGTCCCGCACATCTGCATAGGTTCTCAGGCTCTTTAAGTTTCCTGTCATAACCACCGGCTCTGCCAGCCCGGCCTCTATCATGGCAATCTGCTTTGCAAATGTGCTCTCATGGAACACATCCCCACGGCGCGGCCCGGTATGCGTGAACATCCGCGTAGTCATTACCATCATTCCGTAAGCCTGTGCGTAATAACGGCCGAGAAGGTCTGTTCCGGCCTTGCTGATAGCATAGGGGCTGGCCGGGTGAAACGGACATTCCTCATGTATGCCACTCTCTGGCTTTTTTTCAGCAGGGATTTTTCCAAAAACCTCAGAACTTGCACAAACATGGATGACTGGTTTCCATCTCCTGTCCCGGCCCATTTCCAGCCGTACTGCCTCAAGCAGCCTGCAAGTTCCCAAAATATTTGTGTTCAGTGTGTCAATAGGCGCTGAAAAGGATGACACTGGATAACTCTGTGCTGCCAGGTGGAAGATATAGTCCGGCCGGATGCCTTCCACAAGCCTTATCAAGGAAACCTGGTCGTTCAGGTCCGCATATTCAAAAAATACCCGGTCCTTCCGGTTCGCCCGCCCCAGCAGATGCACCACATTGTCCAGCGGGCTGCGCCAGCGGCAGGCACCATAAACATCCCAGCCCGTGTTTTCCAACAGGAAATCTGCCAGGTGCGATCCGACCATTCCCGTGATTCCCGTTATCAGTGCCTTTGGTGCTTCCATTTTTTATACCTTCCCTTCTGCCGGCGGATACTCCTCCGGCGCGTAATAAATTATTTCCGTACCCGAATTTTCAAACTTGAACGGAACACGCAGCAAGCCATCCAGTGCACTTGCAACTTGTCCCTGTCTTTCTGGAGACACGTAAAAAAGCAGAAATCCTCCGCCTCCTGCACCCAAAATCTTACCGCCCAAAGCCCCCGCCCTAACGGCCTTTTCATAAAGCATGTCAATGCTGTCCGTGCTGATTCTGGACCCTGTCATTCTTTTCAGCTTCCATGCATAATCCAGAAGCCTCCCAAACTCATCCAGCGGCACTGCCCTGTCCACAAGAACTTTCTGCGCTTCATCCACAAGCCCTCTTATTTCCTGAAGCCTGGCTACATTGCTTTGAACATGTTTTTTTGTGTCCTCCTGAATTTCAGCAGAAATCCTGGAAAATCCCGTAAAAAAAAGCATGAGGCTTCCATTCAGCTGCCTCTTGCGCTCCGGCTGGATAATGACTGGTGAGACAGCATAGCTGCTTCCTGAAAAATCTATCCTGTTCAGCCCGCCGAAAGCAGCCGCTATCTGATCCTGCCAGCCCCCTGCTTCTCCGCACAGCACACGTTCCAGATATATGGCATCATCTGCCAGCTTTTTATCCCCGGCATACTTTCCCTTTAAAGCATAAAACGCATTCAGCAATCCAACCGCAAACGAACTGCTTGTCCCGAGCCCCGTGCGTGCAGGCAAGTCTGCATCATAAGTAATAATCAGCTCATGCATGTCCAAGTACTTCATGGCTTCCCGGACAGCCGGATGCCGTATCTCCTCTGCCGATGACGTCTTCTCAATCCTTGAATAAGAAACCTGGTTCCGGTAACTGAAAAAGCGGGGCAGATGCCTGACATTTACATAGCAGTACTTGTCAAATGTAGAAGACAGTACGGCCCCGCCATGCTCTCTGAAAAATTCCTCCATGTCCGTACCGCCACCGAAAAAAGACATACGGAACGGCGTCCTTGTAATAATCATTTCCTTTCTCCTGCCCTTCTATTTTCTGTAGCAGTCCCTGTTCTTTTTATAATCTTCATAAGTCTGCGCTAGCCCTTCCCCGAAACTGATTCCCGGTCTCCAGCCGAGACTGGACAGCCTTGAGGAATCCAGCAGCTTTCTGGGTGTGCCGTCCGGATGAACGCCATCATAAATGATTTTCCCTTCAAATCCGACTGTCCAGGCCACCTTCGCCCCGAGCTCCTTCATCGTGATGTCACAGCCACACCCGGCGTTTATCCATGACATTCCAGGCTCTCCCGGCCTTTTTCCAGCGTCGCCGGAATAATTTTGCATCAAAAAAAAGCATGCATCGGCCATATCATCAATGTGCATGAACTCACGCCTGGCCATGCCTGTCCCCCACATCAAAACTTCCCTGCTTCCAGCTTCTTTTGCTTCATGAAACCGGCGCAGCAGCGCAGGGATGACATGCGAATGCTCTGGATGGTAATTGTCCCCTGGCCCGTAAAGGTTGCACGGCATAACCGATATGAAATCCGCCCTGTCTGGATAGTGCGTATTCAGGTACTCGCACAGCTTCAGGGCGCTGATTTTTGCAAGCGCATACCCTTCATTTGTAACTTCCAGCGGCGATGACAGAAGGTATTCCTCCCGTATGGGCTGCGGGCAGTCTCTGGGATATATGCACCCGCTGCCCAGAAAGCAGAACTTTTTCACGCGGTTTTGGAAAGCTGCCCTGATAGTATGAAAAGCAATCATTGTATTGTCATATAAAAACTGGTCAAGAGCCTCCCTGTTTGCCTGGATGCCTCCGACCCTTGCCGCCGCCATGAATACATAATCCGGCTTTTCCGCTTCAAAAAAATCTTCCACTGCCTTCTGGTCAGCCAGGTCAAGTTCCGCATGAGTGCGGGTAATGATGTTTCTGAACCCCTCCATTTGCAGCCTTCGCACGATAGCCGCCCCTGCCAGCCCCCTGTGTCCTGCCACATATATCTTGTCGTTTTCCCTCATTATATGTCTTGATTTCATAAATTTCTGCCTTCTCTCCGGTTGTTTTCCAGTATACCTAATACCCGTGTAAACATGATGCTTGGCAAATTACCAGCGAAAATAAACACCTGTCCCTGCTGCCTTTACGCAAGCAGCATTTTAGCCGCTTCCATGTACACGCATTCAATCCAATAAATTCTGGAATAGCCACTGCGCCTGTATACCTTGAAGCGCTCCTCCATACGCATCAGCATCCCAGAAAAGCTTTTGCGGCTGCTTACGCCTCCTGTCACGTAATTCGTGACAACGGTACTGGAAAGCACGATTTCCGCATCCTGCTCTAGCGCTCTGAGCCAGAAATCAAAATCCGCATAAAACAGCTTTCTATTGTATAAACCTATCTTTTCATATGTCTTCCTTGTCACAAACATCGATGGGTGGCAAAAATCCCGGGATGTCCGAAATTTTCTGATTCTGGGAGTTTTGACCCGCTTCCTGCCGCCATGCCACAAATTCATAGAACACATGCAGATATCAAAATCATTCCTGTCCTTTATTTTGAGAACGGTTTCCACGGCATCCGGCTCATACCAGTCATCACTGTTCACCATGCCGATAATGTCACCCCTGGATTTTGCAATTCCTTTATCCATTGCATCGTAAATGCCCCTGTCCCTTCCGCTGCATATGCGGTAAGGAATGGCACGTTTTTCAAACCTGTCCCTGTATTCTTTTAAAATGGAAAGCGTCCGGTCGGTGGAAGCACCGTCAACAGCCAGGTATTCAAAATCACTGGATGTCTGGCTTAATACCGACTCTATGGTACGCCTGATTGTTGCTTCACTGTTATAACATACTGTAATGACTGACATGCGCATTTTTGTATCTCCATAATATAATTTAACCTGATAAAACGGCTCCGCCATACGGTTTCTGCAAGAATGCTCCCCAGTATATTTATCCATAAAAAATCCCAAACAGAGACCTTCCACTATCCTGCATCTGCCTCCATCCATATTCTCTCTCCCATTCAAAGCAGGCGTCATCTTTCCGTACAAAATAGCTGGCTCCGCCATCCCTGCAGCCGTTCCTGCCCCTGGGCATTTTCCACGCGCCTTTGCGCCGCCGTTTCTGACACCTTTCCCGTCCGCGCCGCCTTCAGACTCTCGCGCCCGGGTCCGGTTTTTTATCTCCATCCGTTTGCACCTTGTAGAAATACTGCTGCACCAGCTACAGCAATACCATTTTCCAGATAAAACCTCATTGCATCATCTGCCATCCGGTGCGTCGTCGTTCCAATCCGGCATACCATCAGGACGTTCCCTGCTTCTGCTATGTTATCCCACAAAACAGCATCTGCAGCAGTATTTTCAGCAACAGTCATGTCAATACCCCATTCTTTGAGCTGCATGGCCATGCTGTCCAGGAAGACTTTCTCCCGGCCGCTCAGTTCAAAATCAGACACTGCGTACAGACGTTTTATCCCTTTCCTGCCACATGCAATCCGAATCCGGTTCAAAACCCGTGCCTTTTCACGCTCAGATGCTTCCTGCCGCATTTCCGGCTCTGTACTGCCGTGCTTCCTTTTTCCTTTTTCAAACGGAATCCCGCCAAAAACCGGAAACGTATAAAGCCTTTTCATTTCATCCAGGCTTTTGACCGTATCACGCAGCAGATAGCAGCACGAAAATATCCCGGCATATGCCATAATCCCCCCTGCAAACCCGAGAAAAATATATTTTTTTAAAGACCTGGCATTTCCGTCAGATATTTCCTGCAGTATTTCTTCCTTCCCGTGTCCTTCTTCCAGTCCTGCTGCTTCCTGATATGCCTGCAGCTGTGCCTCATTGAATGCATCCACTATTGTCCGAAGATTCGTCCGGTTCGACGATAGAAGCTGTTTTTTCTCCCGCTGCTGCGCCAGCAGTCCGCTGTCTGCCGTCACGCTGTGCATGCTGCCGGCCAGCTCCAGCCTGTGCTTTCCAGCATGTTTTGCTGCCTCTGGCGAATACTGCTTAATCACGGCCTGCATGTCCTGTGCCAGTTCCCTGGCTTCTTTTTCATCCCGCCCTGTCACTTCCACGTAAAAAAGCGATTCCGAAAACATGTTCTCCTGTGCATCTCCGTCCACGGTTATCAGATATGGGGAACTATAGATTTTCTGGTATGCAGACACAATCTCTGCAAGATAGCGTTTTTCCAGTTTCCTGTTTTTCCCGGAATCTTCCAGCATGTCCGCAGCTCCGCCATTGATTATAAAATTCAGGTAGCTTTCCGTAATTTTTGCCAGTTCCTGCCTGTCTGCACGGTCTATGCTGTACAGCATCACGTATTTATGTTTTTCATATGGGTCTGCATGCATCAGCACGGAATTTTGCAGATACGTTTCCAATTCCCCCGTTTCTGCTTCCAGCCGGACTGCATCCATTACAGCCTGTTCTTCTGCTTCGGTAAGTTCTTCCTGTACCTTCCCGCCAGATATCTCCTCAGCCGGACTGCCCATGATCCATCCGTACCCGCCTGCAATAACCGCACACACTGCTGCACAGGCCATAATCTGCTTCCACTGCCTGCAAAGCCTGCGAAACAGGTCTGCAAGGTCAATTTCCATTTCCTCTGTCCTTTTCCAGGAATCCTGTCTGTCCATCCCTGTCTCTTATCCTTTCATACAGTCCGGTTTCATCCAGACTGTGCACATTTTCCAATCTGTTACATTATTGTATACAGCCTGTAAAAGCACTGCTGATTCTGAAAAAACAATTTATTGTTTTTTATTCCATTTATGACCCATTCATTATCTCTGCCACAGACTTCATAATCCTGACATACATCGCATAGCTGTCCGGCTTCCCGCTGTCTGTTCCATAACCTGTTTCTTCCCCGGGACTCTGCCCGTCTGATTCTGCACGGCCGCCTTTGTGCAGGTTCTTTTTATCCTGCTTCTTATCCTGACTGCCCCTGCCTTTTCTGTCTTTCCCTGGCAAGTTCCACATATCCAGCACAGCATCTGACGCAGCCGCCACACCCCAGAGCAGCTCATCAGCCCCTGCATCCAGCGCATTGCAGATATTCGCAAACGTTTCCATGCTCATAATTCTGCTGCCGCGCTCAATATGGCCTAAAAATGACATACTGATGCCGCATTTTTCTGCCAGCTCATTCTGCGACCAGCCTTTTGCCTTCCTGACCTGGCGGATGCGCATCCCCATTTTCCCATAATCCAGTTCCCGCATAATCTCCTCCCGTTTCACCTTCCGGCAGCCCGGATTCCGGCTCCGTTTCTCACAAGGACAGGCGCACTGTCTTACAAACTCAAGCCTGCCTGTTTTCTGCCTCCATATTCCTGGCTGCGCACAATACAGGACTTTTTCATAAGCATCAGGCCCTGTCTGCTTTTCTTCTGCAATCCTCTCAAAATTCAGCCGCCTTAAAACATAACAATTTATAGTAAACTGTTATGTTTTCCGCTTGCCTAAAAACCTCCGAAAGCCTTTATTTATCAGGGATTCCAGGCACTACAGCTATTTTTTTCTGTAATCTTTTTTCATTTATCCCCAAAATACTCCGCCTCAATCAAACTAATATATAAGTTCTAACTCACTCTTATTTTTTGTGAAAGATAGACAAAAACTGCCCGCAAAAATGGAAAATAAGAACATAAAACTGGAAATATAGACAATTTTTTCTTAGCACTTGCAAAAAGAAACGATTTGATATAGAATACTTTCAGACAACAATTTACTATAAAATGTTATCTAAAAGAAATGTTTCAAATAAAAATATTCCAAATAGAATTTAAAGA
>CAJTSV010000005.1:54243-78479 GCA_910579075.1 uncultured Eubacterium sp.
TAATAGATATATTTTATCACATTTCAAGCAGCTTACAGCAAAAAGAAAGCCAGGAACTGTTTCTATCCAATTCCCGGCTTATGTCAGATTATAATTTATCTATATGGTTTCCCGCTTTTCTTACAGGTTCAGCATCGATTCTTCCCAGCCTGCGTCCTGGCAAGTCCGTTCATTCATCGATTTATCTGCATCTTTTTTATCCCTATTATACCACGATGTTACTGCCAGCTCAGCAGCAGCCGTATCATGCACATATAATAATAAACCGCCCGCATCGGAATCCTTTTCAGTGCTTCCGGACGCTCTATGGAAAAAAGCCTGTTTTTCGCTGCAAGCCACCCGGCCAGCCTGTGGTTCCAGCGGCTGCCGCGGAACTTAAAAATCAGTGCGCGCTTCTGGCTTTTCACCATGTCTGCATCCGTCATCGGACGCAGATACAAATCCCCCTGGCTTTCGGCACGTTTTAAAAAGGACAGCGCTTTTTCGCTGCGCACCACGCACCCGGTATATTTTACCGGCTCCTTCTTTACTTCTGCCAGCCAGACATCCCCAAAGCTGATATCCGCACATTCTGCAAACTGGTCTTTGCACGACAGGCAGCTCTTTCGAACAAAGAAAAATGCATTTTTATAAGCACAGATTGATTTTGTATAGGAAAAATCCTTCCGGCTTCCATCTGCATATATCACACTGGATATCCCGCGCCAGTGCCCGCGCCTGTAATACAGGCGCTGCGCGCCTTCCCGGGGCACATGGCATTTATCCAGTGCGTACTCGGCCGCTTTTACATCATGCGCACCGCTGCAGAACAGGCCGATTCTGAGTACTGTTTTTCTGCGCAGGCTCTCATCCTTTTGCAAAATGCCGCAAAATGCACGCATCATGCAGGGAGTAAGCACAACTGCTGCACGTCCCTCAAACCGGCGCAGCTGGCCTAAATGCGACATCATCGGAATGTCCATATACACACTGGAAGATGCGTCCCGAATCTGTCCCGGCGTTTTTGCAATGAACGTTTCATAGGTCAGATGACCGTCTTTTGTAAACGCCGTTTTCACAGCCCATACGCCGTCGATATCGTGATTTCTCAAAAGACTGCATAAAAGTGCCGTCACCATGCCGCCCGATGCTGCATTGGCACGCACTCCGGCATCCGCAGCATAACCCATGCAGCAGCACAGATGCTTCCCGATATACCGGTCCGGATTTTCAAAGCCTGCGGTACAGCCTTTTTTCCTTTGATTCTTTTGATTCTTGCTTTTGTTCTTCCTGTCATGTTTCTGTTTCATATTTGATTCCGCCTTTTATCGTGCTTTTTCCTGCTTTTTATTTTTCCTGCTTTTTATGATTCCCTGCCAGCAGCCAGCTCATCCAAAAGCTTTACAATCAGCCGGACATTCTGCCGGGAGCTTTCCTGCACCTTTGGCAGATGTTTTTTTATCCTGCGCCGGATTTCTTCCTGATTTTCCATAAAAGCGTCAAAGCTGCTGCAAAGCCCTTCCAGGCTCAGGTTTGAAAAATCAGCCGCATATTCTGCAAGGCCAAACTGCTCCATGACCTCCTGGTATTTGTGGCTCCATCCTGTCAGCAGCACCGGCACCTGTTCCGACAGTGCAAAGACCATGGCATGAAAGCGGCATGCCACAAGCACCTCACACTGTGCAATGCGGGCCCGGATTTCTTCTGCATCCATTTCCCGGCGCTCCCAGATAAGCCCCTCCTGCATACCGGCTGTCTGTCTGAGACTGCCAAAACTGCCAGCCAGCTGCTTTCTGCCAGATTTCCAGGCGCTGTTTTCCTGCTTCCAGTATGCGGCTGCCACTGCATCGCCCGTCATCAGGTCATTGTTGCGCGGCTTTGCGGAATGCATGCGGGCTGCGTTTGGAAACAGAAACACCTGCCAGCCCTGATTTGTCAGATACCGGATAAATCCTGCCATAATCCTGCAGTAATCGATGCCGGCCTTTCTGCACTTTTTTTCCACCACGGAACTGACAGACAGCGCCGCCATGCGTGATTTTCCTGCCGGCCCGGATTTTTTCTGTACACGCTTTCGCACGCTGGCATCCACCGGCATGGAAAATGCACCATCGGCACAAAGATGCACGTTTTTGCAGATGCCAGCGGCACAAAGATGCGCTTTCGTAAGCCGTCCCCTGGCCAGTATCAGCTTCAGCCCAGGCAGAACCAGCTTTGCCAGAAGCCGGTTATATACATTGTGAAACGGCCCGAGCGCCTGGGAATATTTCACGGCCGGAACACCCAGAAGCATCGGGACTGCCATGCAGACAAATGCATACGTGTTCATGACAAATCCCCGGCTGTCTGAAAAAGAAATGCCCGCCTCGTCAATAACCAGGTCTGTTTCCAGATATGTGTCCAGAATCTGATTTTTGCGTAAAAGTGCCCGGACAGGCGCGCACCGCCCTGCCACGCGGTATAATACCGCACAGGGAAATGCTGCAAACAGCAGCTTCTGCGGCTGCGCCGGTACCACCGTGACACACGCATGCGGACACTGCCTGCGGTCTTCACAGGGGTAAACACTCATAAGCCGGATGTCCAGCCTTTCGCCATAAGCTTCCAGAAGCTGGGAAATGGAACTTTGCAGCATCGCTGCCGCACCCTTGTTGCCGCTGTAGCTTGCCGCTGTAATTGCAATTGTGATGGTTTTATTTCTGTTCTCTTTCATCGGGCAGCCACTCCTTTACGCCTGTTTTCCTAAACAGCACTGCATATTCACAGCCAGTTTTCTAACAGTTCTCTTTCCAATGCTTCAAATAAGACAAGATATCTTCCTTTCGTTTTCTCTATAATTTGAAGTGCCGTTTCATTATTATAAGTATGCGCTGCTTCATTTCGCTGGTCCAGCAGTTCCATCCATCCTTGTTCATCCTGTATCATTCCCGCCTGATAAGCCAATTTAATAATCATTTTAGGAGAACCTGTTTTCATATAGCCATGTTTTTCCAGGATTTCCTTCATGGCTTTCCAGGACTGTTCAAAACAAATGGAAAATAAATTTACCAGTCCAGTCTGTGTTACCACGTCATATGGAGCAGAATAACATCTGCACAGTCTCAGGTTTTCCAGCGCATCCGAAAAATTTTCAAGCTTTTTCATATATGACAATCCCCTCCCGTTCTATTTCTTCCCGTAAACGTTCCTGTACCGGCCCATCCAGATTTACCACATCAAACATCAGCAGCGTGCGTATCTCGTCATCAATATCCAGCCGAAACTGCACAATATTTCCGCCAGATACGGCGAGGTCTATATCGCTGCGTTCTTTGTGATCTCCCCTTGCCCTGGAACCAAACAGCAGCACCTTATGAATCCCGCAACGCTCTGCGAGGCTTCTGATTTCTTCTAAAACCTGCTCTTTTATATGAATCTTTACCGATTTTGAACTTTCCTCTGTCATCATACTGTCATCCCCCTGAAAAAACCTCTTTTCCTGTACAGGCTTCTTCTTTATACTTTACCGTTTTTCGATATTTTTGCAACAGGTATTTTTTTCGAAATAGCCAGAAATAAAAACTGCTTCCAGTCAGATTTCAATCCTCGTAAATGCAGAAGCCAAATTTCGACAAAAACTGTTTCTATGTTATAGAAATGCAGAACTCAGATTGCTGCGAAGACTGATTTTATGTTATAGTATTCATAAACATAACAAGGAGCATACAGCCATGAAGCATAAAGATTATTATAATGACGAATATATTTCTGATTTTTCCAAAAAACTGCATGCAGTACTGCCAGGCTTTAACGAAAAAAATTTCTGTGATTCCCTGGCCGGCATATTGGACAGCAAGGAATTATCTGCAAGGCTGGACTGTATTACAGACGCCATGCAGGAAAACATGCCTGGCAGTTACCCGGAACATATCGAGGCATTTTTTCACATGCTCGGCCCAAAATCAGCACAGCCTGAGGGAATGTTCCGGTCTGGATGGTGGCTTTGGCCGGCTGGCAGATATGTGAAACTGCAATCCGTCCTTTGCTGCGGGCACATCCGGGAGAAGTCATGGACGAGCTGATTACATGGACAGCCGATAAAAATGTACATGTCCGGCGGCTTGCAAGCGAAGGCGTCCGTACCCGGCTGCCATGGTCGCAAAAATTACTTGTGGCACTGGACGAATTTGAGCGGTATTCCAGGATTCTTACAAATTTAAAAGATGACCCGGAAAAATTTGTCCAAAAAAGCGTTGGGAATAATCTCAATGACCTGTATAAAGACGCACCGGAAAAAGCTGATTTTCTGATTGCTCAATGGGAGAAAACCGGGCATAGCAGGGCACAGGAATGGATTATCCGGCATGGCAGAAGAAATCAGCCGCATTGAAATTCTGCTGCAACAAAACCTGCAAAAAAATACACTGTTCTATTATAAAACACTTTTACAAGGAGGCCGTATAATGAACAAAAAAATGAAATTCCTATGCCTGATGCTTTCTGCCAGCCTGGGCTTTACAGGCACTGGCATCTCTGCCGCTGGCACAGATTCCCGTTCTGCAGACTCAGCCGAACTCTGCAGGTACCAGCCAGATGCCAGCCCGGACACCCCTCAGGCTGCACCAGCCCAAGCTGCAAAACAGGGCGCACAGGCAGAATGCTTAAAGCGCATGCTGATGCTGAATCAAAAACTGTATATCGACACCGGCGAAATATCAACTGCTCCACGCTGCGGCGTCATGGACGGAACCGTCAAAAAAACAGTTTCCCCGGATAAAATTCCTTCCAAAGAAGGACAGTCCAATTTTGGAAAAGGATATCCGTTCCAGTATGGCAGGCGCCAGAACCGCATCGAAGTGCGCATCGATGATACGTTCCATATTTTTGCCTATAACGAAAATAACCTTAACGGCGTTTCCATGAAAATCAGGCGCAGCTCTGCAAAAAGCGCCACGCTTGCCATTACAAACAAATCCGGCCGTGACATAATCTTTGAAAGTGCATTCCGGCTGGAAAAAAAGAATTATAAAAAAGGCGAGTGGCAGGATGTGGCATACAAAATTTCAGATTTTGGATTTGATGATATCGCCTATACGGCCGGCAAAGGCAGCCCTGTATTCTGGAAGGCAGACTGGGACTGGCTGTACGGTACATTAAAGCCCGGAACCTACCGCATTGTAAAAACATTTTATGAAAATGCACAAAACAGCAGAGAAGCATTCTGGACGCTGAGTGCAAAATTCCGGATTGAGCCATAACAGCATTCCAGCCGGATTTTTCACACGCTCTGGCTTATCCGCGCCCGCGCAGCAGATAAGCCAGAAAATCCCCCGCAACCGTAATCATCCTGTGCAGCACGCTTAACACGGCAATGACATCCCCGTCCATAACCGGGGACAGCAGCATGGACAGTGCCATTTCCCGCACGCCGATTCCGCCCGGTGCTCCCGGGACAGCAAATCCGAGCATCCAGGAGATGCTGTAAGCGGCCATCATCAAACATGCCTCTCCTGCCTGCGGCTTCCCGGCCCAGTACCAGTACAAACATACAAAGATAAGGCCCAGCACTGCCAGCACCAGCACATAAAGAAGAAAGCTTTTGCCAAAAACCAGAACAGGCTGCGCACATTTCTGATGCTTCAGCCACCGGATAAAAGCATAGGCCGCTGCCAGAACTGCGGCTGAAACCGCCACTGCAAAAAGCACCGCTGCCCCTGTCCCGGCAATGCCACCGCTGCTGCCGGAAAACAGGGCATCTCTAGCTGTCTTTAATTCCAAACGCTTTTTTAAAAAAACAGCTTCCAGCACATCCCGGACCTGGGAAAACGCCAGTACCGTTCCCAGAAACAATGCTGCCAGCACAAGGCTTGCAATCTCGCAAAGCGTTGCCGCCGCAGCCTGCTTTTTGGATAAATCCAGCTTTCCGGCAAACAGGCTGCGCTCCACATAATGCATCACATTCCCTGGCAGGTACTTCCCAATATTTGCCTTTGCATACACATGCAGGGCTTCCCGGCGCTCCAGGCGCCTTCCGGAGAAAAATTCCAGCCACAGGCACCAGGCACCTGCCGATAAAAATACCGTTGCCGCTTTTAAAACGATGCCCGCTGCACAGACAGTAAAAAACATGCGCCAGTTTTCCACCTGCCCGAAATCAAAATCCGTCCGCCAGAGCGTGGAAAGCACAAAAAGGACGGATAACGCACAGACAGCATTACCCGCCAGCTTCAGGCATTTTTTCAGATTCAGGTCCGTTTGACTGTGCCGCATTTGTGTCTCCTGCTTCTTCCCGCTTTTCCTGTTCCAGCTCCTTAGACAGCCGCACGCCGTCATAATCCATCCGGCGCACATGGTACTGCACGTCTTCCAAAATCTTGCGGTTGGAAGCAATCACGTCTGCCATCAGCCCCATAATAATTGTCTGGAAGCCAAGCAGAAGCAGCACTGCTGCCAGAATCAGCGACTGGATATGCCCGTTTCCGGCTCCATGCACATAAAAGTTTAAAAAACGGATGCCGACTGCTGCCCCGGCCAGAAAAATAATGCTGCCAACCGTGACAAAAAAGTGCAGCGGCTTATACATTAAAAATACATGCCCGATGGTAAAAACGGATTTTTTAATATATCCCGTCATGCTTTTCATCAGCCTGGACGGGCGGATTTCTTTATTGGTTCGCACCGGGACGGAATGCATGGCCATATTTGTGCGTCCTGCCTGAACAATGGTTTCCAGTGTATATGTGTATTCATTGGTTACATTCAGCCGCATGGCCGCATCCCGGCTGTAGGCCCGAAACCCGCTCGGCGCATCTGGAATATCCGTCTTTCCTGCCTTGCGCACAATAAAGCTGCCAAAATGCTGCAGCTTTTTTTTCAAAGGAGAAAAATCCTCGATTTCATTGATTGGGCGCGCGCCAATAACAATATCCGATTTTCCTTCCAGAATCGGGCGGACGAGTTTTTCAATGTCCGCCCCTTCGTACTGGTTATCCGCATCGGTATTGACGATAATGTCCGCCCCGTTGCGCAGGCAGGCATCCAGCCCGGCCAGAAATCCCCGCGCAAGCCCGCGGTTGGAGCGGAAATTTACAATATAATCCACGCCCCACCTTCGTGCAGCTGCGGCTGTATCATCCACACTGCCGTCGTTGATAATCAGGTATTCAATTACATCAATGCCATTTATCTGCCGCGGCAGGGCATTCAATGCTGTTTCCAGCGTAGCTGCCTCATTATAGCAGGGAATCTGAATGATTAATTTCATGGCTTCTCCAGACAGAACAAATATTTGTGCAGCCGCATGCTAATCGCCGTTTAACAGCATGTAAACACAGCCATATACGCCCGCGTCATTTCCAAGCTGTGCCAGTGCAAAATCTGCATTCCGGCAGGAATGGAACGCACGTTCTATGTAATATTTGCGGATGGCTTCTATGACAATCGAGCCTGCCTTGGACACGCCGCCGCCGATAACAAATACTTCCGGGTCTAAAATGCCGGCTGCATTGGCAAGCGCTGTGCCGAGAATTTTCCCCATTTTTTCCACAACCTCAAGCGCAATGGCATCCCCGGCTTTGGCTGCGTCAAACACTGCCTTGGCCGTTATGGTTTCTTCCCCGCGCAGGGAGCTTTCCCGGTCATCCGCTGCCAGTGCGCGTTTTGCAAGCCGGACAATTCCGGTTGCCGATGCATACTGCTCCAGGCAGCCGCGCTTGCCGCAGCCGCAGGTTTCTTCCTCTGTCTCATCCACGAAAATATGGCCGATTTCCCCGCCGGCACCGTTTGTGCCATGAATAATCTGCCCGTTGACAATGACACCGCCGCCGACACCGGTTCCAAGCGTAACCATAATGACGTTCTGGTATCCTTTTCCGCCGCCCTGCCACATTTCACCCAGCGCAGCTACATTGGCGTCATTGCCGGCTTTTACTTTCAGCCCGGTCTTTTCACTCAGCTCCTTCACCACTTCCACGCGGTTCCACCCCAGGTTGACACATACCGTTACCACGGATGCATCCACGACCGGGCCCGGAACGCCGATGCCGATGCCTTCCACATCTTCTTTTGCAATGCCTTCCTGTACCAGGCGTCCTTCGATGACTGCTGCCACATCATCCAGGATGGATGCCCCGTTATTCTGTGTATTGGTCGGAATTTCCCACTTGTCCAGCATATGCCCTGTCATCTCAAACAGGCTCATTTTAATTGTCGTCCCGCCAATGTCCACGCCAAATCCGTATTTTTTCATGTCTGTTCTCCTTTTCCTTTTTCCTGTACCGCATTCCGGCCAGCCTGCCCCGTGCACTCCGGCAGCTTTGCCTGAAATCGTATTATAACCAGTATAGGAGAATTTCAAAAGCATGTCAACCGGCAAAACATCTTCCTCACTGCTGCAGCAGTTCCTTCAGCAGCTGGTTTACCATCCCCGGATTTGCCCTGCCCTTCATGGCCTTCATTGTCTGCCCTACCAAAAAGCCCATCACCTTTTCCTTCCCGCTGCGGTAATCCTGCACGGATTTTGGATTGCTGCGGATAACTTCCCCTATCACGCTGCGCAGCGTCTCCTCGTCGCTGACAGCACGCATGCCCTTTTCCTCGGCATACTGCTGCGGGTCTGTGCCGTGATAAAACAGCTCCTCAAATACTTCCTTGGCAGCCGTATTGCTCAGGTCGCCGGAATCTGCCAGATTTACCAGCTTTGCAAGCTTTCCTGCATCCAGCTTCCATTCATCCGGTTCTTTTCCGCTTTCCTTTAACAGGCGCATCGTTTCGCCCATCAGCCAGTTGGCCACCTTTTTCGGCTTCCCGCAGATTGCGGAAGCTTCCTCAAAAAGGTCTGCCATCTGCCTGGAAGATGTCACAATGGCTGCATCATAATCCGGCAGGCCGTACTGCTTTTTATAGCGGCGCATCCGTTCGTCCCGAAGTTCCGGCTGCGCCGCGCGGATCTGTTCGAGCCACTGCGTGCTGATAACGACCGGCACAAGGTCCGGCTCTGGAAAATAGCGGTAGTCCTTCGCGTCTTCCTTCGAGCGCATGGCATACGAACAGCCCTTTGCGTCATCCCAGCGCCTTGTTTCCTGGATAACCGCAGCGCCGGATTCCAAAAGGCTTATCTGGCGCTGTGTCTCATGCGCGGCCGCCCTTGTAATCGCACGGAAGGAATTCAGGTTTTTCATTTCCGTGCGCGTCCCGAGCTGTGGCGAGCCTGTTTCGCGCACAGAAATATTGACATCGGCACGCATCGAGCCTTCCTGCAGCCTGCAGTCCGAAGCGCCCAGGTACTGGATAATCATGCGCAGCTTTTCCAGGTATGCAATGGCTTCGCTGGCACTGCGCATATCCGGCTCTGATACGATTTCGATTAAGGGCACGCCGGAGCGGTTGTAATCGACAAGCGAAATGTCTTCCCATTCGTCGTGAACGAGCTTCCCGGCATCTTCTTCCAGATGGATTTCGTGGATTCCGACATATTTCCTGCCGGATTCTGTCTCGATTTCCACCCTGCCATTGCGGCACAGCGGCTCATAGAGCTGGGAAATCTGGTAGTTCTGCGGGTTATCCGGGTAAAAATAATTCTTCCGGTCAAACCTGCTGAACGAAGAAATCTCACATTCCGCCGCAAGCCCCACAGCAGCGGCATATTCCACTGCCTTTTTGTTAAGCACGGGAAGCGAGCCCGGCATCCCGGTACAGACCGGGCAGGCATGCGCATTCGGCGGCGCCCCGAATGCCGTGGAACAGCCGCAGAAAATCTTGGTCTTTGTGGCTAACTCGACATGGACTTCCAGTCCGATAACCGTTTCATACTGCTTCATTTTTCCAGCGCTCCTTTCTGCCGTGCATACGGGCATGGCCGGTAGCCGTAAGCCCGTTCCAGCGCACAGGCTGCACGGATGATTTTTTTCTCCTGAAAGCAGTCCCCGATAAGCTGCACCCCGGCCGGAAGCCCGTTTTTATCCAGGCCCGCCGGAACCGAAGCTGCCGGAAGCCCGGCCAGGTTGACGGCCACCGTATAAATATCCTGCAGGTACATCTGAACCGGGTCAGACAGGCTTTTTCCGATTTCCGGTGCCGTCACCGGCGATACCGGGCCCAGAATCAGGTCATATGCCGCAAACGCCCTGTCAAAGGCTTTTTTTATCAGTGCCTTCGTGCGCAGCGCTTTTAAATAATAGGCGTCGTAATAGCCCGAGCTGAGCACGAAGGAGCCAAGCATAATGCGGCGCTTTACTTCTGCCCCAAAGCCCTGCGAACGGGATTTTTTATACATGTCATGCAGCCCCTCATACTGCGGTGCGCGAAAGCCGTATTTTATCCCGTCGAACCGTTCCAGGTTGGAACTGGCTTCGGCACATGCTATGACGTAATAAGCCGGGACTGCATATTCTGCAAGGCTTAAGCTGAATTCTTCCACAACAGCCCCGTCTGCGCGCAGCACATCCGCTGCTTGCCAGACAGCCGCCCGGACATCTGCATCCAGCCCTTCGCCGAGATAATCTGCCGGAATGCCGATTTTCATGCCCCGGACATCTTCCTGCAGCGCAGACGTAAAATCCGTATCATTGCGCTGCAGGGAAGTGGAATCCTTCTCGTCATGCCCGGAAATCACTTCCAGCACAGCCGCACAGTCAGACACCGTCTTTGCAGCAGGGCCTATCTGATCCAGCGAGGATGCATAAGCCACGAGTCCATAGCGGGAAACCGTCCCGTAAGTCGGCTTGAATCCGGCCACGCCGCAAAACGCTCCCGGCTGGCGTATGGAACCGCCCGTATCTGAGCCGAGCGCATACGTGCATTCTTCTGCCGCCACCGCCGCACACGAGCCGCCTGACGAGCCGCCCGGCACATGGGCTGTATTCCACGGGTTTTTCGTCGGCCCGTAATAAGAAGTCTCTGTCGTCGAGCCCATGGCAAACTCATCCATATTTGTCTTGCCTATCACAACGGCTCCGGCCCGTTCCAGGCGCAGGACAGCCTCTGCCGTATAACACGGCACAAACCCCGAAAGCATTTTTGAGCTGCAAGTAGTCCGCAGCCCTTTTGTGCACAGATTGTCCTTGACTGCTGCCGGAACGCCGGCCAGCGGGCCTTTCAGCTCCCCGGCGCTGATTTTTTTCTGGACTTCGCGGGCCCTTTGCAATGCCCCCTGTGCATCCACGGTAACAAAGCTGTGGATATCCGGTTCTTTCTGTTCAATCTGGGCAAGCGCGTCCCGGACCGCTTCTTCCACGCCTGCCTCGCCGGAGCGGATTTTTGCCCCCAGCTCCAGTGCTGTCAAACTTGTAAGACTCATGCATCTCCTCCTGTTCCCTGCGGCGCAAAGGTCTTTGGTGCCGCAAAGCTGCGCCCTTTCCGCTCCGGTGCATTCGCAAGCGCGTCTTCATGCCCGTCGCCATTTGTCACAATATCTTCCCGGAAGACATTGACCTGTTCAAATATATGCACCGCCGGCTCCGCTTCCCCTGTGGGAAGCTCCTTTAACCGGTCCACATATTCCAGCATGCGCTCCATATCGGATTTTGCAGCCTTTTTCTCATCCCCGGACAATTCCAGCTTGGCAAGAATCCCGACGTATTCGATGATTTCGTCTGTAATTTTCCCTGGCATATCTGCTCCTTTCTGTACTCCGTGTCCTTACTCCCGTATTTTTACATGCACCTCGCGCAGCTGCTGCTCCGTCACCGTGCCCGGCGCGCCGCACATCAGATCCTGTGCGTTTCCGTTCATCGGATAAGCCGTCACTTCCCGGATGTTATCCTCACCGCGCAGCAGCATCAGCATCCGCTCGATTCCAGGCGCCATCCCGGCATGCGGCGGCGCACCGAACTGGAATGCTTCATATAACGCGCCGAATTTTTCCTGCAGCGTTTTTTCATCATATCCGGCGATTTCAAACGCCTTTGCCATCGTCTTCACATCATGATTGCGCACCGCGCCGGAAGCAAGCTCCACGCCATTGCATACAATATCATACTGGCACGCCAGGATATCCAGCGGGTCTTTTGTGTTTAATGCCAAAAGCCCGCCCTGCGGCATCGAAAACGGGTTGTGGGTAAATACCGGCTTTTTCGTTTCCGGGTCTTTTTCATACATCGGAAAATCATTTACATAGCAGAACCGGAACGCATGTTCTTCCAAAAGCCCCAGCCGTTCCCCCAGCTGCGTGCGTATCATGCCCGCATAATAAGCCGCCCGCTCCTGCCTGTCTGCCATAAAAAAAACCGTGTCCCCGGCCTTTAATCCTGCCAGCCTGCTAAATTCTTCCCTGCAGCCATCCGGAATAAACTTTTCAATCGGGCCTTTCAGCGTGCCGTCTTCGAGCACATCCAGATACCCCAGGCCGCCCATGCCGATGCCTGTGGCAAACTGCAGAAGCTTTTCATGAAAGCCCTTTGACATCTGCGCATGGACACGGATGGCCCGCACCGTTTTTCCAAGAAACGGCCGGAAGGTGCATTTCTGGAAAAAATCCGTCATATCGAAAATCCGCAGCGGGTTGCGCAAATCCGGCTTATCCGTGCCGAACAAAAGCATGGCCTCCTGATAGCTGTATACCGGAAACGGTGCCTTATCCACCACGCTGCCCTGCGGCGCGAAAGCTTCAAAAGTCTCGGAAAGCACCTGTTCGCCCACGGCAAAGACGTCTTCCTGAGTGGCAAAGCTCATTTCAAAATCCAGCTGGTAAAATTCTCCCGCAGAGCGGTCTGCCCTGGCATCCTCATCCCTAAAGCACGGCGCAATCTGGAAATATTTATCAACCCCGGACACCATTAACAGCTGCTTATACTGCTGCGGCGCCTGCGGGAGCGCGTAAAATCTTCCCTTGTATTTCCTTGAAGGCACAAGGTAGTCCCGCGCACCTTCCGGGGATGACGTGCTCAGAATCGGCGTCTGGATTTCCAGAAAGCCCAGCTGCGTCATCTTCTGGCGCAGGAATGCAAGCACCTTTGCGCGGAACACGATATTATCCATAACCTTCCGGTTTCTTAAATCCAGATACCGGTATTTGAAACGGACATCTTCGCGCACCTTTCTGCTGGCCTGGATTTCAAACGGCAGCGGCTTTAATACATCGCCGAGCACCTGTATTTCGTGCACGTCCAGCTCAATCGTGCCGGTCGGAATTTTCGGGTTGTATGTTTCCTCATCCCGTTTTTCCACCAGCCCCCGGACGGAAACGGCCTGCTCTTTGCGGATTCCCTTTAACAGGCTGCTGTCGCGGATAACCGCCTGCAGGACCGCATGCATGTCGCGGATATCCAGAAACGATACCCCGCCATGGTCGCGGATGTTTTCCACCCATCCGGCTGCCCTTAATTCCTTTCCGATGTCTGCATCACTAATCTGCTCCAGCGTTACATCCCTGTAAATGTTTTTCATTCTGCACCACTCCTTCTTCTGATTCCGGGACTGTATGCAAAAAAGCCCCGGAATACGATATTTTGTATTCCGGGGCGAATAAGCGTTTAAACCCGTCTTATCCGCGGTACCACCCGCATTGAATCATCCGCCTGAAATCATTCCAGCTGGATAATCCCACTCCTTATGCTTAACGCGCACAACGTGCCAGCCTACTTGATAAAAATAGTTCAGCCGGCCTGCTCCGGAGTGTTCCCTGCATCTCCTCATCCAAACAGCGCTCTCAGCCGGTGACGCTGTATTTCTGTCGGCCCCTGAAGAACAGAGTCTCCTTCCCTGCATTTCCAGTATGTATTTTTACTGCTGTTTCTGATTGATGGGCCTTATCTTAACACAGCCCTGCCATAAATGCAAGCAGTTTTCAAAAAATCCTAATTTTCTTAAGCCTGTTTTTTAAACGTCTGCTTCCTCCCTTTCCACCATTTCCCCGTCCGCAAAAGACAGCTTTTCTTCTGCGGCATTTTTCAAGTCATATTTTGCCAGCCGCAGGCAGTCCAGGATAACCGGGGAAAACACGCCGCATTCCCCTTCAAATATCATGCGGAACGCTTCTTCCACTGCATACGGCTGTTTATAGACGCGCCTGCTGACCAGCGCGTCAAACACATCCACGACGGACACTGCCTGTGCCCAGATTGGAATCTCGTCGCCTTTTAAATGGTCCGGATATCCGCCGCCGTCATAGCGTTCATGGTGATACCGGCAGATATCATAGCAGAAATGGTAAAACTCCGATACCTCGCCGTCTTCGCGGAACTGCTCTAACAGCTGGCAGCCGTAAATCGTATGCTTTTTCATTTCCTCAAATTCCTCGTCCGTCAGCTTCCCGTTTTTTAACAGAATGCTGTCTGAAATGGCAATTTTGCCAAGGTCATGCAGCGCAGAGGCATTGACAATCAGGTCTGTCCTGTCTTTTGTCAGGCGGTACTGCGGGTAATAAATCCGGATATATTTGAGCATGATTTTTGTCAGGTACCTTACCCTCTGGATATGCTCCCCGGATTCCAGGCTCCTGAATTCCACAACCGAGCTTAACGCCGTAATCAGGAATTCATTGCGCCGCTGCAGCTTTTTCTGGCTTTCCACCAGCTGCCTGGTACGCATTTTCAGCTTCTGCTCGATATCCGCCCGGTGCGCATACAGCTCTATCATATTCATGGCACGCCGCATGACCACTTTGGACGCAAACGGCTTATAAATAATGTCTGCCACGCCGTATTCATATGCTTTTTCGTTCATATCGTCTGTCGAGTCTTCCGTAATCATAATGACCGGAATCACATCCGTATATCCCCTGCCGGTCATAAAAGCCAGCACTTCCATGCCCGGCTTGCCCGGCATCAGCATATCCAAAAAAATAAGGGCAATCTGCCTGTGATGCTTTTTTATCCTTTCAATGGCTTCAAAGCCGTCTGCTGCCTGCAATATGCCGTACTGTTCCTCAAACATGGCTTTTAAAATCTCGCGGTTGATTTCCTGGTCATCTGCAATTAAAATCATATTCCTGTCCATATGCGGTCTCCCATCCCATGCTTTTTTCCTGTTCCATCCGGAAATACGCTAATCATACCATACAGGCAGCGCTGTGCTCAAGTGACATTTTCGTCAATTTTTTTGTTGATAATTACCAAATATTAGTATAATATAATGAAAAGAAAAAGAAATTTCCACAGAAAGGACGCCGCCATGTATATCCATATCAACCGCCAGATATTATACTATGACAAAACAGGAAACGGCTCCCCGCTGCTGCTGCTGCACGGGAACGGGGAAGACCATACGATTTTTGACCTTCTGATTCCCATGCTGGAGCAGCACTATACGGTTTATGCCATTGACACAAGGGGGCACGGGGCAAGCAACCCGACCGATGATTACCATTATGAAGGCATGGCCGACGATATTGCAGAATTTATTACGTCCCTGGAAATCCCTGCGCCGGCCTTATACGGATTCAGCGACGGCGGCATTGTCGGACTGCTGCTGGCCCTTCATTACCCGGGCCTTTTGTCCAGGCTGATGATAAGCGGTGCCAACCTGAACCCGCACGGCATGAAGTGGTCATTCCTGCGCAAAGCCAGGCAGCATTACAAAAAAACCGAAAGCCCGCTGGACAGGCTGATGATAGAAGAACCCGATATCCCGCCCGCAGGGCTTGCAGGCATCCGGATTCCCGTGCTTGTGCTTGCAGGCGAGCACGATATTATCAAAGCTTCCCATACAAAGCTTATCGCCCAGAGCCTTCCGGATTCGCAGCTGAAAATCCTTCCGGGCGAAGACCATGGCAGCTATATTATACACAGCAGCAAGCTGTATTCCCATATCCGGGAATTTTTATCCTGACTGCATGCATGAAAAAAGGGGCAGCCGCAGAAAAACATGCGGCTGCCCCTTTTTCAAAACCAGTGTTACGGAAGCTTATTTTTATGTACCCTGTTCTGCCTGATATTGAGCATCCTCTCTTAAAAAATCAATCAGCTTCTGGGCATCCTGTTCATTCTTGGCGACTAATTCCATCTGCGGCACGTCTCCGTTTGCAAACATGCGTGTCATTGACAAATACTGGCTTAACTTGGATTTCATGTTTAAGCAGTCACCCTCACCCGTAACAAGCTCCACATTCATCGTGCAGCTGTCAATCACCTCAAACAGCTTACTTACCTGGTTTACTTTTTCTACTTTAATATTCATTTCCAAGTCTCCTTTCTTTCCTCAGAAACAGCCGCAGGAAAGCATTCCCCTGCAGGCTGCCCCTGTGGCTTTCCTGTCCAGTATACCAAGCAGATGCTGGTATTTCAAGTAAATTTATGAATCTGTGCAAATATATTACTCCAGCGGTTAAATATCACAGCATCCTGCCTGCCCAGACCCCCATCTGCTGCGTCCGTCAGACCTGCAAAGCAGATTCTGCATGGATGTCTGCCTGGCGCTTAAAGGTTTGTCTGCACCAGCCTTGGATTGTACTGCAGCTTTTCGAGCGCTGCCATAATCTGGTTCTTATGCTCTGTCCCGAAGCTTTCCATTGTAATGCGCAGCTCCACCGCCGCGCTGCGGTTGGTGGTCACAAACTGGTTGTGCTCCAGCTTAATGACATTTCCCTGTTCTGCCGCAATCGCCTGTGCAACCTTGCAAAGCTCTCCCGGCTTATCCGGCAGGCGCACGGAAACGGTAAAGATGCGGTTGCGGAAAATCAGCCCCTGCTGGACAACCGAACTCATGGTAATGACGTCCATATTTCCGCCGCTTAATATGGCAGCAACGCGTTTTCCGGCCACGCCGATTTTTTTGAGCGCTGCCACGGTTAACAGCCCCGAATTTTCAACAATCATTTTATGGTTTTCGACCATATCCAGAAACGCCGTAATCAAATCGTCATCGGCCACGGTAACAATGCCATCCAGGTTTTTCTGGATATACGGAAATATCGTTTTTCCAGGCGTTTTGACAGCCGTGCCGTCCGCAATCGTGCTGACGCCCGGCAGCGTGACGACCTTTCCGGCTTCCACGGACGCCTGCATGCAGCTGGCCCCTTCCGGCTCAACCCCGATGACCTTGATTTTGGGATTTAACAGCTTGGCAAGCGTCGACACGCCGGCGGCAAGCCCGCCCCCGCCGACCGGAACGAGAATATACTCCACAAGCGGCAGCTCCTTAAAAATCTCCATGGCAATCGTGCCCTGCCCGGTCGCCACTGCAAGGTCATCAAACGGGTGCACAAATGTGTAGCCGTGCTCCTCGGCAAGCCGGTACGCATACTCGCATGCTTCGTCATACACATCGCCATGCAGCACGACCTCGGCTCCGTAGCTTTTTGTGCGGTTGACTTTAATCAGCGGTGTTGTTGTCGGCATGACAATCACAGCCTTAACGCCGTACCTTTGTGCGGCATACGCCACGCCCTGTGCGTGGTTTCCGGCAGACGCCGTTATCAGCCCCTTTTCCCGTTCCTCATCGGAAAGCGTGCTGATTTTGTAATAAGCGCCGCGCAGCTTATAAGCGCCTGTGTACTGCATGTTTTCCGGCTTTAAATATACCTTGTTGCCCGTATTGCCGCTGAAATAGTCACTGTATATCAGCTTTGTTTCCTGTATGACCTTTTTGACCCTTTCGCTCGCTTCTTCAAACTTATCCAGCGTTAACATCTGTTTTCCTCACTTTCTGCATCTTCCGGCCTGTGGAACAGCGCATTGATAAACTGGTCTGCGTCAAATTTCTGCAGGTCGTCGATGGATTCCCCGACACCGATATATTTTACCGGAATGCCGAGCTCAGACTGGATTGCAACTGCAATGCCGCCTTTTGCCGTGCCGTCCATTTTGGTCAGCACGATTCCGGTAATATCTGCCACTTCGGAAAACTGCTTTGCCTGGTTTAAGGCATTCTGCCCGGTTGTCGCATCAAGCACAACGAGCGTCTCGCGGTATGCCTGTGCATATTCGCGCTCTAAAATCCGGTTGATTTTTTTCAGTTCTTCCATCAGGTTCTTTTTATTATGCAGCCTTCCTGCCGTATCGCATAAAAGCACATCAGCGTTTCTGGCTTTTGCTGCCGCCACCGCATCATAAACGACCGAAGCCGGGTCTGCGCCTTCCTGCCCGCCAATCATTTCCACGCCGGCCCGGCTGGCCCATTCCGACAGCTGGCCGCCGGCTGCTGCACGGAAGGTATCGGCAGCGCCGAGCACGACCTTTTTGCCCTGTTCCTTCAGCTTGCCCGCCAGCTTGCCGACCGTCGTTGTCTTGCCGACGCCGTTGACCCCGATAACGAGCACGACGGAGCATTCCTCCTCAAACCGGTAAGCCGTCTCCCCGGCCTGCATCTGCTCTTTCATGCTGTTTATCAAAAGCTCCCTGCAGGCAGCCGGATCTTTGATATGTTCTTCCTTCACACGGGCTTTCAGGTTTTCTATGATTTCCTGCGTGGCTTTTACGCCAAGGTCTCCCATAACCAGTATTTCTTCGATTTCTTCATAAAATTCATCATCTATCCTGGAAAATCCGCTGAACACCGCGTCGATGCCAGCCGCGATATTGTTTCTTGTTTTTGCAAGGCCGTCTGCAAGGCGCTTGAAAAAACCTTTTTTCTCTCCCATATTGCCAATCCTTTCTGCTACTTCAAATCACTCTCAATCAGGCTTACCGACACGAGGGCCGACACGCCCTTCTCCTGCATGGTAATCCCATACAGGCGGTCTGCTGCCGTCATTGTGCCCCTTCTGTGGGTAATCACGATAAACTGTGTATTTTTCGTCAGTTTATGTAAATATTTTGCAAAACGGTTTACGTTGCTGTCATCCAGCGCCGCCTCTATCTCATCCAGAAGGCAGAACGGAGAAGGCTTTAGGTTCTGGATGGCAAACAGCAGCGCAATTGCAGTCAGGGATTTTTCCCCGCCGGATAACTGCATCATATTCTGCAGCTTTTTGCCCGGGGGATGTGCGATAATGCGGATGCCGCATTCTAAGATGTCTTCTTCCTCAGACAGCTCCAGCGTCCCCCTGCCGCCGCCGAACAGCTGCTTGAATGCCTTGTCAAATTCCCGCTGGATTTCTGCAAATTTTTCCGCAAACTGCCTGCGCATGCCGGTGTCCAGCTCCTCGATAATTCCAAGCAGCGTCTGCTCGGCCTGTATCAGGTCATCGTGCTGGGTTTTCAAAAAAACGTAGCGCCCGGACACTTCTTTGTATTCCTCAATGGCATTGACGTTGACAGCCCCAAGTTTTCGCAGCTCGTCCTTTGCCTGTGCAATCAGCTGCTTTGTTTTCGCTGCATCCTGATACTGCTCGTCCTTATACTGTGCAGCCTGGTGCGGCGTCAGCTCGTATTCCGTCCACATATAATCTGTCTGGGACTCGCCTGCTTCCTCGAGTTTTTCCTTCTGGCTGCCAAGGCGGAATTTTTCCTTATCCAGCCTGCTTTTGTGTTCGGATAATTCCTCGCGCTTTTGGAAAAAGCCCTTCTGCTCCGCGGCCATCCTGCTTTTGGATGCCAGCTTTTCTTCCAGCTCTTTTGCAAGGCGGCTTTCTGCCCCGCCTTCCTTTTCTGCCTCAGCCCGCAGCTTTTCTATTTCCTGTTCCTTTAATATGACATCCTCATCTGCCTGCCTGGCCCCGTTTTGAAGCTCTGCCAGCTCCCTGTCCAGCTTTTCTAACTCTCCGTCAATGCGCGTCAGGTTTTCCTCGATAAATTCCGCTTTCTGGGAAAAATTTGCTTCTTCCAGCTGAATCCCGGACAGCTCGCCGGATGCCTGCTGTTCTTCTGCCTGCTGTGCGTCCAGCTCCTTCTGGGCATCTGCGGTCTGTGTATTTATCTGCTGCTCGCGCTGTGCCAGGATGCCAAGCTGTTCTTCTGCCTGCTCCAGCTGTTTTCTGATATGCTCCCTGTGCTGTTCCAGCTCCCTGGTTTCTTCTGCCAGCGAAGCGGCTGCCTTCTCGCCCTCAGACTTTTGTTCCAGCGCGCGTTCTAAATTCATTCCTGCCGTATTCTGCTGCAGGACGGCTTCCTGCCCGGCAGCCTGAATCTGTTCCTGCTCCTTTTTCAGCTTTTTTAAGGCAGACTGGATATCCTGCAGCTGGCGCTGCAGGCGGCTGCGGCTGTCTGCAAGCTCCTTCAGCCTGCTTTGCGCCTCATCGATTTCACGCCTGCGGCCAAGCAGATTGCTGCTGCTGCGGAACGCACCGCCCGAAATCGAGCCACCCGGGCTTAAATGCTCCCCTTCCAGCGTCACGATATGCAGGGAATAGCGAAACTCCCTGGCCAGGGCAACCGCATGGTCGATATGGTCTGCCACGATAACCCGGCCTAACAGATAGGAAACCACGCCCTCATAAGCCGGGTCTGTGCGCACAAGTGAGCTGGCTGTCCCGATGACGCCCTCAAAGGAAAGCGCGCGTTCGTTCCGGCTGAGATTCCCGGCACGGACACTCGTAAGCGGCAGGAACGTGGCACGGCCGTATTTATGCTCTTTTAAAAACTGCACCATCCTTTTGGCTGTTTCCTCGTCCTTTGTGACAATATTCTGGATGCTGCCGCCGAGTGCTGTTTCAATGGCAGTCTCATACTTCTTATCGGTCTGTATCAGGTCGGCAACGACGCCGTGAATGCCTGGCTCATCCTGTTTTTTTTCCATAATGCGCCGGATGCTGTTTCCATAGCCGTCATAGCGTTCTGCGATATTGCGCAGTGTTTCCAGGCGGGACTGGTTTTTGTGAAATTCCGTCATATCCTGTTCCAGCTGTGCCTGTGCTTCCTGCTGCCTGTGCTTTTGTTCCTGCTGCCTGCTGTAATTTTCCGCTTCCTGTGTCCGCAGCTGCTCCATGCGTGCATGCAGTCCTTCCAGCTCCTGTTCATATTTCAGGATGACAGCTTCCAGGTCCGCTTCCTCGCTTTTGCGCCGCAGCTTTTTCTGATTGAGCTGGGCCGTGCGGATATTTGCCTGCTCCAGCATCATGTCAAAGCGCTGCTTTTCGCCCTTGACCGAGCCTTTTTTATTTAGCAGCCCGATAATTTCATTTTTCCCATATTCGATTTTTTCCTGACAGGCCAAAATGCGCTGCCTGACTGCGGCAAGGCGTTCTTTTGCAGCAGCCTGCCTTTGTGCAATTTCGCTGCGCTGTGCATCCAGGCCGTTTTTAACCTGCTCATATTCTGCCCTGCCCGCTGCCCGCTGCGCCTTGTCTTTTTCAATGGCTTCCCTGCGGCTGGCATAATGCTCCCTGGACATTTTTGCTGAATGAATCTGTTCGTATAAAACATTAACCTCTCCTTCCAGCTTTCCTTTGCATACCGCAGCATGCTGAATGGCATCCCGCACCTGTGTAATCTGTGCTTCCATCTGTTCTAAGTCCCGGGAGAGGGTTTCATATCCGCCGCGGGCCCGTTCGAACTGCCGGCTGGCCTGTGCAAGCTGCTCGTCGGCAATGCTGTATTTTTCCGACAGCTCTTTCAGCTGCTGCTGCCTGCGTTCCATATCCAGCAGAAACAGGTTGACTTCAAACAGCCGGAGTTCTTCTTTTTTTCGGATATATATTTTTGCTTTTTCTGCCTGGCGTTCCAGGGGAGCGACCTGGCGTTCCAGCTCGGTTAAAATATCATGGATGCGCACCAGGTTTTCCCGCTCATGCTCCAGTTTTTTCTGTGCCGCGGTTTTACGGCGCTTGAATTTGACAATGCCTGCCGCTTCGTCAAACAGCTCCCGGCGTTCTTCCGGCCTGCCGCTTAATATCCGCTCTATCTGGCCCTGACCGATAATCGAATAGCCTTCCTTGCCGATTCCGGTATCGTAAAACAGCTCCGACACGTCTTTTAAGCGGCAGGCGCTTCCGTTTAAAAGATACTCACTCTCCCCGGAACGGTATACGCGCCTTGCCACGGTCACTTCTTCATAATCCACCGGCAGCATATGGTCGGTATTATCGAGTGTAATGGCCACATACGCATAACTGACCGGCCTGCGGTTTTCCGTGCCGGCAAATATGACGTCCTGCATGCTCGAGCCGCGCAGCTGCTTTGCACTCTGCTCGCCCAGCACCCACCGGACAGCGTCTGCGACATTGCTCTTGCCGCTCCCGTTCGGGCCGACAATTCCCGTAATGCCGTTGTGGAAATCAAACACGATTTTATTTGCGAAAGACTTAAAGCCATGCACCTCAATACTTTTTAAATACATCGCATCCTCCGCTTACGTTTCCTGCATCTGCACAAGGGCCAGGTATGCTGCTTCCTGCTCGGCCGCTTTTTTTGTATGGCCTGACCCGGTGCTGACCGGCTTTCCGCCGATAGACAGCTCTACGGTAAACAGCTTTGCATGGTCCGGGCCGCTTTCCGCTATCAGGCCATATTCCATTGCGCCCATATTCTGCCCCTGGACGACCTCCTGCAAGATAGTCTTGCTATCATAAAAGAGCTGCTTATGCGCAATGTCCGTCAGTATATATTTCAGGACAAACTCTTTCGCACTAGCAAAACCACCATCCAGATAAATTGCCCCGATTACCGCTTCCAGGGCATCGGAAAGAATCGAGCTGCGCTGCCTTCCCCCGGTATGCTCCTCGCCTTTTCCAAGCAGCAGGTAATCGCCCAGACGCATTTCTTTTGTACAGTATGCAAGTGTCTGCTCGCAGACAAGGCTGGCCCGCATTTTGGTCAGTTCTCCTTCCGGCAGGTCCGGAAAATGATGGTACAGGTATTCGCTTGTAATAATCTCCAATACCGCATCCCCCAGAAATTCCAGGCGCTCATTGTCCGAATGCTTTTTCATTCGCTTTTCATTTGCATAAGAGCTGTGCGTCAGTGCCTGCAGCAGCAGCCCGTCCTGCTTAAAATCATAGTCTATGACATATTGAAATTCCAGCTGCTTTCTCATATTTCTCCTCTTTCTGAAACTGCAAGGGTGTTTTAAAACAGCTGTGCCCGTCTCAAAACACCCTTTTTGTGCGTTTCATCTTTCTGTCACGCATTAATTCAATGCATTTTTAATCTGCTCTACGGCATCGCCGACCGTAGCAATCTTTTCTGCTTCTTCGTTGGCAATTTCGATATCAAATTCTTCTTCCATGCCCATGATAATCTGGAAAATGTCCAGAGAATCAGCGCCAAGGTCATCTACAAAAGTAGTTTCCATTGTGATTTCTTCTTCATCCACGTTTAATACTTCTGCAATGATTTTTTTGATTTTCTCGAATTCCATAACGGCTCTTTCCTCCTTTATCACTATGCTCTCTATGGACTTCCATTATTCAGCGTCATCAGCCCCAAACTGCTGGCTGATTTTTTCGTTTATCTTTTGTTTTGAAAAATTCACGCACTGGATAACGGATTGCTTTACCTCGGGTGCCTTTGCGCTCCCATGTGTCTTGACTACCAGCCCTTTTAAGCCGAGCATCGGCGCGCCGCCGTACTGGGACGCATCAAAGCCTTTCAGCGTTTTTTTCAATGCAGGCTTGATAAGTGCTGCTCCGATTTTTGTGCGAAGGGAACTCATCAGTGTTTTTTTCACTTCTGAAAGAAGCATGGAGCTGGTTCCTTCAAACAGCTTTAAAATCACATTTCCTGTAAACGCTTCACAGACTATCACATCTGCGGCCCCATACGGAATGTCCCTTGCTTCAATGCTGCCGGTAAAATGTATGTCCCTGCATGCTTTTAACAGCGGCATCGTTTCTTTGACAAGGGCATTTCCCTTTTCTTCCTCTGCCCCGATATTGACAATGGCCACGCGCGGATTCGCAATCCCGACAACATGCTGCATGTAAATCGAACCCATTTTAGCAAACTGCACAAGATGGGACGGCCGGGCATCTACGTTTGCGCCGCAGTCAATCAGCAAGGACACTCCCCTGGATGTGGGTATCAGCGGTGCAAGCGGCGGGCGCTCCACGCCTTTGAGCCTTCCGACTATCAGCTGTCCCCCTGCCAGGACGGCTCCGGTGCTGCCAGCGGATATAAAGGCATCTGCCTGCCCGTGCTTTACCATGTTCAGTCCGGTTACAATGGAAGAATTTTTCTTTTTGCGGATAGCTGCAACAGGCGGCTCTGCCATTTCAATGACTTCTTCGGCAAAGACTGTCGTGACACGGCTGGCATCATAGCTGTATTTTTTCAGTTCTGCTTCCAGGGGCCCCTGCTGCCCGGTGAAAATCAGTGCCAGATTTTTCTGCTTTTCCAGTGCCTGCAAAGCGCCCTTTACAATTTCTCCCGGCGCATTGTCCCCGCCCATGGCATCGACGGCTACCCTGACCTTTGTACTCATGTGAACCTCCTGTGTGGATGCGTTGTTGTAGTTGCTGATTCCCATACACTGGTAATAAATCATTTCCAATATACTATATGTGATTCTATAAATCAATATAAAAATTA
>CAJTSV010000006.1:0-12774 GCA_910579075.1 uncultured Eubacterium sp.
ATGGACAGCAAAGAATTCAAAAATTACGCAAGACTCCGAAATGGAGTGGAAACTGTTCCGTCAAATATCCGTAAGAATTACCATTTGGAAAAAATTCCCGGTGGGAAACAGCGTGGCAAGTTCTTTTTTGGCGCCAAAATAGCAGCGTTGAATTTCCGAAAACTCTTCAATTATGTGAAGGGCTTAGGACATTATGCCCAAAATCCAGTAGTTGCATAAAACAAGGCAGCGAATACCCGGCATATATGCTCAAATGTTCGGCGATATACTACAAAATATGAATTTTTCAAGGTACTATAGGAATAGGGGCAAATTTATTTATGGTTTTGACCCCAACATCATATAGATGCAATTCATTATCCGAATTATTTTTATCTGGAAGGCGCTGTACGCGACAGCCTTCAAAGCCATGCAGCCGCACTTCGCTATGCGGATGCACAGCTTGGGCGGCTGTTTGACGGCTGGAATAAAAGCCGGGGAGATGCCTTTGTCATCTGCTGTTCAGACCATGGCACCTGCTATGGGGAGGACGGCTGTCAGTTTCATGGAATTGACCATCCGATGGTACATATCGTTCCTTATAAGCATTTTTTTCTGGAAAGGAAGTAAAAAATATCGTTTCTTTCAAAGTTTTTCTCCGGCTTTGAAACTTTTCGGTCTCCTGATTCGTATTATTGGTAAAGGGTATTCATGCAGCACAAAAACAACGCATGGGTGCGGCAGCGTTATGCAGGCCGGATGAATCTGGGAGAGGGCATGGTATTCATATGCTGATAAATGAGGAAAGGGAAGCGGCGGGGCCGTTTGAAAAGTATAAGGAGCTTTTGTACCGGGTTGCTTTTTCCAACATGAAAAACAGGGCGGATGCGGAAGACGTGGTGCAGGAAGCATTCTGCCGGTATTTAAAAACAAAGCCGGCATTTGCGGATGAAAACCATGAAAAAAACTGGTTTGTCCGGGTTGTTCTTCATATCTGTTATGATATCCAAAAGAGTGCGTGGTTTTCACGGACGGCAGGGCTTGAAGAAGCAGCGGCGGGTGCGGTAAAACCGTTCAGCCTGCCGTTTGTATATGAAGATGACATGCTCTGGCGGGTCATGGAGCTGGCGGCAGCTTACCGGAATCCGCTGTACCTGTTTTACTATGAAGATTATTCCATCCGGGAAATAGCGGGAATTATGGAACTGGAAGAAGGAACTGTAAAAACGAGGCTGCGCCGCGGACGGCAGCTGAAAGAAAAACCGCTGCAGGAAAAAGCAGACAGCAGAATGCTTCAGGCGTACAGGGAACAGGCCGTATCAGAATGGAATCAGAAGGGAAGGTGGCTGGGATGCAGATTGAAAACGCAGGAAAAAATGGAAAAGTGCCAGGCGGCAGCGGTATTTATGTTTCTGGAGCGCACGAACGCCCGGGCAGAAAAAATGGCAGCTTTGTGTCCGGGGAAAGCTTTCAGGACAGGCTGCAGAAAAACATAAGCCAGAAAGCAGCATTCCTGCCAGCAGCAGAGCCGCAGGGCACAGGTATTCAGGTAAAACGCTGCAGGCAGCTGCAGGGTGCAAGAGAAGTGGAAGTCCGCCGTATTCCATACAGTGCCTGTGATAAGGTGGAAATTAATGTGCTGGAAGGCTACACGCTGAAAGCAAAGCTGGAAAAAGGGGAAGGCGGCAGAAAGGAACAGCCGGGAAGTGTTTATGTGGAGATGAAAGAGGACAGCGGTTTCGTCAAAGCCTTTCTGTTTGATGCAGAAGCAGTTTCGAAAAACAGCCGCAGTGCAGTGGAGCGGATTGCATATGAAGCAGTAATGGAACAGGGAAGGCAGGGCACCACATAAAAGCAGCAGGCTGGCAGAATATCCTGGCAGCAGGAGGCTTTTTGTTTTTTATGGTTTGGAAAAGAGCAGCTATTTAAAGGAGGAATATCATGGCAGTAAGCGCAATCGGGTACACACAGGGCTACTCATATGGAAATCAGAAAGGAAAAGCAGCAGGAAGGGCAGGACAGGATTTGGGCAGGAGCCAGGCAGCCGGGGGACAGACGGCTGGACTCCGGGACCGGAACCAGTCCGAAGGAGCCGGCTTGCAGGCAGCAGCACAGCAGCCGGCAGACGGGGCACCAAAGTGCAATGTCCTGATGGAAGCGTTTGAAATGATGAAAAATAAAGGCGGTTTAGAAACAGGGGAACAGGAAGAACAGCTGATTACAGACCCGTTCGGGCTGATACGCCGGGAAATGTCAGCGCCTTATGCTTCTTATGCGGATAAAAACGGGAACATTACCTATAACGGGGTAACCTTTACGACAAGCGGCAAATGGCTCTGCCTGGGTGATATGAGCAATAAGAAAGACGTTATCAGCATTCCGTTTGGCGGCGGAAAAGGGCTGAAGGTCAACCGGAATAACATTACCGAGCTTGGGCGTGCTATCGGCATGTTTTCACCGGAAGAACAAAATAAGATTCTGCGGGCCCTGCAGCTGGACACAAAAATCCGCGAGGTTCAGGAAGAAATCGAAGGAATGGGGGATGATGTCGGAGCAAAAGGCAGCAGGGATGCGAGTGAATGTGAATCAAATGATGGTTAAGCTTGACAGCAATGCCCAAATATACGGCAGCTCTTGTTACTGGATAGGTTATAAGGTAACAGGAGCTGCTGTTTTTCCTGCTTATGGAAGCCTGGATTTTGCGGTGCTGATGCTGCTTTTCCAGGTGATAGTGCTGCTTGTTGAAGAAAAGTTATTCAGAATGTAATATTATTTGATGATAATATTGTTTATTACTATTGACTATTGAACAATAGATGGTATAATAAGAACTGAAAGGGGGGCGGTAATTATGAGAGACAATTATGTTATCTGTATGAAAAATGCAATGTTCTGGCATTTTGGTACAAGTGAAATCAGGGATGTGTTAGAAGATGTAAGCTTGCATTTTGAATCGGGACTGCGGGATGGGCTGTCGGAAAATGATATTTTAGAGCAGTACGGAGAGCCCCGTGATGCTGTGAGTATAATAAAAAAAGAAGAAGGCCGGGAACACAGGCTGTACTGGAAATGTATCTTGCCTATGGCAGTTCTGGTTTGTGTGCTATATACTGCATCCAGAATACGTCTATATGATTTGTTAAATTATGTTTCAGTGATTTGTGCAGTTTTTATCTGGTTTTTATCGGGAAACAGCTGTCTGGCTGGTATTTTGCCAGTGACATATCAAAAAAAGAAAGAAACTGCAATATGCCAGGCTGCTGTCCTGTTTCTTTTCTGTATCTTTCAGTTTTGCGCATATACCCTGCTTCCGCAGATATACAGGAGTATGCAGCCAGGTTCCGAAAAGATGCAGATGCTTGCTGAAAATATTATACGTGCTATGTGTGTGGCGTCAGTCCTTCTTTTGGCAATGTGCATTTTTTCTGCATGGAAAATGCTGCATGGCAATATTTATATGTATTTTATTCTGATACAATGCATAGCGCTGATTTGCAGCGTAGGGCAGCATTATCTGTTTCTGGCAAATAAGACAGTATGGGGTGGATGGGAGTTTTTATCGGTTCCATATTTCCTGTGCGTTCCGATTCTGGCTTTGTACTGGGTGTTTTTTTTGAAAAGGCCGGAGGTATGGTTTTGGACGCACAGATAAAAAAAGGAGTGCTGGAAATGTGTCTGCTGCAAAAGCTTTCTGTGCAGGATTATTATGGCTATCATCTGATGCGTGAGATGAAGGTGCTGTTTCCAGAAGTAAACGACAGTACTTTTTATGCTATTTTAAGGCGGCTGCATAAGGATGGGTCTGCCATCGTTTATGACAGTGATAAATCGGCTGGCCCCAGGAGGAAATACTACCAGATAACACCTGCCGGCAGGAAAAAGCTGGAGCAGAATATTTGTGACTGGAATCGTTTAAAGCAGGTTGCAGGGCAGCTTGGGATATAAGGAAATAAAGGGAATACACTTGTATTGTAAAAAATTATCAGTTATACTTTTTATCATGTATAACTGGTATTTTTTTGCAGCCGGAATTTATGAGAAAACATCCGGCAGCTGGAAAGGCAGGGAGGAATTCATGATGAACCGCTATCTTCAATATATGTACAGTTATCCGCACAAAACAGCATACAGGCCGCTTTCCGGCATTTCGCTGCATGATTATGCGCCTGCATTTGCCGGCGGCGGGCACGGGCTGTATGTGCATATTCCATTCTGCCAGGCAAAATGCGGCTACTGCAACCTGTTTTCCGTTACAGGACAGGACGGGGAAGCGCTGGACCGGTATCTGGAAGCGGTTTACCGGCAGGGCAGCCAGTATGCGGAGCTTTTAAGCGGCATGGATGCAGCATTTTCCAGCCTGGTAGCTGGCGGCGGGACGCCCCTGTATCTGGGCGCGCAGCAGTTAGATAAGCTGTTTTGCAGGATAAAAAAACAGTTCCGGTTTGCAAAGCAGCCGGATTTTGTGATAGAGACGGCTCCGAACCAGACGGATGCACAAAAGCTTTCCCTTTTAAAACAGCATGGCGTCACGAGGGTGAGCATGGGCATCCAGAGCTTTCACGATGCAGAGCTTGCTGCACTCGGGCGTGCGCACCGTGCTGCAAAGGCACGCGAAGCGCTGGGGCTTTTGAAAACAGCCGGCTTTGCATGTGTCAATACAGATTTTATATATGGAATTCCGGGACAGACGGCAGAAAGCCTGCTGGCTTCGCTAAAGGAAGCGGTGCGGTTTGAGCCGGATGAGATTTTTTTATATCCGCTGTATGTAAAGCACGGCGCAGGGCTGCAGGGCGAAGGAATCGTGCCAGACCAGGAACAGGCATTTTTGCAGTATCAGCATGCCAGCTGTTTTCTGCGGGAAGAAGGCTATTTCCAAAAATCCATGCGCAGGTTTGTGCGCAGCCGCAGCATGCCGGAGCCGGAATTTCACGAATGCGGATTTGGAAATTCGCTTGCGCTTGGCTGCGGCGGAAGAAGCTATGCCGGAAATCTGCATTTTTGCAGTCCCTATGCGGTAACACAGAAAGAATGCCTTGGACGCATCCGGGAATTTGAGCGCACGGCTGACTATACACAGGTTACGCATGGATGTGTTCTTTCGGATGGCGAGTTAAAGCGGCGCTATGTAATCCGGCACCTGTTTCTTTATCCGGGGCTTCCAATGGGACGTTATCAGGAAGTGTTTGGAAACAGCGCGCTGCAGGATTTTCCTGTTTTAAGCAGCTGGCTGGAACAGGGCTTTGTAACCATGCAGGAGCAGGACGCATCTGCCATAAAACAGAATCCGTTTCTGGCGCTGACGGAAACCGGGCTAGGGCTTTCTGATTATCTGGGGCCGCAGCTGATATCAGAACCGGTCAGGCAGGCGATGGCAGAATGGGATGCAGAATATGGCGGCTGATGGCAGAATGCTTTTATGAGGATTTTAAAGTATGGAAAAATATAATCGGCCAGCCCGCATGGTGCTGTACAGGGGTATTTTAAAAAGCTGCAATTACAGCTGTTCTTACTGTCCGTTTTCCAAGCATCCGGTCTCGCAGGCAGAGCTTGCGCACGACCAGAAGCAGTGGGAGTCTTTTGTCCGTATATATGAGGAAAAGGCCTGGATGTCTGGCATCCGGGCGCTGATGCTGGTGCCTTATGGGGAAGCGCTGATACATGCATGGTACTGGGAAGGGCTGGCACGTATCAGCGCGCTGCCTTGGACAGACGCTGTGGGAGCACAGACCAATCTGAGCTTTCCGGCCGCTCGGTCACTGGAAGCATTCCAAAAGGCCGGGGGTGTTTTGAAAAAGCTGCGGCTGTGGGCGACATTTCATCCGCAGATGACGGGGGTTTCCGAGTTTGCGCAAAACTGCAGGACGTGCCTGAAATATGGCGTTTCGATTTGTGCAGGAGCAGTCGGCGTGCCGGAAAATACGGGCCTGCTGCGCCAGCTTCGCAGGCAGCTGCCGCAGCAGGTGTATGTCTGGATAAACAAAATGGACGGGCTTGGACGGGCTTATACAGAAGAAGAAAAAAAGGCGTTTCTGGATATCGACCCGTATTTTTACCGGGAGCTTTCCGGGCATCCGGCAGATGTACAGGCGTGCCGGGACAGGCTTTTTGTACAGGCAGACGGGACACTGCGGCTGTGCTGCCTGAGTACAGCCAGGGATGCGGGGGCAGGAGCATATGTTTCCAGCGGCAGGCATGCCGAAAGCCAGCCCCTGTGCAGGCGCAGGCAGTGCAGCTGCTACCTTGCCTATGGCGGGATGCAGAATCTGATAAATGATGCATTGTTCGGGCCATATCCGCTGTTTCGCATTCCAAGGCGTCCGAAGGCTGTTTTTCTGGATATTGAAGGAACCCTGTGCCGCACAGGCGCGGATGGCATTCCGGAAGATATCCGGGCAGGCCTTAAAGTGCTTGTGCACAAAGAAAAAACACGGCTGTTTTTTGCCACGACGCTTCCATATGAAGACGCTGCCAGGCGCTGCAAAAGTATCTGGCATCTGTCTGCGGGCGGGGTGTTTGCGGGCGGGGCGCATATTCTGATAAAAGGGATTCTGGAACAGCATCATGTCCTGGATGGGGACTGTGTACCGTATGTAAGGCCGCTGGAGCAGCAGTACCGGTTCCGGCTGATTACGTATCAGAAAGAGGGAAATGTTTACAAGCTGACGCTGCTGCGTGCACGGAAACATCCATGGGACAGCCGCACGGCCAGGGAGCTGATGGAGCATATCCCGGAACAGGCCAGGACAAAGATACGGTATATCATAGAAAAAAACTGCCTGCAGATGCTGGCAGCCGGGGCAGATAAAGAGTCCGGCGTCAGGATGATTTGCAGCAGAATGCACCTGCAGCCGCAGGAAGTATTTGCAGCAGGAGATTCCGGGGAAGATGCCGGGATGCTGGCGTGGTGCGGCCAGGGCCTGGCACCGGATGCCCCGTAGCCTGCTGCTGTGTGATGCGGTTATTCTTCTTTTGCAAGTGTAAACTGTTCCACCAGGCGTTTTAATACGGCTGCTTCCGCAGACAGCTGTTCGCTGGCCGCAGCGCCTTCCTGTGCCGTAGCGCTGTTACTCTGCACGACGGATGAAATCTGGCTGATTCCATTGGAAATCTGTGAGACAGCTTCGGACTGCTCGCTTGAAACGGTGGAAATATTGTCAATGGAAGCCGTTACGGAATGGATGCTCTTTACGACCTCCTGCAGTACAGATGCGGCCTGACCGGCGATATCCATGCCCGTGCGCACGGCATCCGCAGAGTGTTCAATCAGGGCGGATGTATTCTGGGCTGCTTCGGCGGATTTGCTGGCAAGGCTGCTGACCTCCCCGGCCACGACAGCGAAGCCTTTTCCGGCTTCTCCGGCCCGGGCTGCTTCCACGGCTGCATTCAGTGCCAGGATATTGGTCTGGAATGCGATGTCTTCAATGGTCTTTAATATCTTTTCGATTTCGTCAGAACTGGTCTGGATTCTGTCCATTGCTTCCATCAGGCTCTGCATCTGGCTGCTGCACAGGGAAACAGCTTCTCCCGCATGGTGGGTCTGGCTGCGTACCTCAAGCGCTTCGCTGGCCGTATGGCTGACGTCATTGGATATGACATTCATCCGCTCTGCCAGCTGCTGTACGGAGCTTGCCTGTTCAGCGGTGCCCTCGCTCAGTGTCTGGGCGCTGGCGGACAGCTGGCTGCTGGCTGCCGATACCTGGCTTGCAGAATGGCTGACCTGGTGCATAATGGTGTTCAGCTGTATTTTCATATGCCGCATGGCGAGCAGGATATCCTGAAAGCTGCCTGCGTACCGGTCTTCGTGCTGTGTATGTATATCCAGGTTCTGGTTTGCCAGTTCTGTCATAAGATAGCTGATATCATGAATGACAAGTCCGAGTCCTTCTACAAGGGAAGCGGCAGACGCTGCAAGCATGCCGGTTTCGTCCCTGTTTTTGACCAGCGGCATCGGTGTTTCCAGGTCTCCTTCTACAAGCAGCTGCATGCGTTTTGCGCAGGCTTTCATCGGCGTGCCGATATTGTGAGCCAGCAGCAGGGAAACAGCCATGGAAATCAGGATGGCACCTGCAATCACGGCAAGGTTAATGGCCATGGCTTTGTAGGCAGCAGCCAGGTAATTCATCTGCGGTGCAGTGACTGCGATGCTCCAGCCATCTGTGCCCGGCACAGGCGCATAAGCGATAAACATCTTTTGTTTTTCCGGCTTTTTCCCGTCCGTTTTTATCGTCTGATAGCTTCCGAATCCGTTTTCCCCGCTGCGCATCCGTTCATGGATTTTGGCCAGCTCTTTCAGGGAAGCATCGTCTGCGGCTTCGGCTTCAATATTCTGTACGGTTATTGTATCAAGGGTAATATCGGCAATGGTGTTTCCGGATTTATCAATCATATAAGCACGGCTGTTTTCTCCGATGCGGATAGAAGATACAATGTCATTTAAAAACGTTTCTTCCGGGACAAAATATATGGCGCCTGCAATGGAGGAACCGTAAATGCCGCCCGAATAAAGCGGTGCGGCTGCCATAATGGACAGCTCCCCGGTAATCTTGCTGACCAGCGGTTCCGATACATAAGTATTTCCCTGCATGGCTTGCCGGACATATTCGCGGTCAGAGTAGTCTTTTTCGTCAAAAATGCTGTGCCCGTTTGGGCCGATAATATTTCCGCGCTGGAACTGGTGCATGCTGCATCGTTCCTCTACCAGCGCCTGCTTTTCTTCCACTGGCACATCCGGGTCAGAAAGCTGCGGAATGCATCCTGCATCCAGCGCGGCGTTTTTGTAGGCTGTCAGTTCCTGTTCGACGCGCTCTGCTGCCAGGACAGCGGTGGTGCGCATCATGTTTTCTACTGTGGAAAGGGTGCTTCTGTAGCTTGGAATAATGCCGGACAGGCCGGCTGCTGCCAGTGCTGTCAGAACAGTCAGCATGAGGCATACGGTTATTTTTTTTCGAATGCTTTTCATAATCTCCATACTCCGTCTGAATTTTTTCTGGATAAAATGTCCAGTCAGGATTTATTTTATATACAATATTCATGTTTGTCAACTTTTTTAGCATGCAAATCAGGCGTTTCACGGGGTGGATTGCAGCGGTTCTGATTTCCTGGCAGCTGTATGAAATTTTTAAAAAGCCTGTATCATTTGCAGGGACATTCAGGTATAATAAAACCAGTGGCAGAATATAAATCTGATTTGGGAGGAACATCCATGAAAAGCTTACATAAAATACATATCGTGACGGCAGTGTTTTTATCAGCGGCATTTTTATTCGCAGGCTGCGGGACAGATGCAGCAGGAAGTATGCAGGAAGGGGCTGATGCAGCAGGAAGCATGCAGGAAGGGGCTGCAGCCAGGGAAGAAATCCCGGATAAAGAAGGCATGGCAGGAAAACAGGAACCAGGAGCAATTCCAGATAAAAAAAGCACTGCGGACGAGCATAATCCCGTACCGGAAGAAACACAGGATAACGATGCAGCAGGCGGGCAAAGCATGGAAAAGACGCAGCAGCCAGCACGTGAAGCAGAACGATACGGCGAGGTTTTGGCACAATTCCGCGACATGGTTCAGAATGATTTTTATGCCAGCCTTCGGGATTCGGATGATTTTGACAGCAGCTTTGGGGAGTATATCGGCATTGAAATCCGCCATCGCAGGCAGGATATTTATTATGCACTTTATGATATAGACGCAAACGGGACCATGGAGCTTGTGATTGCAGCCAGAGAAAACGGGATTTCCGGCCCATGGTATTATGATTTGTATGGTTATGACGGGACGGATGTGGTTTCCATTTTTCCGGAAATGGAGTTTGGGTACCGGACGAATTTTAAGCTTTATGAAAATGGAGTGATAGGCGTAACTTACAGCAGCAGCGCCGCAGAATCCGGCACGGATTTTTACCGGATAGGCAGTGACGGAGTGACTCCTGAATTAACGGCTTCCTTTGCCTCAGCCGGGCATCTGGAAGGAGAGCAGCCGGTATTTATCTATACGCACAATGGAAATGAAATTTCCGAAGAAGAATATAATGCAGGCATCCAGGGCCATAAAGCTGTCCTTACCGAAGAATCAGACTGGACAAGGATTCTGTAAGAAATACCCGGCGGCTTTTCCATAGCAGCTGTTACAGCCTGCGGAACACAAAAATATAAGCAGCAGAAAAAAGACTACGAAAGAGGTGTGCTTCATGTATCAGATAGCACTTTGCGACGACAGGACGGACGAACTGGATAAGGCAGAATACCTGCTTCGATGTTATCAGAAGGAGCGCAGCGGATGCATGGTTTCTATCCGGCGGTTTCTGGGAGCGGATGAGCTGCTTTTGACGGCGCGGGAACATGAATATGTGCCGGACCTTGTTTTGATGGACATATTTATGCCAGGCAAGCTGGGCGTGGACGCGGCAAGGGAGCTGCGGGAAATGGGCGTTGGATGCCGGATTGTTTTTCTGACGGTATCAAAGGATTATGCGCTGGAAGCGTTCCGTGTAGATGCCGTGCAGTACCTGCTCAAGCCGGTGGCAAAGGACGACCTGTTTCAGGTGCTGGACAGGGTGTGGAAAAAAGCAGAGGAAGACCGGAAAAAGTACCTGCTGCTGCGGATTGACAGCAGGCTGTGCCGGATTCCGCTGCCGGATATTGTATATATTGAGGCACAGAAAAAATGCCAGTGCATGTACCTGTCGGACGGGACGCAGCACCTTCTGCGCCTTACGATGGCTAAGCTTTTCGGGATGCTCTGCGGTTATGAGGAATTTGTAAAAGCCGGGGTTTCTTATATCGTAAACCTGCGCCATGTGGAGAGCATCAGCGTGCAGAAAATGCAGCTGGACAGCGGAAAGAAAATCTATCTTCCAAGAGGCGCTTATCCAGCCTTAAAAGAACAGTATTTCCATTATTACTGTGCAGGGGAAGAAGAATTTTAGTTTGCAGCGATAAGCAGTCCGAGGAATAAAATGGCTGCTGCCGTGGCAATGGACGCCAGGATATTTAAAATTTTTACGGTCTTTTTGCCAAATATGGCCGATAAGACAGCAAAGAATCCAATACCCAGCACTCCGCCCAGCGTATTTCCAATCAGGTCTGTGATATCGCTTGCACCGATGGCAAATACAAACTGCATGGTTTCATACAAAAGGCTGACGCCTGCAATGGGCAGGACTTTTTGCAGAAATCCGGCCTTTTTGTACAGCATGGACATGTACAGGCCAAATGGAACAAAGGCAAGAATATTCAGGACAATTTCGGATATATCTGCTTTCCCGTTTACAATCGCAGAGCCTGCAAACGGAATCAGATTGATGTTTCGCAGCTTCATGCCAAAGAGCATTGCAAAATCGGTGCTCATCTTGAATAAAATAATCCAGGACAGGGCGGTGATGTAAATAAAAAACAGTATCAGTGTCAGTGTTTTTGATTTTTTGTTCATGGGTTCAGCATTCTCCTCTCAGAAATATTATAACAGAAATAAAATCTGTATTTTCTTTTGTGAATACTGGAAGTTTTTGTGCCAGTCAGGGGTCTTTCGAATAAAACCGAAGAATATAGTTCATAAAGCCTTGCAGGCTGCGGCTTAACATATAGTGTTTCGGATAAATGAGATACAGGCTGCGCCGGACTGCGGTTTCCGGGAGCTGGAATACAAGCACGCGTTTCTCATTCACAAAATTCCTGGCAGCCCGTTCAGACAGGATGGATATGCCAAGTCCCTGTGCCACCAGGTTTTTAATGGCTTCCTGGTCGTTGATGCGGGCGGCTGCCTGCAGGTTTTCTTCGCGGCTGCCCAGGCTTTCCAGAAAACGGTCAGCACTTTTGCGGCTGCCGCTGTGTTTTTCACGCAGTATGACAGGCGTGCGCGTCAAAAGCTCGAGCGGAAACGGCTCGTGCTGGCTTAAGGACAGGAAATTATCGTTTACCGGCGTGATAATGACCATGCGGTCTTCATAAAACGGAATGCAGGAAAGGGATGCTTCCGTGCTTTCCATGCCAATCAGCCCCATATCAAAATCACCCCGCAGCAGCCGGTTTATAATATCCTGGCTGTTGCTTTGGTGGATGGAAAAATAAGTTCCGGGATGTTCTTTTCCATAAGCTGGCAGCAGCTCCGGAAGGATATAGGCAGAGGGAATTGTGGAAGCACCCAGGCGGATAATCTGTCCTGCCTGCCTGTCCCAGTGCCGCAGCAGGCCGTCCCAGCGCAGCAGGAAGCCCCCGATGCCCTGCGGGCCTGACAGTCCCTTGTGCCCGGTAAATGCAAGCGCGTCTATATGCATTTCTTCCATATGTATGGGCCATGTGCCGGCTGTCTGGGGCTTTAAAAGCTTTGGCAGGGATTCCGGCAAAAGCTGTCCGTCCTGTGCACAGGGAATCCTGGTAAATGAAACACCCTGGCGTGACAGCTGTACGAGCGGGCGCATGACGGCATTGTGCTCCATGGAAGATACGAGCACATGGTCACAGGGCTTTAAGAACCCCTTGAGCAGGATATTCAGGCTTTCGGTTGCGTTTTTGGTAAATACCACATTTTTGCAGTTATCGCCGCCAAATATCCGGCACAGCTGCTGCCTGGCTTTGAAAGAACGTTACCAAAACTTTAGCATAAATGGCAGAACAAATCAAATAAATAATTGTTTATTTATTAAAAAAGATTTTGCGTGCATCCGTGACCTGGCGCTGTTTGGCGAAACAAAGCTTTTGGCCGGGTTTCTTGCGATTGGCATCAGCGCGTTTGCCTGCAACCTGGTTTTAAACGGGATTACGGATGGCCCGACGGCAAACGGCAGGGCAGCTGTTCTTGCCGGC
>CAJTSV010000006.1:12801-13018 GCA_910579075.1 uncultured Eubacterium sp.
ATTGCCTGCCTGAATACGTTTTATAAGAAAAAGCAGTGATACAGGGCATTTTGAAATCATACACAGAGGAGGATTCAGCATTATGAACCAGATTGATGCACGCGGGCTTTCCTGCCCGGAACCGGTTGTCATGCTGCGCAAAGCCATGATGACAAATGAAAACGCTTATGAGGTAATTGTGGATAATACGGCTGCCCGTGAAAATATAACCCGCTAT
>CAJTSV010000006.1:13032-22450 GCA_910579075.1 uncultured Eubacterium sp.
GGCATCAGGGGTATCAGGTAAGCTGTGTGCAGGAGAATGGGGAATATACGCTCTCCATTACGAAATAATATGGTATATATTGCAACGTTTTACTCGCACTTTGGCGCTATCCGGTTTAAAAAGCTGTGCCAGGCACAGGGCATTGCGGCGCGGCTGCTGGAGAAAGGCTGCCATATCTGTTACCGGGCACCGGGCAGCTGAGGCTTTGCCATGCATGGCGCGATAAATTTTTCTAATCGTAAAAAAAAATTTGAATTTCTCTCCCATATCGTGTATAATGAAATCAGCAATTTGTACGAAAATAAAAGCAAAGGAGAGGTTTCATATGTACAAAATTTATGTAAACAGCCAGCCTTACCAGATAGAAGGGGATGGAAAGCTGCTTCCATTCCTGCGGGATGTCTGCAAGTGCAAATCGGTCAAGGACGGATGCAGCGAAGGAGCCTGCGGGACCTGCCATGTGCTGATAGACGGGACAGCGGTAAAAGCCTGTGTCCCGACACTGTCCATGATGGACGGAAAGCATATCCTGACCGTGGAAGGCTTGTCGGGGGAGGAAAAAGAACTATATGCCTATGCGTTTGCACAGGCAGGGGCTGTCCAGTGCGGCTTCTGCATCCCGGGTATGGTTATCTGTGCGAAGGGACTGTTAGATGTCAATGACAATCCAGACCGCAGCGAAATTGCATACGCACTGCGCAATAATATCTGCCGCTGCACCGGGTACAAAAAAATCATAGACGCAGTGGAGCTGGCGGCAAAGCTCAAACGCGAAGGAAACGGCATTCCGGCCGGGGAATTTGCCTGGAAGACGGGAGAGCGGGTACACCGCATTGATGCCCGTGAAAAAGTACTGGGCTATGGCGAATACCCGGATGACATGGAAATCGAAGGCATGATTTATGCCAGTGCAGTCCGCTCGAAATACCCGCGGGCAAGGGTGCTGGCAATTGATGCGGGGCTGGCAGAAAAACTGCCTGGTGTCGCTGGCGTTTATACGGCAGCAGACATTCCGGGCAGTGTCAAGGTCGGGCATCTGGTGCAGGACTGGGACACTATGATTCCTGTAGGAGAATGTACCCGTTACCTGGGGGATGCCATAGCCATTGTCGCGGCCGAAACACCGGAAATACTGGAAAAAGCAAAGAAGCTGGTCAAAGTAACGTATGAGGAGCTTCCATTTGTAAGCAGCCCTTACGAAGCAATGAAAGCGGATGCACCGCTCGTGCACGAGGGCGGAAACCTGCTGGCGCATAAGCATGTGTCCAGGGGAAATGCAAAGGAAGCGATTGCACGGTCGAAATATGTCTATACGGAAAAATTCCATACCCCGTATACCGAGCATGCATTTTTAGAGCCGGAATGCGCGGCTGCCATGCCGTATGAGGACGGCGTGCTTGTGTATTCCACCGACCAGGGTACCTATGATACGCAGCACGAATGTGCCACAATGCTTGGCCTTTCAAGGGAAAAGGTGCGTGTTGTCAACAAGCTTGTCGGCGGCGGATTCGGTGGAAAAGAGGATGTTACCGTACAGCATCAGGCAGCACTTGTGGCGTGGCTTGCAAAGCGCCCGGTCAAGGTAAAGCTGTCCCGCCAGGAAAGCCTGACCGTGCATCCGAAGCGCCATCCGATGGATATGGAATTTACCGTCGGCTGTGATGAAAACGGCATCATCCAGGGCGTCATGGCGACTGTGATTGCCGATACCGGAGCATATGCTTCGCTTGGCGGGCCGGTGCTGGAACGTGCCTGCACGCATGCAGCAGGGCCATATAATTACCAGAATTTTGAAATTGACGGAAAAGCGTATTATACGAATAACCCGCCAGCCGGGGCATTCCGCGGCTTTGGCGTGACGCAGACCTGCTTTGGCATGGAAATGATGCTGACAAAGCTGGCGGAGCAAGTGGGAATCAGTCCGTGGGAAATCCGCTGCCGCAATGCCATCCGTCCGGGGCAGGAGCTGCCAAACGGACAGATTGTGGACGAATCGACAGGGCTTGCAGAAACACTCGAAGCAGTCCGGGATATTTTTGAGAGCAGCCCGTATGCAGGCGTTGCGTGCGCGATGAAAAATGCCGGGGTCGGCGTGGGGCTTCCGGATTTTGGACGCGCGCTTTTAAAGGTTGTGGATGGAAAGCTGCATATCCGTTCCGGCGCTTCCTGTATCGGGCAGGGGCTTGGAACCGTGCTGGTACAGGTGACGGCAGAAGTTACCGGCTTAAGCAGGGAGCAGATTGCCTGCGATGCTGCCAATACCATCAATGCACCGGATTCCGGCACGACATCCGGCTCCAGGCAGACTCTGATTACCGGGGAAGCAGTCCGGCGCGCCTGTGAACTGTTAAAGGAGGATTTAAAGCAGCAGCCTCTGGACAGACTGGAAGGAAAGGAGTATTATGGAGAATATCTGGCAAAGACAGACCCGTTAGGCGCAGACGTGCCGAATCCGGTCTCACATGTTGCCTATGGCTATGCCACCCAGGTGTGCATCTTGAATGAACAGGGAAAAATTGAAAAAATTGCTGCCGCGCATGATGTCGGAAAGGCAGTCAATCCGCTGTCTGTGGAAGGCCAGATTGAGGGCGGCGTTGTTATGTCCATGGGATTTGCGCTGACCGAGGAATATGCCTTAAAGGACTGCGTGCCGCAGTCAAAATTCGGCACGCTCGGGCTGTTCCGTGCGCATGAGGTGCCGGATGTGGAAAGCATTATCGTGGAAAAACCGGGACTTGCCGTGGCAGGCGGCGCAATCGGCATAGGAGAAATCACATCCATTCCGACGGCACCGGCCATAGCGGGGGCATATTACCGCTTTGACGGGCAGTACCGCACCAGCCTGCCGCTTGCAGATACGCCGTATGCCAGAAGCCGGAAGCATCCGCAGCCTGCGGTACATACAGAAGGCGTGCCATTTATCGTGCGCGGCTCGAAGCGTGACAGGGAAGCCGGAAATAAGGAAGATGGTACCTGCATTGCCTGCGGAATCTGTGCGAAAAACTGCCCGTCTGGTGCCATAGCCATTTCCGGCGCTCGTGCGCATATTCAGGAAGAACGCTGCTTATCCTGCGGGATGTGCGTCGTAAAATGCCCGAAGGATGCGATATATGATGTGCGCGGAATCATAAAGAAATAAATAAAAGACAAAAATAAAGGAAAGGCAGATGCATGGGCATGATTATTGTACGCGGCGGCGGTGACCTTGCGACAGGGACTATTTATAAGCTGCATCAGTGCGGCTATGCGGTTCTGGTGCTGGAAACAGCCCGTCCGTCAGCTATCCGCAGAAGGGTCTCGTTCTGCGAAGCAGTCTACGACGGCATTTCCACGGTGGAAGGCACCGTCTGCCGCCGGACGCAGACAAAAGAGCAGTGCATAAAGGCGTGGGAGAACCGCGAAATCCCGCTGATGACAGACCCGGACGGGGCTTTGATATACGAATTACACCCGGATGCCGTGATTGATGCCATTCTTGCCAAGAAAAACCTTGGGACGAAAAAGGATATGGCTCCGCTTACAATTGCTTTAGGGCCTGGATTCTGCGCCGGAACGGACGTGGACTATGTCATTGAGACCAAACGCGGGCATCAGCTTGGAAGGGTCATAGGGCAGGGAAGCGCGCTGCCCAATTCAGGCGTGCCGGGCATGATAGGCGGATATGGGGCGCAGCGGGTTATCCATGCACCGGCATCCGGGACAATCCGGGTGCTGGAAGATATCGGAAGCATTGTAAAAAAGGGACAGCTGCTGGCCAGAATCGGGGACACCGCAGTATCTGCCACAATCGACGGCGTGCTGCGCGGAATCATCCGGGATGGCTATGCCGTGGAAACGGGGCTTAAAATAGCAGATATTGACCCAAGGCTGACAGAACAGGAAAACTGCACGACAATTTCGGACAAGGCACGCTGCATTGCGGGCGGTGTCCTGGAAGTGCTGGTAAAGCATGGGATTGGCAGGATGCCTGGATGAAAGAACAGTGCCCGCAGGAGGGAAAGACATGGATGCAGTCATGCTTGCGGCAGGAAACAGCACCCGTTTTGGGGAAAACAAGCTGCTGTGCCTGCTGGATGGAAAACCGGTATACCGCTATATGCTAAAGCTTTTGTACCGCAAACAGAATCAGCATAAAATCAGGCATCTAATCGTGGTAAGCCAGTATGGGGAAATACTGGCCGATGTCCGGGAGCATTTTCCGGGCGTACAGGCGGTATGCAATCCAGAGCCGGAAAAGGGCATTTCCGGCTCCATCCGCCTGGGACTTTCCTGCCTGATGCAGCTGGCAGGAAATGCGCAGGCCGCCCCGGATGCGGTGTCCGGAATGCAGCCCTGCGGGCACGGTGATGCCTGCCTGTTTGCAGTGGCAGACCAGCCGGGCTTTTCGGAAAGCTCCTTTGATAAAATGCTGGATTTCTGGGAGCGGCATCCGTATGGGATTGTGGCGGCAGGGCTGGCTGCACAGCCGGGGCAGGACGCGCAGATGAAAAATCCGGTTATTTTTTCATCGGAGTATTATCCGCAGCTGCTGGCACTTTCGGGAGACTGCGGCGGAAAGCAGGTTATCCGAAGGCATATGGAAGATGCCGGGCTGTGTCCCCTTCCGGCAGCAGAGCTGGAAGACCTTGATACAAGGCAGGCGCTGGAGCGGTTTGAACACAGGCTGGCTTTCCTGCGTGTGTTTCCGTTCCTGAAAGAAAAAGGGCATGTCATCGCACTGACAGGAGCAGGCGGAAAGACGACATTTATGGAAACACTGGCGTCTTATTATGCCGGGATGGGCAATAAAGTAATCATGACGACAACTACGCATATCCTGCGGCCAGCCCGTCATCCGGCTGCGGAAAATCCGGCCCGGCTGAAACAGCTGCTGGAAAAACACTGGATTGTGGCAGCCGGGTCGGATGCACCGCAGGGCAAGCTGCGGATGTCAGATAACATGCAGCTGTCCGATTACCGGAAGGCCGCAGATGTGGTACTGATAGAAGCCGACGGGGCAAAGCATTTTCCCTGCAAGGTGCCGCTGGAAACAGAGCCTGTGATTCCGGACGAATGCGATACCGTCATTGGCGTGGCCGGAATGGATGCCCTTGGCCAGCCGCTGTGCGATGCTTGCTTTCGTAAAGAAAAAGCAGCGGAGCTTTTGGGCACAGGCAAAGGACACCGCATTACCGGAAAAGACCTTGCGGCAATCCTGTATTCCGAACACGGAACAAGAAAGGGCACAGCTGGCAGGGATTATTATATCGTGCTGAATAAATGTGACAATGAAATAATCCGGGCGCGTGCACAGCACATACGGGAACTGCTGCTGCAAAAAGGCGCACAGCATGTGGCGTGCATTTCCTGCAAGCCTGGCAGTATGTACTGCAAATAAAATGAAACGGGGGTCTGATAGAATGAAAAGAAAATCCATTGCGGCAGGCGTAAGCTTTCTGGGCCTGCTTTTCTTTGTTTTTAGCTTTCTCTTTCTTTGTGGCAGCATGCCGTCCGAGTGTGTACGGGCAGAAAGCATGCAGCTTACATGCAAATCCATGACAATTATCAAAGGCCAGTATGCGTTCGCCGGCCTGACAGGAGCTGCAGTCCCGCAGAAAACAGAATGGAGCGTGACAGGAGACTGCATCCGCATACATAAGGCCAGCGGGGATGGCGAAGCGGGCGGGTACTGCTATATCAGGGCTGTAAAAACGGGAACAGCTGTGCTGGAATGCAGGGCTGGCAGACAGGCAGTTACATGCAGGGTAAAGGTGCTGCCAGCGGCGGCATTTACCGGTGATTTTACAGACCGGCAGGAAGAAGTGTATCTGCATATTTTTAAAAACGATGATACATATGCCGCCTTTTACAGCCAGGTGCGGTTGGCACAGATGGACTGGCTGACCGGAACTGTAGAAAATGGCGTTTTAACACTAAAAGGCTCAGACCCGGCAGGAGATCCGGTTACGATTACGGTATCAAAAAAGGGGAAAAAACGGATATTAACCTTTAAGGAAACATCCTGGGAATATTTTCAGCAGGGAAGCACGATTCCGTTAAAAAAATGCAGTGGAAAAAAGGGTTATGAGCAGGCAATGTCAGGATTTGGTTCTTATTACCATGCTTATTTCTGAAACGTATTACTGCGCAAAAGCCTGGATAAGAACCCTGCTGCCTTTACGCGGCAGAAAGGAGCCTTATGAATCCTGTAAGAGTAGCGCAAAGCCCTTTAACGGGTATTTTCCAGGAAGCCGCAGAGAGTATCTTGGATTTATCCGGCTGGTTTTAAAATATGCGGACACGGTATGCTTTACCGTCTGTCCATATCTGGATAACCCCGGCGAGCTGGGCAGCAGCATCTGGTCCTGCCTAAGTGACAGCGTGCTGGATTACGGCTTTGCACAGGCCGTTTCCTATCCGCCGGATGTCAGGCACTGTCTGGTTCTTTTTCGCAAGGATTATTGTCTTTGTGAGTTTCTGCAAAGCAGGAAGGGGATTTTTGACTTTGAAGAAGAAGACCCGGTTCTTGGAATCCGGCTGGAAGACCCGGCTTTTTTGAAAAATGGGGAGATATTTTGTTATACGGTTACGCATGAGAGGATGTGTATGCTGGCGGAAGATGTGTGCAGCCAGGCAGAACGGCTATTTAGCTGACAGATAAAGCTGAATCTGTATTATCGCTGAAAACTCAAAAATACATGGAAATTGAGAAAAAATCTGACTTGTGTGTTGAAAATAAGAATGGTACGCAGTAATATATAGGGTGAAAGAAAAAAGCGGGGTACAGATATGCTTATACAATTCAGTTTTAAAAATTTCAAGTCATTCCGTGATGAGGCAGTCCTGGATTTATCGGCTGCAAAGATAACAGAATTTTCTGAAAGGGTGGTTTTGGCGGGCAATGACAGGATTTTGCCTGTGGCTGCTATATATGGGGCAAATGCCAGTGGAAAATCCAATGTATATCATGCATTTGAATATATGGCAGCTTATGTGGCTGAGTCTTTCAAATATGGAGATGAGGAAGAAAAATTTGAAGAATACAGGCCGGTACCATTTTTGTTTGACAGTGTTTCAAATGATGCAGAGTCGGGTTTTGAAGTATATTTTACAATTCCAGGGGATAAAACTGAGAAAACATACAATTATGGCTTTTGCATAGACCGAAATGGCGTGACAGAAGAATGGCTGAATACAAAGGCAAAGACTGCACGTAAATATACAGCAGTTTTTTACCGTTCTGTGGAAGAAAATACGCTGGACTTATCTGGTTTTCCAAAGAGCAGCAGGGATAATATTCAGGCGGCTTTGGAAAAACAGGTTTTGGTTGTTTCGCTTGGTGCTAAATTAAAGGTTGATAAGTGCAAAGATATTCGTGACTGGTTTTTAGCAAATGCGTTTGCTGATTTTGGCGACCCATTTACGAATTTCTTTATGTCTCACCGGCTGCCAAAGGGATTTGTGGAAGATGACCGCGTACAAAAGAAAGTGATTGAATATTTTGCATCTTTCGATGAACACATAAAGGATTTTGAAATAGAAAAGCTTGCTCATGATGCCGATAATAAAAAAGAAGAAACCTATAAAATCAGTTCGCTGCACAAAAAAATAGATTCCGATGCATTTGCTGCCATTCCGCTTGGCATGGAATCCGCCGGAACATTGAAGATGTTTGCTTTATATCCAGAGCTGCAGGACGTTCTGGAAAAAGGAAGTGTATTTTTTATTGATGAACTGAATGCCCGTCTGCATCCATTGCTGGTCCGGAATTTCCTGCTTGCGTTTTTGAACCCGGAAATGAATACCAATCATGCACAGCTGATTTTCACAACCCATGATACATGGCAGCTGTCCAATCAGCTATTGCGCAGGGATGAGATATGGTTTACAGAAAAAGATGAACAGGGGGTTTCAAAGTTATATTCCCTGTCTGATTTTGCAGATGAGTCCGGAGCCGGAATACGAAAAGATGAAAACTATGAAAAGAACTATCTGATTGGAAGATATGGTGCAATTCCGGCATTGAAAAGCATAAATATCTTTAAGGAGTAACTGGAATGGCGAGAAAAGACAGGACTGGAAACCGGAAGCCAAGGTGCCAGCGTCCTTCTGTAAAAATGCCAGAGCTTGGGTATTACCTGGTTGTTACAGATACAGAAGCTACGGAAAGATGTTATTTTCAGGGGCTGCATCAGGGACTTTTGAAGGAAATACAAAATAAACTGGTGATTAAGGTAGTAGAAACAAAGACAAGGGCAATGATTGATAAGTGTCTGGAAATGACAGCTTATGATGCCCAATACCGCATGCCATGGATTGTATTTGACCGGGATAAGGTGAAAGATTTTGATGAAATCATAAAAGAAGCGGAAAGTTATGGCATCAGGACAGGATGGTCAAATCCATGCTTTGAAATCTGGCTGTATTCTTACTATGGTACAATGCCGGCGATTATGGAGTCCTGGGTATGCTGCAGTGAGTTTGAAAAGATATTTCAAAGAAAAACCGGGCAGAGATATTCGAAATCTGACATTGGAATGTATGAAAAAATTTTCCGGACAGGCAGTGAAGAAAAAGCATTTCAAATAGCCAGGCAGAAATATGAACAGTGTATACGGGAAGGAAAAACCGTTCCATCCCAAATGATTCCATGTACAACCGTTTACCAGCTGGTGGAAGAAATAAGAAAAAAAGCTGGTATGGAGAAAAAAGACTGTGTGCGAAAAAAGTAAAGCAGCATGATTGATAAAACGCAATCATGCTGCTTTTATTGCATGGTATATTTTTATGCATGGTCAGGCAGCTTTTTCTTCCGGCAGCACCAGGCTTAACAGCAGCGACACGACAAACACGCCAGCCACCGCATTCCCGTTAAAGATATCCCCGACCGCAGACGGAAATGCTGCGAACAGGCTGCCGTCTGTCTGCGTCAGCCCTACGCCGATGCAGAAGGCGAGGGAGACAATGATCATGGTGCGTTCGTTAAAGGCACAGTCTTTGAGCATCTTCATGCCTTCATACATAATCGAGCCGAACATCATAACGGTGCAGCCGCCCAGCACCGGCTGCGGCAGCGAGTTGAAGAAGGCACCCAGCGGCGGAAACAGCGAGGACAGGATGAGAATCAGCGCGCCCATCAGAATGGTAAAGCGGTTGATAACGCCTGTCATGGTAACCAGCCCGACGTTCTGGCTGAACGAAGTCAGCGGCAGGCATCCGAAGCAGCCTGAAATGGTGCTGGAAAATCCGTCCACGGCAAGGGAGCCCTGCAGTTCTTCGATTTTTATATCACGGCCAAGGGCACCTGTGCAGACAGCGGTTGTTGCACCGGTTGTTTCGGCAGCAGATACTAAAAATACGATGGCAATTGTAAAAAAGGCTCCGATATCAAATACCGGCATGTGGCCTGTAAAAAATACCGGCTGCGGCAGGCTGAAAA
>CAJTSV010000006.1:22476-60365 GCA_910579075.1 uncultured Eubacterium sp.
GAAAAACCCGATTTCACCGACCGTTTTTGTAATGCCCGAAAAGTCGACAAGCGGCGCAATGCCGGTGACTGTAAAAATAACCGATAGCAGATAGCCGAAAATAAGGCCGGCTAAAATGTTCAGGTTTTTGTATACACCTTTTAACAGGTAGCGGGAAACCAGGCAGACAGCCAGTGTAAACATCCCGACAGCCAGGTGGTACCAGGCACCGAAATCTTCGCTGCCGTTTCCGCCGCCCCAGGAATTCATGCTGACCGGCAGCAGGGAAAGCCCGATGGCGATAACGACATTGGCAGATACAACCGGGGTCAGGAAGCGTTTCCAGTATTTGGCGCTTAAGCCTGTGATTCCTTCAAAAATGCCGCCAAGGATAACCGCGCCGGCCATGCCCTCATAGCCAAGCTCCGGGTTCGTGCATATCATAAGCAGGCTTCCAAGGAAAGTAAAGCTGACGCCCATGACAATGGGCAGCTTTGAGCCGATTTTCCAGACAGGGTACAGCTGCAGGCAGGTACCGATGCCGGCCACAAACATCGCGCACTGCAAAAGGCGCGTGATTTCCACGCCAGTCAGCGGTTCCCCGCTTCCCCTTACGACAGCTGCACTGCATACAATCAGCACCGGGGCCAGGTTCGATACAAACATGGCGAGCACATGCTGCAGCCCGAAGGGGATTGCCTTGCCAAGAGGCACCCTTCCGTTTAACCGGTAGATATTTTCTTCACTTACAGTCGTGATGGATTCTTCTTTCTTGTTCATAATGTTTCCTTTCTGAACCAGTGTTATCTGGCCTGCTGTATCTTGCAGGCTTTTATCTGCATTCCTGCATGCTTTCTGTGACATTCAGGCAGGCCAGTGGTATCTGGTGTACGGCAGATTAAACAGCATCTGCTTCTGCGTGCTTTCCAAGCCGCCGCAGCATCGTTTTTTTGACTGCGCGGAAGATGTTTTCATATCCGGTGCAGCGGCACAGATGCCCGGACATCAGCTTGCGGATTTCGTCATCGCTGTATTCCCTGCCGGATTCTAAAATCTCTGTGGCGCTCATAATAAATCCCGGCGTGCAGAAGCCGCACTGGACTGCTGCCTCGTCGATAAATGCCTGCTGGATATCCGAAATTTCCCCATTTGGCCCGGCAAGCCCTTCCAGCGTCAGGATTTCCTTATCCTGTGCCCAGACAGCGAGATAAATGCAGGAATTAAAGCATTCCCCGTTGATTAAGACATTGCAGGCACCGCATTCGCCGGCCTCGCAGCCTTTCTTGACGCTTGTAAGCCGGTAGTCGTCGCGCAGCATATCGGTCAGGGAAGCGCGGACATCGACCATTTTTTCAGTCTTTTTTCCATTGATGGTGCAGGTCACCAGTTTATACTGTTTACTCATCGAGTTCACCTCCTGAAAGACGGATGGATGTTTCCAGTGCACGTTTTGCAAGGACAGCTGCAATGTGCTCGCGGAATGCTTTGGACGCACGCCAGCTGTCACGCGGATGGATATCTTCCAGCACTGCTTTTGCAGCTTCTTTTACGGTTTCCATGCAGACCGTCTTTCCCCTGGCTGCTTTTTCGGCAGAAGGAGCGCGCATTGGCACAGGGCCTGCCACACCGTATGCAATCCGCATGTCTTCGATGGTTTTTTTATCCGCAGACAGCTTTACGTTTACCGAACATCCTGTCGTCGCGATATCCATGGCATTTCGCATCGCGTATTTGATATAGTGTCCCTGATAGCCTTCGTAAGCGTCTTTTGGAATCAGAATCGCGGTCTGCAGCTCGCCCGGCCTTAAATCCACCGTTCCTGCTTTTATGTAAAAATCGTGAATCGGAATCCGCCGCGTGCCCTCGGGCCCTAAAATTTCGATGATGGCATCCCAGGCGTGGAGCGTGGAAGCAGAGTCAGCGGAAGTCACGCCGTTGCAGGTATTTCCGCCAATCGTTCCGATGTTTCGTATCTGCGGGCCTCCGACCATGTCAGCCGCTTCTCCCAGTACACGGATATGCTTTTGAATCAGAGGGTCTTTGGTGATATGCGAAAAGCTCGTCAGGGAACCGATGCGCAGGGTGCCGTCTTCTTCCATGCAGATGCCGCGCAGCGCGTCAATGCCGTAAATACTGACCAGTTCTGCGCCCGCCCGCCTGCCTTCCCGTATCTGTACAAGCACATCGCTGCCGCCCGCAATAATCTGGGCACCGGGATGCTCCGTTAAAAGACGGACGGCATCCTGTGCGCTTTGTGCTTCGTAGAGTGCCTGAATATCATACATAAGAAAAACCTCCTTTTGGGGTAATGTTCCCGTGTTTCTTTCAAAGATTTCGTTGTGTGTTTTATAATAGGCCGGCTTCCGTAAACCGCTGGAACAGCCTGTGCGGATTGAGCGGTGCTTCATTCACCGGCACATTGACAGCGTGAAGGACTGCGTTGCGGATAGCCGGGGCAACGGAGCAGGCTGGCGGTTCGCCCAGCGCTTTGGTTCCAAAGGCGCTTGTCGGTTCCGGGTTTTCGATAAAGACGGATTTCAGGCGCGGATGGTCCATAAAGGTGGACAGCTTATAATCCAAAAGGTTATTGTTCAGCGTGCGCCCGGTCTTTTCATCAAAAATCATCCGCTCGGACATTCCAAAGCCGAAGCCCATGCTCATGCCGCCATGCACCTGGGCTTCGGCGAGCGCCGGGTTAATCAGCGTTCCGGCATCGTGTGCATTGACGATATTTAACAGCCTGACCGTGCACATCGGAATATCAACCTCGACCTCGGCAATCGTGCATCCGAAGGAATACGCGTTGGACTTAATCTGCGAGGTGGTTTCTGCTGTCAGATGCTGGCTGTCTGCCATGCTGTAAAGCGCCTGGGTGGACAGTTCTCCAAGCGTCATCAGAATGCGCCCGTCCGTGATGCGCACAATCTTTCCATCGATAATATCCAGGTTATAAGACGGCATCCGGGTCAGCTCCTGTGCGTAAGTTAAAATGCGTTCTTTCAGCAAAAGCCCGGTTTTGCGGATGGCAAATCCGGCTGTATAGGTCTGCCTGGATGCGTATGCGCCCGTTCCAAACGGCGTGACGTCGGTGTCCTGGCAGGAGATTACGTGTACCTGCGAAACCGGGACGCCGAGCACGTCTGCGGTCATCTGCGAAAAGGCAGTGTCTGCGCCCTGTCCGATTTCGGTTTCCCCAAGCTGTACCTGCAGGGAGCCGTCCTGATTCAGTACCATGCGGCAGGATGAGGTTTCCAGCGAAATCGGCCATACAGCCGTGTTGTACCAGAATACGGCTGCGCCGATGCCGCGGCGGATATCCCCGGTCTGGTTTTGGTATGCGCTGAATTTCTGTTCATATCCGATTTCTGCCATGGCTTTATCCAGGCACTGGTGAAAGGTGTCGTAATACAGCTCATTTTTGGAAAACGGGTCGGTATAGCCTTTTGGCATCAGGTTTTTGCGGCGGAAGGCAATCGGGTCAATTCCCATTTTTGCTGCCACGTCTTGCGTATGGCATTCGACGGCCCACATTGCCTGCGGGATGCCGTACCCGCGCATCGCGCCTGCAGCCGGCTTGTTGGTAAATACCGTATAAGCATCGACCTTTACATTTTCACATGGGTAGAGCTGTGCAAAGGCACCTGCGCCTTTGGCTGCAATGCTGTGCCCGTGTGAAGCGTAAGCACCCTGGTCAGAAAATGCTTCCAGCCTGCGGGCTGCATAAGTGCCGTCCGGGCGCACCCATGAAATAATGTGGCTGCGTATGGAATGGCGCACGCGGCTGCATACAAACGTTTCTTCCCTTGCCATATCCAGCTTTACAAGATGCCCGCCAAGCTGAAGGCACAGCCAGGCGCAGAGCGGTTCGTATAAGACATCCTGCTTGTTGCCGAAGCCGCCGCCGATATAGGGCTTGATGACACGGATTTTTCCCCATTCCAGGCCAAGCGCCTGGCCGACAACGCGCCGGACAATATGCGGAATCTGGGTAGAGGAAGTGACGGTGATGCGGTCACCTTCCATCTGGGCAAAGCAGATAAAATTTTCAATATGGCAGTGCTGCACGGCAGGTGTTTCATACCAGCCCTCGACTTTTGTCAGTCCCGGTTCTTTTATCGCTTCTTCATAGTTTCCCTTTTGAATTTCGGTATGTTTTAAAAGATTGCCCGGATATGCTTCATGAATCTGCGGCGCATCTTCTTTCATGGCTTCCTGTACATCGAGCACGAACGGGTATGGCTCATATTCCACGGAAATGGCACGCAGTGCCTGGGAAGCGGCTGTTTCGTCCTCTGCGACTACCGCTGCGATATCATCCCCGTAAAAACGCACGTTTTCTGTCAGCACCAGGCGGTCTGCCACGTCCTGGTGGTCAGGGTCGGCTGACCACGGGTGTCCGGCAGTCGGGTAATAGTGTTTTTCTGTTACATCAAAACAGGTAAAAATCCGTACAACACCCGGGATTTTTTCGGCCCGGGAAGTGTCTATGGACAGGACTTTCCCGTGGGCAATGGATGCGTGCAGTATTTTGGCAGTATAAGCGCCTTTGTCGCACAGGTCGTCGGTATATTTCGTGCGTCCGGTTACTTTGTCATAGGCATCGACACGGGTTATTTTTTTTCCGGTATACATGTCTGTTCCCTCCTTTTTTGGAATGCTGCATATGGGTGCCCCTGCGGGCTTTTTGTTTTCAGGCAGGATGATGCCCGGGCCAGCCGTTTAATCAGCTTTCGAAATCCTTTTTGAAATATCGTTTCCAGCAAGGCCCGTTTTTCCAGTGGCAGGTTTTTAAAAATATCCATGGGGCATCACCTCTTGCATTCATTATACCGATTTACTGGAAAATATGGAAATGACAAATGGCATGTTTGCAGGATTCTGTAAAAAAATGGCAGAATAGACAAAAATATCTGAAAAAAGTGCGGAATCTGGAAGAAAATTATACAATATGACGAAAAAAGTGCTGCGTCATGGAAAAACCGGTTTTCGGTTTCCATGCGTTTTTTATTTTTAAGTAAAGAATTTTGTAAGAATTTATACAGGAAAACATTGGAATATGTTAGGAAAACGTGCATAAACAGCATCCCTGAGACTGATACAATTTTTGTGCCGGGGCAGACCCTGCAAAGTCCTGTGTGAACAGTAATGCAGTTTTCTGCGGAGTGTTTATAAATTTGATTATTCTGTTGACAGCGCTTCATTTTCATGATAATGTGCACTAGTACGAGTAATACACATAGTACATATGATACATCCGAAACACATCATGTACATCATACAATCTGTGCAGCCAGGGTGCGGTACATGTCCTGTCTGCAAAACAAGAAGGAAGAATCATAGGATGGCCGGGTGAAATGAAAGGGAATTTCCATGCGGTGCGGTAAGGAAGAATCCGGGTATCTGGAAGCAGGGAGAATGGAGAAAAGGAAAGAGAGGGAGAATGGATGCAAAAGAAAAAAATAGCGGTTATTTTTGGTGGAAATTCTACGGAATATGAGGTGTCGCTGCAGTCGGCCCACGCGGTTTTAAAACATCTGGACTGGAATAAGCATGAAATTATTCCAGTGGGCATTACACGTGACGGAGACTGGTATTATTATACCGGCGGAATTGATAAAATACGTGAAAATATCTGGTTTTGCGATGAGAAGCAGCTGCATATGGCAGCAGTTTCGCAGAACCGTTCCCATGGCCCCAGGGGGCTGCTTATACTGGAAGAAGGCACGTGGTGCGTGATGGATATTGACCTGGCTTTTCCGGTGCTGCATGGAAAAAACGGGGAAGACGGAACCCTGCAGGGCATGCTGGAGCTGGCAGGAATACCCGTTGCAGGATGCGGCATGCTCTCATCCGCGCTGTGCATGGACAAAGACCGGGCACATAAACTGGTGCAGCTGGAAGGGATTGCGGTTCCAAAAGCCATAACATTTGAAAGGGGGCCGGAAGAAGGGAGTGCAGGAGAACAGGAATATATAAAACAGATAGAACAAACCCTGTCTTTTCCTATATTTATAAAGCCGGTTCGCTCCGGTTCTTCGTTTGGAATTACAAAAGCTGAGGAACCAGGACAGCTGGAAGCAGCAGTCAGCCTTGCTTTTGCGCATGATTCCCGCATCATCGCGGAAGAAGCCATAGAAGGATTTGAAACAGGCTGCGCCGTGATGGGCATCGGGGAGCTGGTAACCGGGAGGGTGGATGAAATCGAGCTTTCCAGCGGATTTTTTGACTTTACGGAAAAATATACGCTGAAAACATCCCGCATTCATATGCCGGCAAGAATCGATGCGGAAACAGAAAAGCGGATTCAGGACGCCGCATGCACGGTTTACCGGGCGCTTGGCTGCTCCGGCTTTGCAAGGGTGGATATGTTTTATACGCCATCCGGGGAAATCGTATTTCATGAAGTAAATACCATTCCGGGATTTACGGCCCACAGCCGTTTTCCAAATATGATGAAAGGAATCGGGCTGGATTTTCCGCAGATGCTGGAACACATTCTCAGCCTGTATCTGTAACAGCACGCAAAGACAGGGAGAATGGGATGAGTATCAGAAGAAGAATCATTGATTATTCCAGGGGAAACAGCCTGCACGGCTTCTGGCGGCTGTACCGCCTGCAGAAAAAAATGCGCCCGGGACTGCTGCGGGATATCCTCACCTTTTTTATGAGCCGCAGCGCGCACCGCCATGGGGGATATATCGGCCCGGATGCTGTAATAAAGGGCGCTCTTTCGCTCCCGCACGGGCTGCACGGGATTTTTATTTCGCGTTTTGCCGTGATTGGGGAAAACTGCTGGATTTATCAGAATGCCACCATCGGGGAATCCGCAAGAAGGGCGCCGGTTATTGGCGATGGCTGCCTGATTGGAGCCGGGGCGGTGCTGATTGGGGATATTAAAATCGGAAACCATGTAAAAATCGGCGCGGGCGCAGTCGTTACCACGGATATTCCGGATGGCTGCACCGTTGTGTCACAGCCTGCACGCATTCTGCCGCCAGACAGGGAAGAAATCTCCGAAAAAACAGGCCGTGCATGGATTGAAGTAAATACCGCGAATCTGCGCCATAATGTCCGCACGCTGCAAAACGCCATGCCGGCCGGATGCCGGCTGATGGCTGTCGTGAAAGCACAGGCATACGGGCACGGGGCATATGAAATATCTTGCGCGCTGAATCAGATGGGCGTGTCTGCATTTGCGGCAGCATCGATAGACGAAGCGCTGCTGCTGCGAAGGAGAGGCATCCGCGGCGAGATACTGATTCTCGGGCATACAGATACGGCACGTGCCAGACAGCTGCAGGAATATGACCTGATGCAGACGCTGACAGATCTGGAGTATGCAGGAAAGCTGAACAGCCAGGGCATTCCGGTCAGGGTCCATATCAAAATCGATATGGGAATGCACAGGCTCGGGCTTGCGCATAAGGATGTTTCCGGTGTACGGGAAGTGTTTGGCATGAAATACCTGGATATATGCGGCATGTATACCCACCTGTGCTGTGCGGACAGCAGGCTGCCTGAGGATGAGGCCTTTACAAGAAAACAGATAAAACGGTTTTACAATCTTTCGGATGCCCTGGCCCAAAGCGGCATCCGGCTGCCAAAGCTGCATATCCAGAGCAGCTACGGGTTTTTGAATTACCCGGAAACGGCCTGTGATTATATCCGGGCGGGTGTTGCCTTATACGGCGTGTACAGTTCGCCGGGAGATGAGACAAGGCTGAAGCTGGACCTGCGCCCGGTGCTTTCGCTGAAAAGCCGGATTGTGCTTGTCAGGAACCTGAAAAAAGGAAGCAGCGCCGGATATGGCAGGGCATTTACAGCACAGCGCGACAGCCGGATTGCCATTCTTGCAGCCGGGTATGGCGACGGCTATCCGAGAAGCCTGTCCTGCGGGCGGGGCAGCGTGCTGGTCAGGGGGCAGCGGGTGCCGGTTATCGGGCGTGTCTGTATGGACCAGATGGCTATTGACATTACAGATGTAAAGGATGCAGCAGTGGGCGATACAGCGCTGCTGATTGGGGAAGAAATCGAAGAACTTACAGCGCCGGCAGTAGCAGGACAAAGCGGCAGCATCAGCAACGAGCTGCTGTGCAGGCTTGGACAGCGGCTGCCTGTGATTCTGGCATAAAAGCTTCTGGCTGCTGCGGAAATCTGTGCGTGGCAGAAGATGCGCAAAAGATTCCGGAAAAAATGCAAATGGTTCCTGTCTTCTTTGCAGAACATAAAAATTCTGCTATGCTTTTCGTACAGAAAGACTTACAGAGGAGAAAATGCATAGGAGGAGAATTATGTTAAGGAGGATTGTCCAGCAGTTTTTTGCAGCCGCAGCTGCAATGGCAGTGACGTTTCTGACCGGAAACTGGGCTGTACAGTATGCATATGAAAGAAGGGGGTATCAGGCTGCCGGCGGCGAGTATTTGTTTATCCCGGTGGTTTATTTTGGCGTATACACAGCCGCCGGCTTTCTGTCCGAATGGATAAAACAGCAGGTAAAGGAGCAGGGGTAAGATGCTGGGAGGTTCGTTTTGGATTGCACTGCTGCGAAACAGCATGGGTGCGGGGCTGATGATGGGGGTATTTCTCCTGCTGGACCGGCCGGGGCCTTCCATGCGCAGAAAAGCGGCTGGATATATGATATTCGGACTGCTTGCAGGCATTGCCTTCAGCTTCTGGTATGTGTATGACTATGAGAATTATGTGCGGTTTGCGGGGATGCTTTCCATTCCGGCTATCGGGATTTTCTGCATCAAAATGAGCCCGGACACAATTTATACCGGACTGTATAAGCTGGCGCTCGGGTTTTACCTGCTGTCCATAACGGTATTCTGCGGCATTGATATTTCCCGTGTCTGCTTTGGCGGGAGCATCTTTGCAGATATCCTGATCCGCATAGGAATAGCAGCCGTGATGCTTTTTCTGCTTGCGTTTCGGGTACGCAGAAATTTTCTGGACGGAATCGAATACCTGAGCGGGGAAATGGACTGGTTCAGTGCGGTTACCGTGGTCTTATCGATACTGATTGCTGCGCTGATAGCGTTCTGGCCGGGCACGCATGAGCTTTCTGCCATCCGCATGATACGGACAGCCATTTTGTTTTTTATGTCCGGGGTCATCCAGTATCTGGTATACCAGCTGTATTTCCACAAGGGCAGGGAGCGCCGCTGCCAGATAGAAAAAGAACTGCTCGAAACGAATGAAAGGCTGATCCGGCACCAGCTGGAGCTGATGAAGGAATCCAGGCAGGAGCTGGACAGAATCCGCCACGATGCAAGACACCACTGCCTGTTTATTGAGGAATATGCCAGGAACAATGAAAAAGAGGAGCTGCTTGCCTATGTCAGGCAGTACCGCCAGGAGCTGGAGCAGCATAAAACGCAGGGTGCTTTGAGTTACGCCAATGGCTGTGGAACGATTCATAATATTTTATCCGTTTATGCAAGGCGGGCAGAGCAGGAAGGCATCCAGGTCACGATGCATGTAAAAGCGGCCGGAGAGATTGCAGTAGAGGATATCGACCTGGTTGCCATTATTGCAAATATTTTTGAGAATGCAATTCACGGATGTGCCGCAAGCGGCAGAAAGGAAAAGAAAATCCATATATCCGTCATGCGCAAGGGCTGCAAAATCGTGATTCAGTGCTGCAATACCTGTGCTGCGGACGTGAAATTAAAACACGGCCTGCCAGAGTCCGGAAAGGGAAGCAGAACAGGCATTTTCAGCGTGCTTAAGACAGCGGCGTTTTATAATGGGGAAGCAGAATTTGCAGTGGAAAACGGGATGTTTGCAGCCAGGGTGCTGCTGAATGCCGGGAAGGGGTGTGTAAGGGTGTCATGATTTTGCGGCTTTTGTGTATGTGGATGGGCTGTTTGCGGGGATTTTGAAAAATGATAAAGCGGGATTGTTTTTCTCCGAAACATGGGAAGCAGATGTATTTGCACCCTGTACCAGATTATGATATGCTTGAAAGCAGGGAAAAAGGTACAGTGCGGATGCAGGCTGCTTTTTGCATTTGCGGAAGGAGAACGATTATGATAGTATACGATGGAAATAAGACAGATTTTCTTATCGGTGTGGAACAGGACACGATAGCAGAAGAAATCGAGCGGAATATTTATCAGAAGATGAACAGGCGCACGGCGGCCAATGAATTCCGCTCATGGGAAAATTCACTGGAATATATGTATAAGGTATTAAATGATAAGGAAATTCCAGATAATGCAGGAGTAGCAATTGAGTATAACATTCCGCAGACGTCCAAGCGTGTGGACATTATTACGGGGTACAGTGCAAATGATGCGCCGAATGCTGTCATTATTGAACTCAAGCAGTGGGACAGGGTGGAAGCTGTCGACGGGCAGGACGGCCTTGTGGAAACCTATACAGGAAATGCACTCAGGAAAGTGGTGCATCCGTCTTATCAGGCATGGTCCTATGCCTCGCTGATTCGGGATTATAATAAATCTGTCCAGGATGGCAATATCAGGCTGTGGCCATGTGCGTACCTGCATAATTACCGCAGAAAGGACAACGATGCTCTGGACAGGCAGCAGTATCAGGACTATATCAAAGACTCGCCTGCTTATACAAGGGGTGAAGCTATGCAGCTGCGTAATTTTATCAGAAAATGTGTCTGCAGAGGGGACGATAAGAAGCTGATTTATGCAATAGACAATGGAAAAATCCATCCGTCAAAAAGCCTGCAGGATGCTATTACAAATATGCTCAAGGGTAATCAGGAATTTATAATGCTGGATGAGCAGAAGGTAGTTTATGAGGAGATTTTAAAAAAATCGCGCCAGTCAAAGCGGCAGAACTGTAAAAATACAATTATTGTGAAAGGAGGGCCCGGGACAGGAAAAACAGTAGTTGCTGTAAATCTTCTGGCTGAACTGACAAGACAGGGACAGTTTGCACAGTATGTTTCCAAAAACAGCGCTCCGAGAAATGTATACCTGAAAAAACTGAAAGGGCACCTTAAAAGAAGCAGCGTTGACAATATGTTTAAGGGTTCCGGCATTTATACAGATACAGAGTTAAATGTGACAGATACGCTTCTGGTGGATGAAGCACACCGGCTGAATGCCAAATCGGGCATGTTTCACAATATGGGGGAAAACCAGATTAAGGAAATTATCCATTCGTCGCTTTGCAGTGTTTTCTTTATAGATGAAAGACAGCGTGTGACGCTCAGTGATATTGGAAGCGTGGAAGAAATCAAAAAATGGGCCAGGGCAGAAGGGTCGCAGGTTACGGAGCTGGAGCTGGTTTCGCAGTTCCGCTGTGACGGCTCAGACGGATATCTGGCATGGCTGGACAGTGTTCTGGAAATCCGGGAAACGGCAAATCATGACATGCGGGAGATTGATTATGATATCAGAATCTGTGATTCCCCAAAGCAGATGCAGCATATGATTCTGGAATGCAACAGGATTTCAAACAGGTCAAGAATTCTTGCAGGGTACTGCTGGGACTGGATATCATCCGGAAAAAACGATACCTCAGTGCATGACATTAAAATCGGGGATTTTGAAATCAGCTGGAATCTTGGAAATACAAGTACATTTGCAATTGACAAAACATCGGTAAATGAAGCTGGCTGCATTCATTCTTCACAGGGACTGGAATTTGACTATGTCGGAGTTATTATTGGAGAAGATATGCGGTATGAAGACGGCAGTGTTATAACGGATTTTGAAAAACGGGCAAAAACAGACCAGTCCCTGCGCGGCATTAAAAAAATGAATAAAGAAAATCCAATAAAAGCCCGGGAAATAGCAGATGAGATTATCAAAAATACATACAGGACGCTGATGACACGCGGAATGAAGGGCTGTTATGTATATTGTGTGGATAAGGCACTGCAGGATTATTTGAAAAAACAGCTGAAAGGCAAATAAGCATAAGGGATTATGAAACAACGGAAAGGGAGTGTTTTGCCGGATTCTTTGTTACAGGTTAAATATTAACAGATGAAAATTTCTTGCAAAAACGCTGTAATCGATTATAATAGATAGAGAAATTGCAGCATGGAATCGGAACAGTTACAGGAAATCCGAACGCCGGAAAGAAAAACTGCATAAACTATTGCAAAGCGTGCCTGCAGCTTTCTGGCGTACAAAACGGGCACGCTTTGCTGGAAAAGAAAGGAACAGCGAAAGCTGAAGAAAAGGATGATAAAAATATGGCATATTATTTAATTGATTACGAAAATGTGAGAATTCATGGCCTGGACGGATTAAGCACCCTGTCAGAACATGACCGGGTCTGTATTTTTTACAGTGAAAATGCAGACAGCCTGACGTTTGACCTTCATTTTATTTTAAACGAGGCAAAGGCAAAAATATCCTATCAGAAAGTAGAAATCGGAACGAAAAATGCGCTGGATTTCCAGCTGTCTTCGTATCTCGGGTATCTGATTTATAAGCACAGGGACGATAAAAACACGGAATACTTTATTGTGACCGCAGACGGCGGCTTTTCGGTGCTTGTCAATTACTGGAATAAAGAAGGGGTGATTGTAAAAATCGTGATAGACTGCACGGGAAGGGATGAAAATGCGGAAAAGGAAAAACTGTATGCGGATATTGAAAATCTGATTCAGGACAGGGCAGATGTGCCTGTAACCGCAGAAATTATACAGCGCTGCAGGTCAAAGCAGGAAGTGCATAACGCCCTGATTAAGGAGCTTAAGGACAGCGAAAAAGCGGGCAGCATATACCGCGCCATCAAGCCGCTGCTGGCTGACAAGCAGGGACGGGTGTAGAAAAGATGCACAAGGCAGATATGCAGGAAATCTGTGACATTCAGTTTTGACAATATCCGTTTTGAAAATACGAATGAAAAAATGTAAAGAGGGGGAGAATCCATGGAAAATGTATTTTTAATGAACCATCCGCTGATTCAGCATAAAATTTCCATGCTGCGGGATAAAAAGACCGGTACGAATGAATTCCGCAAGCTGGTTGAGGAGATAGCGGTTTTAATGGGCTATGAAGCGCTGCGTGACCTTCCGGTGGAGCCGGTCGAGGTGGAAACACCGCTGGAAACCTGCCAGACGCCGATGATATCCGGGAAAAAACTGGCCGTTGTGCCGATACTGCGTGCCGGGCTTGGCATGGTAAACGGTATACTGACGCTGGTGCCAAGCGCCAAGGTCGGTCATATCGGGCTGTGCCGCAATCATGAGACGCATGAGCCGCAGGAATACTACTGCAAGCTGCCAAGCCCGATTGAGGAGCGCACGATTGCCGTTTTGGACCCGATGCTTGCAACCGGCGGCTCGGCAGTGGCAGCCGTGGATTTTATCAAAGAGCATGGCGGGAAAACCATTAAATTCCTGAGCATTATCGCAGCACCGGAAGGCGTGCAGCGCCTTCATCAAACACACCCGGATGTGCAGCTGTACTGCGGCTGCGTAGACCGCTGCCTGAATGAGGACGCCTATATCTGTCCGGGCCTTGGCGATGCGGGAGACCGGATTTTTGGCACGAAATAAGGAGAAGCCGCAAATGGACAGTGAAAAAGTATACGGAATGGATTTTGCAAAGGTCTACCAGCTTCTTGTGGATAAAGCCGTGAGGAAGGGCAGGACAAGGGAAGAAGTAGACGAAGTGACAAAATGGCTGACCGGCTACAGCCAGCAGCAGCTGGACGAAATGAATGGAAAACAGGTTTCTTATGGGGCGTTTTTCCAAAACGCCCCTCAGATGAATGAAAAAAGAGTCCTGATAAAAGGCGTGGTCTGCGGCGTCCGGGTGGAAAACGTCGAAGAACCGCTGATGCAGGAAATACGCCGCCTGGATAAGCTGGTGGATGAGCTTGCAAAGGGGAAGGCAATGGATAAAATACTGCGTGAATAAATGCAGCGTCCTGCTGGCTGCGGATAAAGCCAGCAGGACGCTGTATTATAATTGTCCGCTTTTTTTCCTTCGTTCATAATCCGCAAGCGACTGCACTGCCTGCGGCGCAAGCGGAATCAGCGCTGTCATGTTAAAAATCGTCATCAGGCCGATGCCGACATCTCCCAGATCCCAGACAAACGTATAAGCAGCCATGCCGCCGATAAAAAGCATAATCAGGGCCAGAATTTTGTACAGCGTCTGTGACAGCCAGTTATCCCCGAACAGGTAGGCTGCATTGGACCTTGCATAAAACAGGATGCCGATAAAGGTGGAAAAGCTGAACAGCCATAAGATAGCTGCAATAAAAACCACGCCGGCTTTTCCCATATGATACTGCATCGAAGCCTGTAAAAGGTCCATGCCTTCCAGCCCGTCTGTCAGCCCGGAAGGGGTCAGCAGCATAATCATGGCAGAGCAGCTGCAGATGACAATCGTATCGATAAACACGCCGAATGCCTGCAACAGGCCCTCTTTGGCCGGATGGCTGATATCTGCTGCGGCAGCGGCACACGGGGCAGAGCCGGAACCGGCTTCGTTGGAAAAAAGCCCGCGTTTGGCACCGTTCATCAGTACCGCGCCGAATCCGCCTGCCACAGCCTGGCGCAGGCCGAAGGCTTCCAGGAAAATCCGCTGGAATACAGCCGGAAGCTGCCCGGCATTTTTCAGGATAATAAATATGGTAATGACAAAGTAGCAGGCTGCCATTACCGGCACGATAATATCCAGTACTTTTACGGTGGCATTTTTGCGCAGCACGATGACAGCTGCAAAAACAACGAGTACAATCGTCGTATAAAGCGGCGGGATATGGAAGGCATTTTCAAAGGCAGACGAAACCGAGTTGCCAATGACCTGGCTGATGCCGCACCAGCAAATCAGCCCGGACAGGGCAAACAGGCATGCGATGACAGAGCGCCTGCCATTTTTTGCATCTTTTTTGAAAAAATGGTGTATGTAATAGGCCGGCCCGCCCCGGAATCCGCCATAAAGCGGGTCTTTTTCCTTGTAAATCTGTGCCAGGGTGCCTTCTGCAAAAGCAGTGGAAGAACCAAGCAGCGCAATCAGCCACATCCAGAATACTGCTCCTGCGCCGCCCGCAGAGATGGCAGCTACAACGCCGACCAGGTTTCCCATGCCGACGCGCGTGGCCGTCGATACAATCAGGGCCTGCACGCCTGAGATGGCATCCTTCGGGCCCTGGGCGTCATCCTTTGCAGCGGACTTTTTTTCCGTCGTGATTTTCAGCATTTCGGGAAAAAGACGCAGTGGCAGAAACCGGGTTTTTATTGTAAAATAGATTCCGGATGGAATCAGGATAAGTACGAGCAGCGAAAGCCCGAGCGAGCTTTTGCCAGGCAGCGGGATGGTAATCAAATCGCCCCACAGAATAAAATAGACCGTATGAAATACGGATGTAAAAAACTGGCTGACAGCAGTTATCATGAAGGTATCTCCTTTTTGGTATGTAATATCAGCCCTGACAGGCATCTGCCCGGATTCCGTGCACGGGGCATGCTGTAAGAATGCCTGGATTTTATTTCTGCGGGCTGGCAGGGTGTGAACAGTGACTTTTTTATTATACAGTCTGTGGATGGATTTGTAAATTAAAAAAATTCGGCTGCCTGTCTGCAGCGGAGTAAACGTTACTGTTCACACAGGACTTTGCGTTTGCAGGAAAGGAGAAATGAAATGATAAAAATATCGGTACTGATGGAAGATACCTGCGGGCAGGCGGGCTGTGCATATGAGCACGGGTTCAGCGTCTATATCGAAACGGAGCATCACAGGGTGCTCGCAGATACCGGGAAAAGTGAAAAAACGGTGCAGAACGCGCAAAAGATGGGCATTGATTTGTCCCGCGCAGATACGGTGGTTATCAGCCACGGGCATTATGACCATGCAGGCGGGCTGCTGGCTTTTTGTGATATCAACAGCAGTGCGGTTATTTACATGCACAGGGCGGCGCTTGGGGATTATTATCACGGCGGGCGTTATATCGGCATCGATAAGCAGATTGGGCGGCTTGCCAATCTGCGGCTGACCGAAGGCAGGCTTGATATTGATAAAGAGCTGTCTCTTTTTTCGGATATTTCCGGAAGGCGGTTCTGGCCGCAGGGCAATCTTGTGCTGTCCCAAAAACAGGAGGGGCAGATGATACAGGATGCCTTTGTACATGAGCAGTGCCTGGTGGTACGGGAGTCTCAAACGGTGCTTATAAGCGGCTGTGCGCATAACGGAATTTTAAACATCCTGGATAAATATAACGGAGAATACGGCGGGTACCCGGATGCGGTTATCAGCGGGTTTCATATGATGAAAAAGACAGGTTATACACAGCAGGAAAAGGACATCATCCTGCGCACGGCAGAAGAACTGGCAGCCACGGGCATAGTGTTTTACACCGGACACTGTACCGGGCAGGATGCGATAGGCCTGATGAAGCCGGTGCTGGGAGAGCGGCTTGTGCAGCTGCACTGCGGGGATGTGTTTAAGCTGCAGGTGCCTGCTGATGGAAAGAAGAAAGGATAGGACAACGGTCTTTTCAAACTCAGCCAGTTGGGAGAGCTGTGCCGTGTTGTGGATACTTCCTTTGCAGAGTCCCATCCGGAAATTCCCTGTATGGTCTGCGAAATCGCATTGTCCACGACTATGAGGGCGTAAATCTCCGGCTCATTTGGGAGATTATCAGCGAGGACATCCCGGAATTGCGGGATAAAACAGAATCATTTATCTGACTGGAGACTTTGAGCAGCCCTGGCCAGTAAAGTGATACCGGATATGTTCTGGATTGATTCGTGGTTTGCAAAAGATGGCACAATGGAAAACTGCATGGATTCAGAGATTTGCATGATTCAGAATGAAAGAATCGATGAAATATCAAAAGTTATTAACGAGGATTTTGACAGGCTTGTGGATTTGCAGGAGCCAGAGGGGGAAGGTGGGAAAGAGGAATGCCGCTGAAGGGCTTTCCATCGCTGTGCGCGAAACATGCGCCCTGCATCATATCAAAGGAAGAAACAGGCATGGCATACCTGATAGAATTAAAAGGTTCTGACCTGGTAAAGGCAGCAGGGCAGCTGGAAGCTTCGGCAAAAGTTCTGAACCGGTTTCTTTCCGGCTATCAGATGCAGTACCGCATTATTGCAAATTGATCTGCCGTATTGAACTCCCGGCACAGATATGCTATGATTTATTTTATGAATCAGTTTAGGAGGCCCCGCAATGAACACAGCGTCAATTCCGGTAGGAATTTCTGATTTTGCCAAGGTACGTGCCCAGGGCAGCTATTATATTGATAAAACAGGACTTATTAAACAGCTGCTGGATGCGCGGGGAACGGAAATCATGCTGTTTACCCGGCCGAGGCGGTTTGGAAAAACAATGGCAGTGAGCATGCTGGCTGAATTTTTCGATATACAAAAAGACAGCAGGAGCCTGTTCGAGGGACTGGAAATTTCGCATGAGAAAAAGCTGTGTGCAGAATGGCAGAACCAGTTTCCGGTTTTGTATCTGACGCTGAAGGACGTGGGCGGGCTGGCGTTTGACACGGCGTATGGGCAGCTGGCATATGAGCTGGCCGGCCTGTGCCGGGACCATGCTTACCTGGGGCGGGATGAAACCCTGGATATCCAGGAGCGGCAGCAGTTCCTGCAGCTCAAAGCAGGGGAAGCAGGCAGCACCGAGGTCCGCAATGCGCTGCGCTTTTTGATGAAGCTGATGCATGCGCATTATGGACGGAAGGTAATTCTGCTGTTAGATGAATATGATGTGCCGGCTGCAAAGGCAGAAAGCGGCCATTATTATGCGGAAATGATGGATGTTATGCGTACCATGTTCAGTACGGCGCTCAAGGATAATCCGCACCTGCAGTTTGCCGTGCTGACGGGCTGCCTGCGTATTGCAAAGGAAAGCATCTTTACAGGAGCAAATCATTTTGTGGTGAATACCGTTTCAGATAAAGGATTCCGCCAGTTTTTCGGGTTTACTCAGAAAGAAGTGGAACAGCTGCTTGCAGATATGGAATGCGAAGGCCACGCAGAAATTATCCGCCAGTGGTATGATGGCTATAATTTTGGCGGCATGGATATGTACTGTCCATGGGATGTGCTCAATTATGTCAAAAAGCTGAAAGCCGGCCAGCTGCAAAAGCCGGAAAATTTCTGGGAGCATACGAGTGATAATGCAGTTATTGGCAGGTTTTTAAGCCGGACTGGATTTTCCGCAGAAGAAAAATTTGAAACACTTTTAAACGGGGCTTATATAAAAGAAAGGATTTCAGAAAACCTTACTTACGATGTTATGGAATCTTCTGAGTCAAACCTGTGGAGCCTGCTTTATATGACCGGATATCTGACCAGGGTACATAAGAAGGAGCTTTTAAGCGATGACTGTCTTTTGGAAGGAGAGACGGCACTGCGCATACCAAACGAGGAAGTGAAAGATATTTTCCGTAAAAGCGTGGCAGAATGGTTTGAAAAAAAGGCCGCAGGAAGTGACCGCAGGACGCTTTTTGCTGCTTTGTGGAATGCGGATATGGATAAGCTGACCGGAATTTTATCGGATTTGCTGTTTGATACCATCAGCTATTTTGATTACCGGGAGAGCTTTTACCATGCATTTCTGACAGGGCTTTTTTCCAGCGCAGGCTATGCGGTGGAATCGAATTATGAAAACGGGCTGGGCCGGACTGATTTGGTTATCAAAGACAGGGGAAACCGCCGGGCAGCAGTTGTAGAAGCAAAAACAGCGGGCAGCCAAAGCACGCTTGAGCAGGAGTGCAGGAAGGCACTTGCGCAGATAGAACGTAACCAGTATGCGCGCAGGGTGCAAAGGCAGGGGTATCAGAAGGTATTGTGCATTGGGATTGCTTTTTACAAAAAGATGTGCCTGGCAAAGGCAGAATCAGAAACGATGGGAAGCTGTCTGAAATAGCAGAAAAAAGAACGGAGCAAAAGCATGGGTTCATTCGTACAGTTCAAAAAAGTCAGCAAAACCTACCACATGGGCGAGGTCGATATTGAAGCATTAAGGGACGTGAATTTTGTCATTGAAAAAGGCGAATTCTGTGTTATCGTCGGGGCATCCGGTGCGGGCAAGACGACGATTTTAAATATTTTAGGCGGGATGGATTCGCTTTCGGCAGGACAGGTGCTGCTGGATGGCACGGACATTTCTGCATTTGGGAAAAAGCAGCTGACCGCTTACCGGCGTCACGATATTGGATTTGTCTTTCAGTTTTACAACCTGGTGCAGAACCTGACGGCACTGGAAAATGTAGAGCTGGCGGCTCAGATTTGCAAAAATCCGATGGATGCAGGCACGGTTCTTGAAATGGTCGGCCTAAAGGACAGGGCCGGGAATTTTCCGGCGCAGTTATCCGGCGGGGAGCAGCAGCGGGTCGCCATTGCGCGGGCGCTTGCCAAAAATCCGAAGCTGCTGCTGTGCGACGAACCGACCGGGGCTTTGGATTATGAAACCGGAAAGGCCGTGCTCCGTCTGCTGCAGGATGCCTGCCGCGAAAAGGGGATGACGGTCGTGGTCATTACGCACAACCAGGCGCTGACCGCCATGGCAGACCGCGTCATTACGGTAAAAAACGGAACGGTTGCCAGCATGGAGCAGAACCGGAATATTGTGCCGGTAGAAGAAATCGAGTGGTAAAGACAGGAGCAGATGCATGAACAGTGGGATGATAAAAACGACGGTCAGGGAAATCAGGGCGGGCCTTGGGCGCTACCTTGCCATTTTTGCAATCGTAATGCTGGGCGTGGGGCTGTTTTCCGGGCTGAAGGCAACAACGCCTGCGATGATAAAAACAGAAAATGCGTATTTATCCGAACAGAATTTTTTTGACCTGCGCCTGTTATCGGATATCGGATTTGAAAAAGGGGATGCCGGACAGCTGGCAGAAATGGAAGAAACAGCCGATGCGGAAGGGGCAGTTTCTGTAGATGCGCTCTGTGATGCCGGGGACGGGAATGAGTCTGTTTATAAATTCCATACCGTGCCCGAATCTATCAGCCGGATTGTCGTTACAGCCGGAAGGATGCCGCAGCGCGCGGATGAGTGCCTGCTGGACTCGGCGCAGTATGGCAGCGAAGCGATTGGGACAAAAATTACAGTTACGGATAATAATGAGAAAGATACGCTCGATATGTTTGGAGAGCGCACATTTACGGCAGTCGGAATTGTGCGTTCTCCTTATTATATCAATTTTGAGCGCGGCACGTCGTCTGTCGGGGATGGAAAGGTTACGGCATTTTTATATGTGCCGCAGGATGCGTTCAGCTGTGATTACCTGACGGAAATCTATGTGACCGCAAAGCAGAAATATGACGTTTATACCGATGAATACGAAGCTTATATCGATTCCATTCTGGATGGCATGGAAGAAAAAACGCAGGCGCTTGCACTGGCACGCTATCAGAGGCTGACAGGCGACGCGCAGCAGGAAATCGACGATGCACAGGAAGAACTGGACAGCAAAAAAGCAGAAGCACAGGAAGAACTGGACGATGCGCACCGTAAAATCCAGGATGCACAAAAGGAGCTTTCCGACGGACGGCGGGAACTGCTGGATGCACAGAAAAAGCTTTCCGGCGGACAGCAGGAATATGCAGACGGGCAGCAGGAGCTGCGGGAGCATGAAAAGGAGCTGGCAGGCGGCAGGGCACAGGTGCGGGAAAACGAACAGAAGCTGGCCGGTGCACAGGCGCAGCTTGACCAGAAAAAGCAGGAGCTTGCAGTGAATGAGAAAAAGCTTGCAGACGGCAAGGCTGCAATTGCAAAGGCAGGACAGGACATCCGCAGCCAGCAGGAAGGGCTGCCTGCCAGAGAAGCAGAGCTGAAAGAGCAGGAAACCCGTCTGGAAACACAGGAAACAGAACTGAACGCGAAAAAGAAAGAACTGGAAAGCCAGAAGGCATCCCTGGAAGCGCAGGAAACAGAACTGAACGCGAAAAAGAAAGAACTGGAAAGCCAAAAGGCGGAGCTGTCCGGCAAAGAGGAAGCGTTAACGCGGCAGGAAACAGAACTGGCAGAAAAAAAAGCAGAACTGGCAAAGCAGGAAGAATTCTTAAAAAGCCAGGCAGCATCCCTGGAAACACAGGAATCACAGCTGCAATCCAAAGAACAGGAACTGGAAAGCCAAAAGGCGGCACTGGACAGACAGAAAGCACAGCTGGAGCAGGCATATGCCAGCGGACAGGCAGACCGGGAGCAGTACGGGGCACAGCTGGCTGAAATAGAAGCGGGCCTTGCAAAGGCAGCATCTGGAAAGCAGGAAATCGAAGAAGGCATGCAGCAGGTACAGGCTGCAAAGCAGCAGACCGAAGCGGGCCTTGCACAGACAGCGTCTGGAAAGCAGGAAATCGAGTCAGGCACACAGCAGCTTCAGGCTGCAAAACAGGAAATCGAAGAAGGCATGCAGCAGCTTGCGGCAGGCATCCGGGAAATCGAGTCAGGACAGGAAAAGCTGCAGGACGCCCGGGCCCAGGTTCAGGACGGCCTTGGACAGGTGGCAGATGCCCTCGCCCAGCTTGCGGCAGGAAAAAAGCAGATAAAAGCCGGGAAAGGGGAGCTTGCGGCAGGCAGAAAGAAACTGGAAGCCGCAAGCGCAGAGCTTGAAAGGAACAGGCAGCAGCTGTTACATTCCAGGAAACAGCTTTCGCAGGGAAAGCAGCAGCTGGACGATGCGCAAAGAGAGCTGGAAAGCGGGCGCAGGGAGCTTGCGGCAGCGAAAGCAGAGCTGGAAAGCGGCCAGGCGCAGCTGGCAGACGGGCGGCGCAGGCTGGCGAAGGCACGCACGAAACTGGCGGATGCACAAAAGGAGCTGGAAAACGGCCGGGCTGACTGGAAAAAGGGAAAGAAGGAGTTATCGGATGCGAAAGCAGAATACGCCGATGCCGAGGCAGAATTTGAAAAAGAAACGTCCGATGCACAGGCAAAAATCGAGGATGCCAGAGCGGAGCTGTCAGAGCTGGAAAAGCCGGATTCTTATGTGCTGACAAGAAATACAAACATCGGATATGCCTGTTATGAAAGCGATGCCAATATCGTGGCGGCAATTGCGGATGTATTTCCGGTATTCTTTTTTCTTGTGGCCGCGCTTGTCTGCATGACCACGATGAACCGGATGGTAGAGGAGCAGCGCACGCAGATTGGCGTGCTCAAGGCGCTAGGCTATGGGGACGGCGCGATTATGGGCAAATACCTGTTTTATGCCGGTTCAGCCGCAATGCTCGGGGCAGCAGCCGGCTGCGCGGGCGGCACATGGCTGTTCCCGAAGGTTATCTGGATGGGCTACAGCATTATGTACAGCATGGGGGATATTTCATATTTCTTTGACCCGTGGCTGGCTGTCCTGTCGATGGCGGCTGCGCTTTTGTGTTCCGCAGGGGCGGCCTATGCTTCCTGCCGCCACGAGCTGCACAGCGCTGCGGCCGATTTAATCCGTCCGAAGGCACCCAAAAGCGGCAGGCGGATTTTTCTGGAATATGTGCCGTTTCTCTGGGGCAGGATGAAATTCCTGCACAAGGTGTCCATGCGCAATATTGTCCGGTATAAAAAACGGTTTTTTATGATGGTGCTTGGCATTGGCGGCTGTACGGCGCTTTTGGTCACCGGGTTTGGAATCCGGGATTCCGTATCGGATATCGCGGGCATGCAGTATGAGCAGGTCCAGATTTATGACATTGGCATTACGTTTGCCAACGGGGTGCAAAAGCCGGATATGGAAGCGTTAAAAGCCGGGTCAGATGGAAGGATTGACCGTATTTCCTGCCGCCTGGAAGAAAGCGTGGATTTGGATTTTAACGGCAGGACAAAATCCGTCTATCTGGAAGTCCCGGAGGATGTACAGGAAAACAGCATGTTTTTAAACCTTCATACGCAGGACGGGGAACCCATTGGCTATCCAAAAGGCGGGGAAGCCGTGCTGAGTGCAAAAATTGCAGAAAGCCTTGGAATCCGCCCGGGAGATACGGTGACGCTGCGCGATAACAGCATGAACAGCTTTCCGGTAAAAATATCGGCGCTTTGTGAAAATTTTGTCTATAATTATATCTACATAAACCGGGAAACATACCAAAGCCAGCTTGGAAAAGAGCCGGAGTTTAAAAGTGCTTTTGTGTGCGTAACCGAAGGCGCGGATATTCATGAGACGGCCGCGCAGCTTTCCGGCCAGGACAATGTACTGGCAGTTTCGATTACCGGGGATATGGTGGAGCGGATCAGGTCTATGATGGGAAGCATGGATTATATTGTGCTGCTGATTATTGTCTGCGCCGGAAGCCTTGCTTTTATTGTGCTGTATAACCTGACGAATATTAACATTACGGAACGCATCCGTGAGATTGCCACCATTAAGGTGCTTGGTTTTTATGACAGGGAAACGGCAGACTATGTGTTCCGGGAAAACCTGGCGCTGACTGCGATAGGGGCACTGCTCGGGCTGGGCCTTGGAAAAGGGCTGCACGCCTTTGTCATGTACCAGGTCAAAATTGATATGCTGTCGTTCCGGACACTTATCCTGCCAGGCAGCTGCGCATGGAGCCTTCTGCTGACGTTCTGCTTCGCGATGCTTGTAAACGGCGTTATGTATTTCAAGCTGGAAAAGATAAATATGGCGGAGTCCCTGAAAGCGGTGGAATGATGGTGATGGATAACAGCCAGGGGGTGAAAAATATGTATGGCATGGGTATGAAAATGCTTCCGGCAGGAATTGAAAATTTTGAAGAAATCTGTACAGAAGGCTATTATTATGTCGATAAGACGGCCCTGATTCGGGAACTGCTGCAAAAGAGGGGAAAAGTGAATCTGTTTACCCGCCCGCGCCGCTTTGGAAAAACACTGAATATGTCCATGCTCCGGCATTTTTTTGAATTCGGCCAGGAAAAACCGGCTTTTGACGGAACAGAGATTTCAAAAGACACCAGTCTTTGCAGGGCATATATGGGAAGGTTTCCGGCTGTGTCAGTCAGCTTAAAGAGCGTGAACGGTGCAGATTATGAGACGGCCCGTGCAGTTTTGTGTGCCGTAATCGGCAGTGAGGCGCTGCGGTTTGAGGAGCTGCTTTCCAGTGATAAGCTTTCTGACAGGGAAAAAGAACTTTATGAACAGCTGATTACAGTTGATAAAACCGGGCAGGGAGTCTATGCCATGCCGCAGCCGGTTTTGATGGGAAGCCTGAGGACACTGACGGTTCTGCTGGAAAAGCACTATGGCCGCAAGGTGATTCTGCTCATAGATGAGTACGATGTTCCCCTGGCGAAGGCAAAAGAGCAGGGATATTATGACCAGATGCTGTTTCTTGTGCGGAGTCTGTTTGAACAGGCTTTAAAGACAAATGACAGCCTGTATTTTGCGGTTTTGACCGGATGCCTGCGGATTTCCAAGGAAAGCATTTTTACAGGGCTGAACAATATGATTCTGTTTTCCATTACCGATGCGGAGTGCAGCTCTTATTTCGGATTTACCGATGATGAAGTAAAAAAAATGCTGGATGATTATCACCTGGGCGGAAAATATGAGATTATCCGGGAATGGTATGACGGATATCGTTTTGGCGATACGGATGTGTACTGCCCCTGGGATGTTATCAGCTATGTCCGAAAGCTTCTGGCAAAGCCATCGCTGCCGCCTCAGGATTACTGGTCTAATACAAGCAGCAATGATGCCGTAAAAAAACTGCTTGAAAAAGCATCTTCCGGTACAAGGGATGAAGTCGAGCGCCTGATATCAGGCGAGCCGGTCTGGAAAGCGGTCCGCGAAGAACTGACTTACAAAGAGCTGTATGACGATGTGGAAAATGTCTGGGGAATTTTGTTTGCTGCCGGCTATCTGACACAGCGCGGGGAAGCCGCAGGGAATATGCGCCAGCTTGCGATTCCAAACAGGGAAATTCATAATATTTTCATGACGCAGATTCGGGAATGGATGCAGGAAAAGGCAAGGGCGGATAAAAAACGGCTGCAAGCTTTTTGTGAGGCATTCCAGAATGCGGATGCCGCAGCTGTGCAGCAGATTTTCACACAGTTTTTAATTGAGACGGTCAGTGTCAGGGACACGGCTGTGCGCAAAGAGCTGAAAGAGAATTTTTACCATGGATTCCTGCTGGGGCTGCTGCGTTTTCGCGAGGACTGGAAAACCATTTCGAACAGGGAAAGCGGCATGGGGTATGCAGATATCTGTATCGAAATGCCTTCGGAAAAGCGGGCCGTTGTCATTGAGCTGAAATACGCGGAAAATGGAAATCTAAAAGCCGGCTGCAGGGCGGCCATGTGCCAGATTCAGGAAAAAGGGTACAAAAACCTGCCGTTTTTAAACGGATGGAATCCTGTGACAGCATGCGGCATGGCGTGCCATGGGAAGGAATGCATGGCAGTCTTTGAAACAGCAGGAAAGGAAGAAAAATAATGAAAACACTTTTTGCCATGGATATTAAAAATTATGCCAGGTCGGATGTACCCTGCAGGCGGCCTTCGGCAAGAGCTATTATCCGGATGGAAGATGGCAGGCTGGCTATGGTTTACAGCAGAAAATACGGATATTATAAATTTCCGGGCGGCGGAATCCGGGATGGGGAACAGCCGCAGCAGGCGCTTGTGAGGGAAGTGCAGGAGGAAACCGGGCTTTTGGTCTGGCCGGAATCCATTCAGGAGTATGGAAGCGTGCTCCGGTGCCAGAAAAGCGCCCGCCAGAAAGATGTGGTATTTGAACAGCAGAATGTTTATTATTTCGGCAGCGTGCAGGAAACAGCGGGAAACCAGAATCTGGACGAATACGAAAAAGAAGCTGGCTTTGTGCTGCGTCTGGTCCGCCCGGAAGAAGCGATAGCCGCAAATAAAGCCTGTCATCTGCAGGATGTTTTTGACCTTGTGATGATTGCGCGGGAAACGCAGGTTTTAGAGCGTTTGTGCGGCCTGGAGCCGGAACCGTATGATTCCATGGCTCAGTTTCTGCTGGAAGAAGCGTCCAAAAGCAATCCGGGGCCGTGGGTGCAGCATAGCCGGTATGCTGCAGAAAGCGCCAGGCGCATTGCTTCCCGCTGCCCGGGCCTGGAGCCGGAGCGGGCATATGTATACGGGCTTTTGCATGATATCGGGCGAAGGTATGGCATCAGCGGACTGGCACATGTCTATGACGGGTATCATTACCTGATGGATATGGGCTATAAAAATGCTGCGGGAATTGCGCTGTCCCATTCGTTTCAGATAAAAAGGCTTTCCGATTATATCGGGCCGGCTGACATACCAAAACAGGCACAGGAAGAAATGAAAATGCTGTTAGAAGCCCAGGTACAGGGCGATTATGATTACCTGATTCAGCTGTGTGATTCCATTGCAAAAGCCGATGGCATCGTGACGCTTGAGGAGCGGATGAACGATGTGAAAAGCAGGTACGGGCATTATCCACGGGAAAAATGGGAGCGGAATCTGTGGCTGCGGAAATATTTTGAAGAAAAGATGCAGATGGATTTATACGAAGCGGTCAGGGCGTAAGCCAGAAGCAGGGATAATTCTGATTTAATTATATAAAATCGTTCCTGTTCTGGCAGTTTTAGGGGCTATCCGGCATGAAGCAGGGATGTGTCAGTCTGTCTGCGCACATCCGAATGCTTCAGCCAGAAATAACACCTGTCTTGCCCAGTTCGTATGGGTCTTTTTCTCGTTCATGCGCTCCCTGGAAGGATTTGCTGATACATAAGAAGCATTGTGCGCATCCCAGTCCAGAATGCTTTTCGCGTCCGCATAGTCTTTTGGCGTAACCTGGTATGCACGGTTTACGGTTTCAATCTGGTTTGGATGGATAACCGTTTTTCCAATAAACCCGCACAGCCTGTCATCTGCGATTTCCCGGCGCAGCCCGTCTTCCCAGCCATCCCCGCTGTAATATTCAAAAACAGGGCCGGATATGACATAATCCATGCCATAGACAGTCACAATGTCTGAAAAAATATCAGCTACCGGGCGGATTTGGTGAATCGATTCGTGGACGTGCCGCCGCACGGAAAACAGATGGCACAGGTCATTTCCGCCGACACGGATATTCAGCACAAGTTCTTCTATGGCAGCCAGCTTTTCTTTCAGTGCATATAAAATATCAGGCCGTCTGCGCAGGTCTGTCAGGCAGGCGCTTTCATAAATCGGCATGCAGTAAACCGGGACAGAGGACTGTTCATTTGCACGGATTATGCCCTGTATGTATTCGTCTGCATTTTCCGGAGAAAATTTGGGAATGATAAATCCGCTGATAAGTGCAGCGCTGCTGCCGGCCAGCTGCCTGACCCGCACAATCTGCTGCGGGCTGCGCACGCGGATAAATATTTTCGGCAGGTAAAAATTCCTGTATTCCCGGGCGGTACAGATGCTGTGCAGGGAAGCGGCAAGGCTTTGCTCGGCGGCTTCTACGCAGGAGTCCTGGATGGTATCTTCCAGGCACAGTGCCAGGGAAAAGCTGCGTCCGAATTTCTGGCCGGTAATGGACGGGGCAATGGTTTCACGGTTTGCAGGGCAGTAGAGGAGAGGACCAGTGCTGTAATAAAGGGAAGCATTTTTCATAGTGTCGGTTCCTTTTTGGTTTTTTATGTATTTTTTTGATTCCAGGTTACTGTTCACTCCGTGACCAGTAACCACACGAGCATAATATAGCATATATTCTTATGAAATGGTAGCGAAAAATAGAAATATGTGCTAAAATAGTAACAGTTCAGCCCAGGACTTTGCATATGCTGCAAAGTCCGTAAGAATGCGTAAATGATACCAGGAGTGAATCCAGCCCTTCGCAAAGCGAATTCCCATGGGCTGGATTCCGTAACAGTTTAGCCAAAGGCTGAACTGTTACCTAAAATAGGCAGCAGAGAGGGTTGAGGAAAACAAATGCAGTCATAAGGTGATGAAATGGAACAGGCAGTTATCAATACAATCGAATGTTTTGCAGACAGACGGTCCAGTGTCCTGCAAAACAGCAAGTCCCCCTGTTTTGTGCGTCTGCTTGGCTGGAACGGGCATTGCAGGGATGCGCTTTTGAATATGGATGCAAAGCTGTCGCAGCAGATGCGGGCCGGGAAGCTGTATTATGCAAGGTGCGCCGGTCTGCCAAAGCTGCTGTCCGCAGAGGAAGCAGAACGTTACAAAGGCTGCTGTGACTGCTGGGCAGAGTCCGGGAAGAAAATCATACGCACCCGTCAGGACAGCATCAGCCGTACCAATGACAGGCTCGCCATGCAGCTTGGGGAAGCATGCCGCAGGGCGGCAGAGATTTACCGCAGCCGCAGGGATTCCGTGACGGATTCCATGATGAAAAATTTTATCGTAAAGCTGCTGTACTGGCATGACTTTGTCCTGGGCGGCCTGCGGCAGTGGAATGCGGACAGCTGTATCAAGGTTGTGGCAGATAATGCAGGAAAGGAGCAGGAATACCTGTTTTATTATTTTCTCGCACAGGCCGGGTGCGATGTCCTGCTGCTTCAGAGCCGGGAAGATGTACAGGGAGCACAGAACCAGGCGCTTTCGAAAGCAGCAGTGATTGGGGAATTTAGTCATGCAGAAATTCCGGCGTACCGTCCGTGCGCGGGCCCGGAAGATAACACCGGCAGAGTTATTGTAAAAATTCCCCGGCATCCGGGAAGGCATTCGCAGCAGGAGCCGCAGCACCGGCAGGATTTTCAGTACCGGCATCCGATAAGCCAGCCGGCGGCAGAAAAGAGTTTTGAACAGCTGGCTGCCCTTGCATCTTCCATTGTCATGATTACGGTATATGATAAGGACGGGAAAAGCATCGGAGCCGGCTCCGGCATTATGGCAGGCAGGGATGGCTACATACTGACAAACGACCATGTGGCGAGGGGCGGGTATTCGTATTCCGTGCGTATTGAAAACGACAGCACGGAGTACCGGACAGATGAACTGATTAAATATAATACAATGCTGGATTTGGCACTTTTGCGCATCCAGAGGAAATTAAATCCGCTGCCGGTATATGATGGAGCAAAAAAACTGGCACGCGGCCAGACGGTAGTGGCAATCGGAAGCCCGCTGGGGCTGTTTAATTCGGTTTCGAATGGCATTATTTCCGGCTTCCGCATGATTGACGGGGTGGAAATGATACAGTTTACAGCTCCGATTTCCAGCGGAAGCTCGGGCGGGGCTGTGTTAAATATGCAGGGGGACGTTATCGGCATCAGCACGGCAGGCTTTGACCGGGGACAGAATATCAACCTGGCCGTTGGCTATGAAAATATCCGGATGTTTCTGCGTGGATTTTTATAACAGGCGGCATCTGGCATAAATAAAGGAAAGCCAGGCAGGAATATCAGACAGGAGCATCAGACAGAACAGACTGAAGGTGGAAATCAATGTTTCGGCATATAGAAATTCAAAATCTGAATGATTATTTCAGACAGTTAAACGAACGGGAAACTCCAGGGGTATACTTTTACCGGATAAACGGCTATTCGGATGAAATCGGCCGGTTTATCCGCCAGTACTATGAGACGGCGCGCAGAAACGGTGTTATCATCGAAGGGCGCCTGCAAAATCCGGATGAAAAGAACCTTTCTTATTATAATGAAATGATGGGCATGTATTTTGAAATGGACACGGGGTTTATCGCATCGGGCCTGAAAAAATGGCTGCCAAGGATGAATGACCACCAGCGGGAAAATGTCGCGCTCTCTTTGTATGATGCGCTGTTTTTACTCCAGAAATCAGGCAAGACGGAATATATGCTGAAAAATGCATATATTAAATGCATGTGCTGGCTGTACTATAAGTTTGAACGCATCGTAAACCAGCTTGGTGAAAACCAGGTGCCCAAAATCCTGTATGAGGGAAGCATCAGCTATTATGAGCTGATGATTATTTCCATCCTGTCCAATGCCGGCTGTGACGTGGTGCTCCTGCAGCCTGCCGGGGATGCGGATTACCTGAAATCGGATGCAGCTTCCAAGCTTTCGCATGTGCTTAAGCTTCCAGGCATGAAGGATTTTCCGCAGGATTTCAGCTTAAAGCAGGTACGGGACGAAATCCGCATCGAAGCAGACAGGGAACGGCTGTACGGAAAGCGCCCGCAGCGAAGCGGCTGTACCAATGCGTGGCTGGGCGCGGACAGCAGCGGGCTTTCGGACATCCGTAAAAGCCCGGCGCAGCGCGGAAATGACCCGGGCTTTTTTTACAACTGCTTTTGCAGGATAAGCGGGGCATGGGATAAGACGGCGTATGCCGCACAGCTTTACCAGTTCGGCCTGGACTTGAAAAACAGCGGCCGCGGCCTTGTAATTATAAGCGAAAGCATCGGACGGCCTTCTTCGGAAGAAATCGCGGCAGTACGCAGAAACAATTATGCAAAGCTGGAACAGCTGATACAGGATTTGTCTTCGAATCTTGTTTATGCAGCTGATATGGAACTGCAGCGCATGATGCGCAGGGCGTTTGTGGATGTGCTGTTTGCACAGGGGCAGGAAGCTGGAAGCCTGAATAAGCTGACCAGCCAGGCGGTTTATCTTATCTGCTGGCTGAAAAGATATCAGGGACAGCTTTTTGCGGGCTGGAAGGAGCCGGATATCAGCTGCTTTATTTATCTGGGCGGATGCAGGGATGCAAACGAAGCGCTGTTTCTCAGATTTCTGGCACGGCTTCCTGTGGATGTGCTTATTCTGTGCCCGGATTTGAACCGCAGATGCTGCCTGGAAGACCGCCTTTTGTATGATATCCATTATGAACATTCGCTGGATTTAAAGCTGTTCCCGCAGGAAAGCACAGATGTGCGTCTTGCAACGGCTGCTTATCATGCGGAGCGCGAGCTGGATTCGCTGATGTACCAGGATTCTGGACTGTACCGTGCCAGGCAGTTTCAAAAGGCGCATGTGCTTACGCTGCAGACTATGTATGAGGAAATACCGATTCTGTGGCGGGAAGAAGCAAAATACAGGCCGAATTTTAAAACAGCGGACGGGCAGGTGTATATCCCGGTTATTTTTGCCAAAATATCAGGCGTAAAGGACGGGAATCTATCCAAATACTGGCAGGATATCCGGGAACTGATTACAGACGATACGTTTGTCATAAAAAAGGTGCCGTTTATCGAACCCGATTCCGCCAATCCGATGAAGGCACATGCAGTGGAATTTTATAAAAGAGGGCGTCTTTTAAAAGAGAAAATCAAAGCGCATCCGGATTATCCGTATGGATTTCTGCGGGAAGAAATACAGGACCATATCCTGGATAAATTAGAGCTGCTCATTAACCAGAAGGTCATCCGGGGAACCTTTTTAAATGGCGCGGAATATGCGATTATCGCACAGGTGCTGAACCTGCCGAAGGAGCTTGTAAGGCTGATTCAGAAATATGATTTTACACAGAAGATACCAAAACTGATTTATATCGCAACATCGGAAGCCGTGATTTCCCGTCAGGACGCGGTTATTACCGCATTTTTGAACCGGGCCGGGTTTGATGTCCTGTTTTTTGTGCCGACGGGCTATCAGAATGTTGAGAAGCATTTTCAGGGAGCGCTGATGGAAGAACATCAGGCAGGCGAATATATATATGACCTGCAGGTGCCGAACCTGGAAACGATTGCATGGAAGGCACGCACAAAATGGCGCGATAAATTATTTAAGAGAGGAAAATAAGCATGGGACTGGATTTTAGCAAAACAGCAGCGCCCGCCATACAGGCAGGGAGCGTGGCAGAAAAAAATGAAATAGAAGTGGTGGAACAGTATGATATTGTATCAGACCGCGCACAGATGAACGAAGTGCTGACCGGCTCGCCGGAAGTGGATGCGCTGACAAGCACCATTGAGATTGACAACCTGGAAACCATTGTGACGTTTGGCGCACAGGCTGCCGAGCAGATATCCAAGGCTTCGGACGTCGTGCTAAACAGCATGAATATGTCCCAGATTGACAATTCCAGCCAGATGTTAAATACGCTGGCAAAAATTATGGATAAATTTGATATCGACGAGATACAGGAAAAACCGGGCCGTTTTGCAAAGCTGTTTGGAAATATGAGAAAGCAGCTTGATAAAGTGCTGGATAAATATCACTCCATGGGCGATGAGGTGGAAAAAATCTATGTGCAGCTGCGCCAGTACGAATCCGAAATCAAAGATTCCAACCGCAATCTGAACCAGATGTTTGATGCCAATGTCAGCTATTACCATGAGCTGGTAAAATATATCCTGGCCGGGGAGCAGGGCTGCAGGGAATTGCAGCAGTATATTGCCCAGCGGGAAGCCGATATGGCAGCTTCCGGCGATACGTCCATTCAGTTTGAGCTGACAACGCTCAACCAGGCGCTGATGATGTTAGAGCAGAGAACCCAGGACCTTCGGACAGCCGAAAGCGTAGCGATGCAGTCCATTCCGATGATTAAGACCATGGAATTCAGTAATATGAATTTAGTGCGTAAAATCAATTCTGCATTTATTATTACCCTTCCGGTATTTAAACAGGCGCTTGCACAGGCAATTATGCTGAAAAGACAGCGTATTCAGGCAGAAGCCATGTCCGCGCTTGACCAGAAGACAAATGAAATGCTGATTAAAAATGCCCGCAATACGGTTGAACAGTCCAAATATACCGCACAGCTTGCTTCCGGCAGCTCGATTAAAATAGAAACGCTCGAGACGACATGGAAGACGATTGTATCAGGCATCGAGGAAACAAAGCAGATTCAGGATGCAGCAAGGAAACAGCGTGCCGAAGACCAGGCCAGGCTTGAAACAATTAAGCAGGAGTTTCAGCAGATGTATCATGTGCCGGGCCGAAATTCCTGATAAAATCAGATTTAAAGAGAAACGCCTTTTTGCTGACTGCTATATTTTTTGCAGCCGGCAGGAAGGCGTTTTTTATATAAATTTCAGGAATATAAAGATTAAATTTATTTTTTAAAATACAGCAAAAGGAATGGTGAAAATATACGTTTTTTTACTGTCTGCTTTTTGATACATGACCATACATCCAGGAAAAAGGTTTTTTTATGATATATTAAAAAAAGGGGGTTGACTGGACAGCGGCTGTACGGTTTAAGATACGGTACACAGGAAGAAAATACAGGGTGAACGGAGGAAAAGCTTATGGAAAACCAAAATGTATATGAAAAGCCTGTAACTTTGAAAAATATTTTGAAATTTGCCGTGCCAACCATTGCCATGACCGTATTCATGTCTTTTTATACGATGGCTGACGGACTGTTTGTATCGAATCTTATCGGAACGGGTGCGCTTTCGGCAATCAATCTGACAGCGCCGGTCATACAGCTTGTAACCGCAGTCTCCACAATGCTTGCCACCGGGGGAAGCGCGGTGATTATGAAAAAAATGGGGGAGCACAAAACGGATGAGGCAAAGCAGGATTTTACGTTTCTGATTCTCGTAAATGCCGCTGTGGGAATCGTGATGTGTGCAGCCGGGTATCTGGTTATGGATTCCGTTTTTGCCGGAATGAACCTTTCTGCGGATGTACAGGCATACTGCGTGGAATATTTAAGCCGTTATCTGCTGTTTACCGTGCCAATCCTTTTGATGAACAACTTTACGCTTTATATGATTGCCAGCGAAAAGGCAAAGCTTTCCCTTATCTGCTCGGTCACAGGCGGCGTATTGAATATGGTGCTTGACTATGTGTTCCTTGCATGGCTTGATATGGGAATCGGCGGGGCGGCGGTGGCAACAGGGCTTGGATATTCTGTGACAGCAGCTGCAGGCCTGTTTGTATTCAGCCGGAAAAAGAACCTGCTGCATTTTAAAAAGCCGGTATGCCGGCTCCGGGTTCTGGCAAATGCGGCGGCAAATGGGTGTTCGGAAATGGCAACGGCACTTGTTACAGGAATCATTACGATGATGTTTAACTGGATGATGCTGCATTATGCCGGTGAGGACGGGGTTGCGGCTGTCATGATTATCATGTATGTGCTGATGTTTGCAAGCTCCCTTTATACCGGGTATTCGTATGGTGCCGCGCCCATGCTGAGTTTTTACTATGGGGAACAAAACCGTGAAAAATTAAAAACGCTGATTTCGGTGAGCCTGAAGGTCATTGCCGTGATTTCCGTAATGACGTCCGCAGCTTCTTTTCTGCTGACAAAACCGCTGGTATCGGTATTTGCCAGGCCGGATAATCCGGTGCATGAGCTGGCAGTTACGGGCAACCGCGTATGCACGACAGCCCTGTTTTTTATCGGATTTAATATTTTTGCCAGCGGGATGTTTACCGCTTTGTCGAACGGGATTGTTTCGGCTGTCCTTGCATTTTCGAGGTCGTTTGTATTTATGGCGGCTGCCATGCTTGTGCTTCCGGTGCTGCTTGGCATAAACGGCGTCTGGCTGGCGACACCGGCAGCAGAGCTGATGGCGCTTGCACTGTCTGCGTTTATGTTTTTGAAATACCGCAGGAAGTATGGATATTAGGGCGTAACTGATGCCATTACTGTTCACACAGGACTTTGCAGGGTCTGCCCCAGGGGCATTCACTGGATAAATCGGGCTGTTTCCCGGATGCTGCTTGACTTGCAGGCTTTCAAATGGTATATTCAGCAGACAGGGACAGGAGGGAACATACATGATGATACGCAGGGCAGTACTTTCGGATATGGAAGATATTTGCAGTATTTATGAATATGCCAGGGAGAAGATGCGCAGGTCCGGAAATCCCGGGCAGTGGGGAGACCATTACCCGCCGGGGGAGATTATAAAAGCAGATATATGCAGCGGGAACAGCTATGTGCTGACAGACGGCTGCAGGACGGGTGCCGTATTTGCCCTGATTATCGGAGAAGATGCCACCTACCGGCGGATAGAACAGGGCAGCTGGCTGAATCAAAAGCCATACGCAGCACTGCACCGGATGGCAGGCAATGGAACCTTCCGCAATGTGTCCGGCATCTGCCTGGAATTTTGTGAAGCAAGGCTGCGGGAAGAAAAGATATCCAATATCCGCGCAGATACGCATGCTGACAATGGCATTATGCAGCATCTGCTGGAAAAAAACGGGTTCCAGAAATGCGGGCGCATTTATGTACGGGATGGCAGCCCGCGGATTGCTTATCAGAAAATTTTCTGACAGAATGCAGGGAGTCAGCCTTTGGGAGCACGCCTTTGGTAAATCAGTTCCGTAATCTGTCCGATATTTTTACAGCTTTCTAATTTCAGGTTCGTTTTCGGGAATCCTGCAGAAAAAAGCGGGATTCCATCTCCAAGGGCCACTGGCATTACATAAATGTAATACTGGTCAATCAGGTTTTCGCGCATAAAGCAGCGGATAATTTCGCCGCCGCCCATCAGCCAGATATTTCCCGGGTATTTTTGGAAAATAAAATCCAGCAATGGTTTTCCCGGCTGCAGGGATGTGAATGTGACATCCGGGTCATGCTGGTTTTGCCGGCGTGTGCATACATAGCACGGCATTCCCTTATAGGGCCATTTTTCAGGCGAAAGGTCATATTTTACCTGCCGGTAGGTTTTTCCGCCCATAATGACTGCCTGCATGGAATTGTAAAAGTTCTCATAACCAGGGTCCGGCGAAGGCCCTGGCGTTTCATCTAAAAAACCAATCGTTCCATCTTTTTCAGCAATATAGCCGTCTAAAGACATGGCAATATATAAAATCAGTCTGTTCATGACAGTTCTCCCTGTTTTTTCATATCGGTTATTTCCAGTTATCCTGCATGCGTTTTGCATACATGTTATTATACAGAAAAACTGTAAAAATACAATCATAAAATCATGCAATCCTGAGATTTTTTAAAATTCCTATTGACAGTGGATTTTTTTTGGCGTATATTTAAAACAGATGTTTTGATACATATGTTGCAAAACGATTCATTTAAAACAAGGAGGTATTCTATGCCGCCAAAGGCGAAATTTACAAGAGACGAAGTCATACAGGCCGGACTGAATATTGTGAGGGAGCATGGAATGGGAGCTTTGTCTGCCAGGGCATTGGGCGCGAAGCTGGGCAGTTCTGCAAGGCCTGTGTTTACCGTATTCCAGAGCATGGAAGAAGTGCAGGAAGAAGTAAAAAAAGCGGCCAGGTCCGTTTATGCCGGATATGTCCGGAAAGGCCTGGCACAGGAGCTGGCATTTAAAGGTGCAGGAACGCAGTACATTCAGTTTGCCGTTCACGAGCCAAAGCTGTTCCAGCTGCTTTTTATGACAGAGCACAGGCACAGGCCGGCAGCTGTCAATGTAATGCCTGTGATAGATGATAATTATCAGGATATTTTACAGTCTGCACAAAACGGGTATCAGCTGTCCCGGGACGAGGCGGAACAGCTCTACCGCCACCTGTGGATTTATACGCATGGCATCGCGGTACTTTGTGCAACAAATATGTGTGTATTTACCGCAGAAGAAACCGGCAGGCTGGTGACACAGGCTTTCAGGGGAATTTTGAAAGAAATAAAAACAGAAATAAAAACAGACAGGGCATAAGGCCGGAAAGGGAGAAAATCATGAATAAGGAAAAATGGATAAATATGGCAGCGGCGTATTCGGTTATCTATACGCTGATAACGTTATTAAACAGTATTTTATATCTTGGAAACGGCATTCAGGAAGACCCGGGCGGCAACTGGCACGAGCTGGACAGGGCTATGGTTCTGCTCATTGGCTTTACAGCCTTTACCCTGTGCACGAGCCTGCCAGTCAAGCCGCTGGTGCTGCGGTATCTTGCTGCGTATGTGCCGTCCCAGCTGCTGGTATTTGCGTATGTGTGGTTCAGCGGGCTGAGGGAAGAATTAGCCAAAACAGCATACCGGGATATCTGGATTAATTTTACAGGCATGTTTGTACTGTTCTGCGTGGCTGGCACGCTGGCGGACTTCTATAAAGCAAAAAAGAAAAAAACGGCTGTTTAATATGCATCAGGAAGCCGGGGCGTCCCCTGGCACAATCCGTCCATTCTTTGTAAAATGGGCATTGACACAAAGCCCTTCCATATAGTTATAAAATTCCTGGCGGGAAGCAGCATCACTGACCAGGGACGTGCAGGCACCGGATGCTTTTGCGGGAAGCAGCTGCCAGCTGGCGGTATTGTCCGGTTTCAGCGTCAGCTTTGCGATAGCTGTCCGTTCGATATTCTGGTAAAAGATAAAATTTCCAAGGCTGTAAAAGACCGGTTTTTCTTTATAATATTCCACGCCCTGCAGCACATGCGGGTGTGCGCCGATTACGGCATCGGCACCCGCATCAATCAGGGCATGTGCCATCGAGACCTGATACGCTTCGGGCTGTGTGCTGCGTTCAATGCCCCAGTGTACATAGACGCATAAAAAATCACATTTTTTTCTGGCCTCCGAAACAGCAGCAGTCAGCCTGGACGGGTCGTATGCAGAAAAAACACCGGGCTGTGCATTTTCCACATTCCAGGATACCACCGGGAATACACGCGAAGCAGCCAGAAATCCAAAGGTACGCCCGCCTGCTTTTTTCGTAATCAGCCTGCTGGCGCGTTCCAGTGAGTTTCCGGCTCCGGCATAGGCGATTCCTGCATCATCCAGTGTCTGGAAGGTGTCTGTGAGGGCATCCGTGCCATAGTCCAGTACATGGTTGTTGGCAAGCGTGACAATGTCTGTGCCGGATTCTTTCAGTATGGACACATAAGACGGGTCTATGCGGAACGTAAACTGCTTGTCAGGAGCCTTCGTGCCGCGCGTGCTGTATGGAAATTCATTGTTCAGCATGGTAATGTCTGCGCCGGACAGCTCGTTTCGCAGCGGTTCGGACAGGACAGCGGAAATGCCGGACTGGTTATAGTTTGCCAGCACATAGTCACTGAAATAAACATCCCCGGCAAACACAAGGGTTGCTTTTTTCGGGGTGCCGGCTTTTTTTCCTGCGGCATTTTTAGAAGCAGTGCCGGCTGTTTGATTTGTGCTTCTTTTCGTTTCGCCTGCAGCATCGGAATTTTCCGCTGTGCTGCCGGAAGCCCTTGTGCTGCCGGAAGCTTCTCTTGCAGGCTTTATGGAAGCTTCTACGGCACGGCTGCCTGCGGCCTGCGGC
>CAJTSV010000006.1:60375-70236 GCA_910579075.1 uncultured Eubacterium sp.
ACCGGCCTGGCTGGATTCTGCGGCCTGCCTTCCATCCGCCGCAGGACTGTCCGGTGCAGGATTTTTGGCTAAAGCCAGGCTGTCTGCATAGGACATCATCTTTACAATTGCGCCTTTGCCTGTCAGTGTCTGATAGGCAAGGAGGGCAAGCAGAAGACAGAGCAGGACCGAAGATGTGACAAGTGTGCTTTTTAAAATACTGCGGTAAATTTTGCGCCGGTGCTTTTTCATTTGCATAAATCCTCCTGTAAACATGCGTGTCTGGTTCATTCTGCATGAAGCTTTTGAACTTTCAGCCAGTTTTATTATAACAGATGATGGGATTCTGGCAAGGGCACAGGACGGTGTTTTACACAATCTGGCCCTGATCTGGGAAAATTTCATCCGAACCGGTTGTATTTTCCTTTCATTTAGGATATTCTAAAAGGGCATATGCAGGCGTCGGCGCTGCCGGACAATGCCTGCCAAATGACTGTCTGCGGGAGATAAAGGGATTATGAAGGAAAAAATACTGATTGTGGATGATGAAACTGCCATTGCAGATTTAGTAGAGGTATATCTGAATAATGAAGGATTCGAAGTCCGTAAATTTTATAAAGCAAAAGACGCGCTGCACTGTGCCATGCAGGAAGAACTAAGCCTTGCGATTTTAGATGTGATGCTGCCGGATATGGATGGATTTACGCTGTGCCAGAAAATCCGGGAAAAGCGTCTGTTTCCGATTATTATGCTGACCGCAAAGGTGGAAGACATGGATAAAATCACAGGGCTGGCGCTCGGGGCGGATGATTATATTACAAAGCCGTTCCAGCCGCTTGAGCTGATGGCGCGGGTCAAATCCCAGCTGCGCCGCTATACCCGTTACAATACGCAGGAAGCAAAAGAAGACCTGGAAGAATACGATTTCCGTGGGCTGCATATATCCAAAAGCAGCCATAAATGCACGCTGAACAGCAGGGAGCTGACACTGACGCCGATAGAGTTCAGCATACTGTGGCACCTGTGCGAGCACCGCGGAAATGTCGTTTCCTCGGAGGAGCTGTTTGAAGCGGTCTGGGGCGAGCAGTATTTAGACAGCAACAATACGGTTATGACGCATATCGCAAGAATCCGTGAGAAAATGAACGAGCCGCCGCGCAGGCCGAAATACGTCAAGACGGTGTGGGGAGTCGGGTATACGATTGAATAGAAAAAAACAAAAAACAGAAAATAAGAAAATAAGATAAAGAAGGAAATAAGATAAAGAAGGAAATTCCATTGAGCAAAAAGAAGCAAAAAACAAACAGCAGCCGGAATGATTCGATGAAGATACAGGTCATGCTCCAGTATACCATATCGGTCATCGCAGCGGCTGCGCTGATTGGAGGGGCAGGGGTGCTGTCGTGGGCTGTCTGTACCAGCCGCATCTGGTATGGCACGGAAATGCTTTACCCGGTGCTGACCTGGATTAAGCGGTATCTGTTTATTGTATATGCGTTTCTATGCATGGCCTGCAGCATGCTGCTGGCATATTATTTTATTGCAAAGCCGTTCCGCTACCTGGATGCGGTCGTCCAGGCATCCGGGCAGCTGGCGCACCCGTCCGAGGATGCCATTGTACTGCCGCCAGCCGTGCACAGCGTCCAGGATGAGCTGAACCTGCTGCGGGAGCGGGCACTGCGCAATGCCATGATTGCAAAAGAAGCAGAACAGCGCAAAAATGACCTGATTGTTTATCTGGCCCACGATTTGAAGACACCGCTGACCAGTGTTATCGGGTATCTGGCGCTGATGCAGGACGAGCCGCATATTTCACAGTATCTGCGGGAACGGTATACCGGTATTGCACTGGATAAGGCACAGCGGCTGGAAGATTTGATAAACGAATTTTTTGATATTACAAGATTTAACCTGACGACGCTGACGCTGGAAAAAGAGTCGGTAAATTTAAGCCGCATGCTGGAACAGATTGCAAGCGAATTTGAGCCGGTACTGGCAGAAAAGGGGCTGTACTGGCAGACGGAAATTGCACCCGGCATTGAGCTTTTATGCGACCCGGACAAGCTGCAGCGGGTGTTTGACAACCTGATACGCAATGCGGTTAATTACAGCTATGCTGATACGGAAATCCTGCTGACGATGACAGCGGAAGAACATACGGTGCGGATTTATATTAAAAATCACGGCCGCACCATACCGCCGGAAAAGCTCGGGCATATCTTTGAACAGTTTTTCCGGGTCGATTCCTCACGGGCATCCGCAACCGGGGGAGCGGGGCTCGGGCTTGCGATAGCCAAAGAAATCGTAGAGCTGCACGGGGGCAGGGTATGGGCGCAGAGCCAGGAGGAAAGCGTGGCTTTTACAGTGGAAATACCTGGTGGCGGAAAACAGAAGCATGCAGCTGGATAAACAGAAGCCGGATAACTGCCTGCGAAAATAAAGGGGAGAGGACGTGTCCGGGCCTTTGGGTGTTATTCTGCCGGCGGTTTTTTGGCATCTTTTTGGAACATTTCGTGCAGCTCTGTCCCGGACTCCTGCATGCCCCGTTTTATCCATTCCTTAATCCATCCGTAAATTCCATATGCCAGAAAGCAATTCAGGTATGCCTGTGCATTCGGCATATGGTCTGGAATCCCGATGTTATCCGTAATGGTGTCGAGCATAATGCGGGACAGGCCGGCCTGATAGAGCGCGGTATAAAATTCAGCATGTTCCTTATAAAAATCCAGAAGGCTGACAAAAACCGTATCAATGGATGCATCGGGGCTGTTTTCAAAGGCAGCTCCCCATTCCCTGGCCAGGCGGTCGGATTCCTGTTTTAAGACATCCTCCCGGCTTTTAAAGCTGCGGTAAAAAGAGGCCCTTCCAACGCCCGCCTTTGCGGTCAGGCTGCATATGGATATCGAAGAAAAATCCGCTGTTTTCATCATTTCCAGCAGTGTCCGGGTGATTTGCTTTTTTACATGGGTATTTTTGTCTGTCTGATTCATATGCTGACCGGTGTTCTCCTTTCGGTATTTATTTTATGGTACAGTCGTCTCACGGGAAAGTCAACCGGCAAATCTTGACATTTCCGCGGCTTTGTACTACTCTTTTTCTATCGCAAGAAAATTCAGGATATTTCAAATGCGGACAAAGGAGGAAAAAAATACGGAGACAAAGAAAAGTCATGTTGAAACAATCACGCTGGAACAGGTTCCAGACAGTGAAAAGAAAAGCTGGCCTTCGATTGCATTTATCTGGGCCGGAAATGTCATCTGCGTGCCTGCGCTGATGATTGGTTCCATGGTATCTGCCGGACTGGATTTTAAGGATTCCATTCTGGCGATGTTTATTGGTTATGGCATTGTGGTGGCACTGATGATGCTGATTGCAGCACAGTCTGCCCAGACAGGCCGGCCGACGACGGTGGCGGTATCAAGGGCGCTGGGCGACCGCGGCTCGCAGCTTACGCTTTCCCTGATTATTGCCGTGTCCATGATTGGATGGTATGCGTATCAGACAATTGTATGTGCATCTTCTTTCTGCACACTGATGCAGTCCAGCTTTGGGATTTCGTTTCCGGAATGGCTTTCCTGCATTATCTGGGGCACGCTGATGCTGGTGACCGCGTTTTACGGCATCGGGCTGACCAATGTTTTAAATGCGGTCAGTGTGCCGCTGCTGTTTGTATTTCTTGTTTACGGCGTGTCCATTGCACTTGGCGACGGCGGCGCTGCGGTGCTGTCTGCTTACCAGCCGGCAGGCGATGGCGGCATGATGGCGGGCATTACGATTTCCGTCGGCGGTTTTATTTCCGGTGCCGCTACCTGCGGTGATTACAACCGCTACAGCAGGGACGGGAAAAGCGCGGCGCTTTCCTGCCTGTTTGGCGTGATTCCGGCAGGAGTGGGTGCGCTGGCCTGCGGCGCGGTGCTGTCTATCTGCTCCGGCGATTCGGACATTACCGTGATGTTTGCAAATGTGGGGCTGCCTGTGGCGGGCATGCTGGTACTGATTCTGGCTACCTGGACAACGAATGTCGGGAATGCTTATTCGGCTGGCATTGCGGTTGTAAATATTTTTAAAATGAAGGATGACAAGAGGGCTGCGGTAACCGCTGTCTGCGGCATAATCGGAATCCTGCTGTCCCTGGGCGGCATTGTTTACTATTTTGTGGATTTCCTGTCAGCGCTCAGTTACCTGATTACGCCAATCTGTGCGGTTTTAATCGCAGATTACTGGGTTGTCGGGCATGGAAGGAGCGGGGACTGGGAGCCGTTTGAGGGCGTAAACTGGCTGGGCATCGCCGCGTGGGTGTGCGGTGCGCTCGTAACGTATTTTGATACGTTTTTTATACCGGAGCTTGTCGGCATTGCCGTAACGGTAGTGATTTACTGGGTTTTATGCCTGGCGGTGAAAAATCCAAAGTATAATCCATTTGCAGGACGGGCATAAAAATACAGGAAGCTGTTTCTGGCAGGAAGATTCTGGTTTGTGGCAGATTGTTTCAGGGAGAAAAAGAGGGGGTAAAAAATGGCAAGAGAGTTAAGACGCAGGGAATTTACAAGCATTGTTTATGGTTCCAGCTTTTACGGCGGCGGCGGTGGCGGCTGCAGTGAGGAAGGGCTGGCTTTAATCGAAGCAATGTATCAGGAAGATGCGGATGCATCTTTAAAAATGATTGATATTTCAGAAATGGAAGATGATGCGGGCATTGTTTCCACTATGGTCGCAGCGCTTGGCTCCCCGGCTGCGACAAAGGGGAAAACGTTCCAGAAGGAATCGGTCAATGCAGTAAAGGGCATGTGCGAACAGGCCAGGTTTGAGGGGAAGCAGCTGCGGTATGTATATTCCGGCGAGATGGGCGGCGGCAATACCATGCTTCCGCTGTATGCGGCATGGAAATGCGGCCTTCCGGTTCTTGATACGGATGGAAACGGGCGTGCGGTACCGGAGCTGAATACCGGGCTGCTGCCGGTGCATGGCATTCCGACCAGCCCGATTGTCCTGGCCAGTGAAGCCGGGGACACCATGGCGGCACGCACCGAAGACCCGATGGACTGTGCTGCCTGTGAAAGAATTGCCAGATACATGTGCCAGGCGTTTGACCAGGGCATTGGCATTGCGGCATGGATGATGAATAAAGAGCAGCATCTGAAAGCATCCGCGATTGGGCAGATGACGCTGGCAATCGAGGTCGGGGACATTCTTATGGAAACGCCGCCGGCGGATGCGGTAAAAAGGCTTGGGGAATATTTTGCAGCAAAACATATCCCGTTTGAGGCAGCTGTGGAAGCGGGCACGATTACAGATATCAGGATGACGACGATGGGCGGCTTTGATACAGGGATTACGACCATCCGTGCAGATAACGGACAGGAATTCCAGGCTGTTTTCCAGAATGAGAATCTGTATGTGCAGACAGAAGGAAGGATTATTGTGACCGTGCCGGGCATTATTTCGATGCTGGATTTGGGCGGTGGCAAAATGGCGGTTCCGGTATCAAACAGTGAAACATATGCCGGACAGCGGGTTGCACTGACACTGACAAAGGCGGACAGGCGCTGGTATGACCTGCCGGCATGCTATGGCTGCTGGGAAGAAGTGCTTGCAAGCGCAGGCTACCGGAACGTGAAGCCGGAAGTGAAGTTCTGGGAAGCATAAACAGACTGCCAAGACGGAGGTTAGAATGAAAAGAAACAGGGCTGCCGCATGAAGAAAAACGATACAGGATATAGCTGGTTTGAATGGTCCTTTTATACCATATCCTGTATATGTTTTGCTTCGTGCGGCAGCCCTGTTTTCTGAAATTTCCAGCTGCCATGGCAGTCTTTTCAATTGAAGTCTTCATGCAGTTTCTCCTATACATCCTGCATAGCCGTCTTCAGTATACATATTCCCTTCGTTTTTCCAGATGGCAGTAAGCAGTGCCGTTTTTGGTATAACCGTTTGTGGAAAAAGATATTTCATTCTGTCCGGTATCGGAGCATGCTTCTTCCAGGACACTTTCAAAACTCCGGGGCTGTTTTCTTTCGCGGCGCTTTTCGTCCTTCTGCTTGGAAGCTGTGTCGCGAAGGCTTGTTACGAAAATCACGTTTTCAATCCGAAATAAACTGTTAACATATGCTGCTTTACTCCCCTCCCTGGTTGTAAATTTCAACAGGCTGCAACATCCTGCGCAAGATGCCAGACGCACCTTCCAAAATCCGTTTTTCCAGTGCTCTTATTATTAATATCGGCTGATATGCGGATTTCTTAACCGTCCCGGGGTGTTTTGTGGCAGCAAAAATCAGTGCTGTTTTCATTGGCTGGTACAGCCAGGCTGTATACCGGCTAATCTGCCTGTATCTGTTCTTTCAGGGACTGCAGAAAGGCATATGGGATGTGCAGGTTTCCTTTTCCGGTACCGAGCTGGATATCCGGCTTGTTTTTGCCATGGAAATCCGAGCCGCCGGTAATCAGAAGGCCGAAGGAAGCAGCCAGCGCGCGCATGCGCATTTCATCGTCCCCGCTGTTTTCCGAATATACGGCTTCTATGCCGCACATTCCGGCATCCTTCATATCCTGTATCATCTGCTTTAATTCGTCTTCGCTTAACTGGCATAAGACCGGATGTGCCAGGACTGCAAGCCCGCCGGCTTCCCGAATCAGGTGCACGGCCTCAACCGGAGTGATTTTCGGCCGTTCGATATAGCAGCGGCAGCCTTCGCCAAGATATTCGGCAAAGACCGTGCGGATGTCTGGAAGCTGTCCGGTTTCACATAAATACCGGGCGATGTGGGCACGCGTCAGCACGCTGTCCGGGAATTTTTCTGCAAGTGCTTCCATGGTAATGGAAAAGCCTTCTTCCTGCAGGCGTTTTGTCATGCGTTCGTTGCGGGTTGTGCGGAAATCGCGGAATTCTTCCAGCTTTGCTTTCAGCCTGGGATATTCCGGCGAGACATAATAGCCAAGCACATGGATTTCGCGGCCTTCATAATCGCACGAAAGCTCCACGCCCGGTACCAGCTCGATGCCAAGCCCTGCCGCGGCTTCTTTCGCTTCTGCAATGCCGTCCATCGTGTCATGGTCGGTTAAGGCCATAGCGCACAGGCCGGCTTTTTTTGCTTCGGCTAAGAGTGCGAAAGGGGCAAAGGTGCCGTCCGAAGCCGAAGAATGGACGTGCAGGTCTGTAATGCGTGTGTCTGTTATCATGATAAAAACTCCTTTCCTGTAACTGCCGGGTTCTGGCAGCGAGATAACTCTGTGGGTATGTGAAAACTGTTTTTTATCATATCATACAATCGGGAAGCTGGCAAATGGGTAAATTCCGGTGCAGCCTGATGTTCTGGACATCCGGCATGCCTTGTGCTACAATAAACAAAACATTACAGGGCCGGACAGGAGCTGCCTGTGGCGGGTATTTTGGGAAGGTGAGCCAATGCGGAAATACTATATAAGCACATGGGAAAAAGAACGGGACAGAAGATATATTTTTCCAGCAGTCTGTGATTCAGAAATGAAAAATATAAGCAGAATCCATCCTCTGCTGCAAAAGCAGGCAGATGCTGTCTACCGGGCTGTCTGCGGGGATAGAAATATTTCAATGATTATAGTTTTTGGAAGTGCTTTGAATATGCGGTGTACCGGAAAAAGCGATATCGACCTTGCAGTCAAATTAAAAGAAGAATGCATATCGGACGAAATGAAAAACAGCATTTCGGAAAAAATACAGGCTGCATGTGACTGGAATGCGGATATTGTGTGGCGTGACAGGCTGCAGGAATCCGACCAGATTTTGCAGGATATCAGGAAGGGAGTGATTTTGCTTGAGCAAGCTGCTGAAACGGGCAAAAGTGAAGCTTCATAATTCTTTGCATAATTATCACTTGATTGCAGAGGATGATGCCTATCTGGATGACTGCTGCTATAATCTGCAGCAGGCAATGGAATTGGCATTAAAATTTCTGGTTGAGATACATGGGGAGCCGTATATCAGGAACCATGATTTGCGGGCCCAGCTGAACAAGCTGAATATGCTTGGGATTGAAGTGCCATATTATGAGGAAATCAGCAGAATGGCGGCAACATTAAACAGCTGGGAAGCAGAGTCACGATATAAGGACAGTTTTTCGGCTTTAATAGATGAAATTGATGCAGCAGCGGAGTATGCCAAAGCACTGATTTCATTTGCGGAAAATAAAGTAAAAGAGATTGAAAACGGGTCAGGCTGCATTACGGATTTTTGAGGGAAACATGCAGCAGGGTACAGCGGTCATATTATTGATAAGGACTGGCATAAAAACAGATTTTCATGGTTCTGTTTTATGCCAGTCCTTCTTGCGGTATAAAATCAGGCGTTTTTCTGCTCCCGCACAAGGTTTTTCTGTGCGGCAGCCAGCATCAGCTTAATCCGGTTCAGCTGGTTGACCTCGCTGGCTCCCGGGTCGTAGTCTACGGCTACGATGTTTGACAGCGGATAGCGGCGGCGCAGCTCCTTGATGACGCCTTTGCCCACGATATGGTTTGGCAGGCAGCCAAACGGCTGGGTGCAGACGATATTGTTTGTACCGGAATGAATCAGCTCTAACATTTCCCCGGTTAAGAACCAGCCTTCCCCGGTCTGGTTTCCTTCTGATACGATAGGGGAGGCATATTCTGCCAGCCTTTCGATTCGGGCCGGCGGGTCAAAGTGGCGGCTTTTTTCGAATTCGTCACGGGCAGCGGCACGCAGCCATTCGAGCAGCTTCATGCCCAGCTTTGCATTGCGCACGTTCTTTTTCGGGCTGTCCAGCATCTGGGATTTGAATTTCTGGTTGTAAAACGTGTACAGCAGAAAATCCATTAAATCCGGCACGACAGCTTCTGCGCCTTCGGCTTCTAAAAGCTCTACCAGATGGTTGTTGGCAGAGGGCAGGAATTTTACCAGTATTTCGCCGACGACGCCGACACGCGGCTTTTTGACATCACGCCTTGGCAGGTTATCAAAATCGCGGATAATATCCCGGCACAGGCGCTTGAACCTGCGGTGTGAGAGAATCCGTTTCTGCGAAACAAATGCGATGGCCTGCTGCTTCCATTTTTCGTGCAGCTGATTGGCAGAACCAGGCACGGCTTCGTATGGCCTTGTGGCGTACAGGCAGCGCATGAAAATATCACCGAATTCCAGTGCATACAGCCCGTGCTGCAAAACCGCCGGGGTAAGCACAAAGCCCGGATTTTTTTCCAGCCCGCTTAAATTAATGGAAATTACGGGCACATCCGGATAGCCTGCCTTTTCCAGCGCGCGGCGGATAAAGCCAATATAATTGGAAGCACGGCAGCCGCCCCCGGTCTGTGAAATCAAAACAGCAGTCTGGCTCATATCATATTTTCCCGAGGTAACCGCGTCCATAATCTGGCCGACGACCATCAGGGAAGGGTAGCAGGCGTCGTTGTTGACGTATTTGAGTCCCGTGTTGACAGCCGTGCGGTTATCGTTGTTCAAAACAGCCATATGGTAACCGGCAGCGTTAAAGGCCGGTTCAAGCAGCTCGAAATGAATGGGCGACATCTGCGGGCAGAGTATCGTATAAGTCTGGCGCATTTCTTCGGTAAAAACAGTCCGTTCAAAGGCGGACGGTTTGATTTCGCGCGGCTTTTGACGCTGCTCGCGCACGCGGATAGCGGCCAGCAGCGAGCGGATGCGGATGCGGGCAGCGCCAAGGTTGTTTACTTCATCTATTTTCAGGCAGGTATAAATTTTATCAGAGCCGGTTAGAATATCACTGACACAGTCAGTCGTAATGGCATCCAGCCCGCAGCCAAAGGAATTCAGCTGAATCAGGTCCAGGTTATCCACGGTTTTGACATATTCCGCAGCGGCGTACAGGCGGGAGTGGTACATCCACTGGTCCATGACATTTAAGGGGCGTTCGACCT
>CAJTSV010000006.1:70246-74994 GCA_910579075.1 uncultured Eubacterium sp.
CGAAATGGAATCCTCGGTCAGCACGGCAAAACCGTAGGAATTAATCAGCTCCGGAATGCCGTGGTTGATTTCCGGGTCGGTATGGTAAGGCCGTCCGGCAAGCACGATGCCGCGTTTTCCGTTTTCATTTAAATACTTTATGACTTCCTCGCCCTGCTTTTGCATTTCTGCCCGCGTGCTTTCCAGTTCGTCCCATGCGGCTTCCACCGCTTCGCGTATCTCGTATTCCAAAATATGGAACTGCTTACAGAGTGCCGGAACCAGCCCGCTTAATACGGTTTCCGGGCTTTTGAAGGAGATAAACGGATTTAAAAAGAGGACTTCGCCGTTTGTAATCTCATCCACGTTGTTTTTGATATTTTCTGCATACGAGGTTACGATAGGGCAGTTGTAATGGTTGTTTGCTTCTGGAAATTCGTCCCGTTCAAAAGGAATGCAGGGATAAAAAATAAAGTCTGGCTGCTGCCGGATAAGCCATGCGATATGCCCGTGCGCAAGCTTGGCCGGGTAGCATTCCGATTCGCTTGGGATGCTTTCAATGCCCTGTTCGTAAATTTCACGCGTAGACTGCGGGGACAGTATCGTGCGGAAATACAGTTTTTTAAAAAATACAGCCCAGAACGGATAATTTTCGTACATATTGAGCACCCTTGGAATACCGACTGTTCCGCGGATGGCTTCTTTTTCAGAAAGCGGTTTATAATCAAACATGCGTTTGTTTTTAAACGCATACAGATTTGGAATATCCTGCTTTTTTTTCTCCTTTCCAAGGCCGCGCTCGCAGCGGTTTCCGGTAATATAGCTGCGGTTCTTTGGAAACTGGCTGATGGTCAAAAGGCAGCGGTTTGTGCAGTGCTGGCATCTGGCGAGCTTTGTTTCAAAGGTCAGGGCGTTGATTTCGTCAATCGAAAGCATGGAAGACGGTTTTTTCGCAGTGCAGCGTTCCCTGGCAATTAAGGCAGCGCCGAAAGCACCCATGATTCCGGCAATGTCCGGCCTTATGGCATGGACGCCGGAGATTTTTTCAAAGCTGCGCAGAACCGCATCGTTATAAAATGTGCCGCCCTGTACGACGACTTTTTTTCCAAGCTGGCTGGCGTCGGTCAGCTTGATAACCTTAAAAAGGGCGTTTTTGATAACGGAATACGCAAGCCCTGCGGAAATATCGGCGACCGAAGCGCCTTCCTTCTGGGCCTGCTTGACCTTGGAATTCATAAATACCGTGCAGCGCGTGCCAAGGTCAATCGGGTTTTTGGCAAACAGCGCTTCTTTTGCAAAATCCTGGACGGAGTAATTCAGCGATTTTGCAAAGGTCTCAATAAACGAGCCGCACCCGGAAGAACAGGCTTCGTTCAGCTGCACGCTGTCCACCGTCTGGTTTTTGATTTTGATGCATTTCATGTCCTGGCCGCCGATATCTAAAATGCAGTCGGCCTGCGGGTCAAAAAACGCTGCGGCGTAATAATGCGAAACGGTTTCCACTTCGCCCTCGTCGAGCATCAGCGCTGCCTTAATCAAAGCTTCGCCATATCCGGTCGAACAGGAATAGGCGATGCGGGCTTTTGCGGGCAGTCTGGAATAGATTTCCTGAATGGAGCGGATGCAGGCCTTTAACGGGCTTCCGCTGTTATTTTCATAAAAGGAATACAGCAGGGAGCCGTCTTCGGCAATCAGGGCCGTTTTCGTCGTTGTGGAGCCTGCATCAATGCCAAGATAGCAGTTTCCCTCATAATCCTCCAGGCTGCGGGATGCAACCCTGCCGTTTTCATGGTCTTTTAAAAATGCTTCATACTGTTCGCGGGATTCAAACAGCGGCTCCATGCGCTCGACCTCAAACTCCATCTGAAGGCCACAATCCAGCTTTGCAAGCACGGAATCCAGCGTGGCTGTGCAGTCATTTTTATAATTTAATGCAGCGCCAATGGCTGCAAACAAATGTGAATTGTCCGGGACAATGGCATGCTCGTCATCCAGATTCAGCGTGCGGACAAAGGCAGCGCGCAGCTCGGATAAAAAGTGCAGCGGCCCCCCCAGAAATGCCACATGCCCCCGGATAGGCTTTCCGCAGGCAAGGCCGCTGATGGTCTGATTGACTACAGCCTGGAAAATAGAAGCAGAAAGGTCTTCTTTTGTAGCGCCCTCGTTAATCAGGGGCTGGATATCCGTTTTGGCAAACACGCCGCAGCGGGCTGCGATCGGATAGATTTCCTGATAATTTTTTGCATATTCGTTTAAGCCGCAGGCGTCGGTCTGAATCAGCGATGCCATCTGGTCGATAAAAGAACCGGTACCGCCTGCACAGATGCCGTTCATGCGCTGTTCGGCATTGCCGCCTTCAAAGTAGATGATTTTGGCATCCTCGCCGCCCAGTTCTATGGCAGCATCGGTCTGCGGCGCAGCATGCTCCAGTGCAGAGGCCACGCAGACGACTTCCTGGACAAAGGGAATGTCCAGATGCTTTGCCAGTGCAAGCCCGCCGGAGCCGGTGATAACCGGGGCAATGGAAAGGTTTCCAAGCTTTTCCCGCGCCTGCCGCAAAAGCCCTGAGAGTGTTTCGCGGATATTTGCATAGTGGCGCTTATATTCCGCAAACAGCAGGGAGTCGGATTTTTCGTCATCTAAATTTAAGACAGCAATTTTTACAGTAGTGGAACCAATATCGATTCCAAGCCTGCATAGTATTTCTTTTTTCATATTTTCTCACCCATTTCTCTTAAATTTGGCCCTGCAGGTCCGGGCAGTTTATGATGTACCCTGGCAGGAGCCCTGTTTTCGATATGGAAAAAGTTCCTATCTCTACCTATTAAAATATGAATTGGTGTCCGAAAACATTCTACATTATACGACAATGATTCAAAAAAGACAATTCCCATTTTTCAAATTCATCATTTTTTCACGATTCTGGAAAATTCTGCGAAAGGACTTGACGAAGGAGCGAACCTGTGTTATCCTATTCACGTTGTAAAAGCAAAGTAGGGTATCCACTCTCACCTTAGCACAACTGCGTGACTAAGCGTTCATAATGACAGTACGGATTCAGCCAGCTGAATCGTGTCTTTGAAAGTGGATGTTCTGCCTGTCCACTTTATTTTTTTGGAGGTGTAAAACCATTAGTGATTTAATGATTAATGAACAGATCCGTGACAGGGAAGTTCGTGTAATTGGTGAAGACGGACAGCAGTTAGGAATCATGTCCGCAAAAGAAGCGATGAAACTTGCGCAGGAGGCAGAACTTGATTTGGTAAAGATTGCTCCGACCGCGAAGCCGCCGGTATGCAAAATTATCGATTATGGAAAATACCGTTACGAGCTGGCCAGAAAAGAAAAAGAAGCCAGGAAAAAGCAGAAGGTAGTTGAGCTGAAGGAAGTACGCCTTTCGCCAAATATTGATTCCAATGATTTAAATACCAAAATGAATGCTGCCAGGAAGTTCCTTACGAAAGGAAACAAGGTGAAAGTCACCCTTCGTTTCCGTGGCCGTGAGATGGCTCATATGCAGGCAAGCAGGCATATCCTGGATGATATTGCCAGGGAGCTTGAGGAGGTAGCAGTAGTGGAAAAGGCACCCAAGGTCGAAGGACGCGCAATCAGCATGGTGCTGGCAGAAAGAAAATAAAAGATAAGCAGGGTACGAACTTTAAGGAGGTTAGAAACAATGCCAAAAATGAAAACAAAAAGAGCAGCCGCTAAACGCTTCAAATTAACAGGCACAGGGAAATTAAAAAGAAATAAGGCGTATAAAAGACATATCCTGACCAAGAAGTCTCCGAAGACCAAGAGAAATCTCAGGAAATCAACGCTTGTAGATGAATCCAATGTTAAGAATATGAAGACGATTTTACCATATATGTAAGCAGTGAAGGAGGAGATTAGATATGGCAAGAATTAAAGGCGGCATGAACGCAAAAAGAAAGCATAAAAAAGTACTGAAGCTGGCAAAAGGTTACAGGGGTGCGCGTTCCAAACAGTACCGTGTTGCAAAACAGTCTGTCATGAGGGCTCTGGCATCTTCTTACAGGGGCCGTAAAGAGAGAAAGAGACAGTTCCGCAGCTTATGGATTGCACGTATCAATGCTGCTGCAAGGATGAATGGCATTTCCTACAGCAAATTTATGTATGGCTTAAAGCTGGCAAACATTGATTTGAACCGCAAGGTGCTGGCAGATATGGCAGTCAATGATGCAGAGGGCTTTCAGAAATTAGCAGAAATCGCAAAAGAAAAAGCAGCTTAAAAAAGAATCTTAAAATAAGAAAAAGCAGTTTCAAATATCCTTTACCAGGGACAGGGGCACGGCCGGATTTTCCGGCGGCTTCTGCCCCTGTTTTTTGATATCAGGCTGTGCAGTGCCCTGATTTTGGACTGGATGGAGCGTGATGCTGAATTTAAGGTGATAGCTGTTCCCTGCTTTTTTTCTGCCGGTATTCCCGCGGCGGCATGCCCCTGGCTTTTTTAAAGGCTTTGGAAAAATAAAGGCTGCTTTCAAAACCGACCGAGTTTGCAATGGCCGTAACGGACAGGCTGGAATGGCGCAGCAGATAGCAGGCCTGCTTGATGCGGAACCGGGAAAGATATTCCTTCGGGGACTGCTGCAGCACCAGCTCGAAGGAGCGGAACAGGTGGCTGCGGCTTAAGCCCACATGGTCTGCGATATCTTCAATGGTAATCGGGTAGGAGTAATGGGCCGCGATAAACTCAATGGCTTTCTGGACATAGGTATGGTAATTGTTCTGTACCGGGGCATGGCTGG
>CAJTSV010000007.1:0-20787 GCA_910579075.1 uncultured Eubacterium sp.
AGAAAAACTTATATTATATTTTTGTGAAATATCTTTATAGTATGAAAATATACTTTTTTTATCTATTATTGTATTACATGATTTCCCTTCTGCACATCCTTTTCTTGCATCTATATATGGTTTTTCACGATGACATATTTTCTCTAATGCTTTTGCAGTATATATATCATAGTAATAACTTTTTACAGCATTTAAAATTTTCAGATTATTATTTTCAAATTCAGGTGCTTTTTCCACTTTGGGCAGCGGCCTGTACTTAAATTGTTTAAAAAAGAAATACACCTTTGGATAAACCGCTCCATGAGCCCATGCCTGGCAGTCATCATCAAAAAATTCTTCACCTGACAAGACCATACTCCAGCTTTGCGTAAAATATAATAATTTTTGCAATGCCAGATGAGTAATCGGCGTATCGTCCGAAGATTGTGCTAAAAACCAATTAACTGTGTCAAAAATTTTTCCCTGTGTTTCTTTTAGTTCCTTTAATTGAACAATCATGCTATTTTCTGCTTTTTTTAACGATTTCTCCTCATATCTGCCTTCATGCTCTGCATAATAATTTTGCAGCAGCATTTGAAACACATAAGGATTCTTTAATTCTTTCAATCTGCTGCTATTAAAATGATTGGGCGTATAATTTCCCGAGATATATCTTGTAAGGGTAATTTCCCCCCATCCCAATAATTTGCTCAAAAATTTTTGGCTGACATGATATGTCTCTAAAATTTCTAAAATTTCTTCACGGGTTATGATTTCCCGTTGTTCTCGTATTTTTTTATTTGCTATCTGGACTATATTTTTTTCCAATTCTTCATCGTATATAGGAGCGCCACATTTTTTACAAAATGGCAGGCTGACTGGAAGTTCAAAATGGTAACCATCTCCTTCGTATTCTCTAATCATATTTCTAAATTCATATGTATCTTTTGTTCCGCATTCCATGCATATTCTATTTTCCATTTTGCCGCTCCTTTCTTTTTTCTTTTCATTAGTATTGTTGTGTCTTCCGGTTTTTCCGGATGAAATGACATTATCAGCAGCATTTCTTCTTGAAAAATACGAATTTTTAATTTGATGTACAAATCTTCATCCTTATCAATGATTGTTTTTGTAATACCAAATATCCAGACTTGTTCATCTTTATAGTTTACATTTTTATCATCAGCAGTGTAACTATAATTAGAAAGCTGAAGTTCATAAATTACTTTTTCAATATCTTTTTGAGTAATTTGTGTTTCTGCCATATAAGCCAGTGTCTTATTAACCTTATTTCCGCTCCATGGCACATTATTAATTGCAATATTTTTTTCATTTGATATGATAGATTTTACATCATTCAGAAAACTCTCAACTTCTTCTTTCGCTTTCTGGTATTTTGCCATATCATACAGCGCCTCCTCTCTTGTGTACACCTATCGCAGGCGTCAACGAAAGTATCATTGATACTTTTATTATAACTTTTTTCTTTTTTTGTCAAGATATTTTAGTATCAATGATAACACGCTCTCCCCAGCTCCTCCAAGCCACTCATTGCCCGAAGCTCTGCGGGTGCTGCATCGTGCATCTGCATGTCATGAATAGATGCCCGATTCCCGTCCGCCTGCGTTAAGCATTTTCTAAGAACTACCGATAAACCTCATAGAAACAGCTGAACGAAGGAGGTTTGAGTTTATGATTATTTCTTCAAGTGCTGTGAAAATGAATTCACAGCGGAATTACCGTTCCATGCTGTCTGTCGGCGGCGGAATCGGCACCCAGTTTATCGGACAGCTTTCCCAGTCCGCCGTGTCCAGGCGGAATACCCTGAACCAGAAATCCGGCAATGGCAAAAAACAAAACAATATGGCCAGCTCCGGCGACGACCTGATGGCCCGTTTCTCCCAGAGCCGCAGCATCCGTGCCACGGGCCTGGAAAGCGGCCGGGGACTGCGCTCCCTGCACCAGATACGCAGGCAGTCGATTGGCTATTTCCTGCACCAGCTGTTCTGGCGGGGCAGCCAGGGAAGCCAGCCAGCAGACCCGATTTCGGCGCTTCTGGGCGATTATTCCGGCCGGGGACAGTTCCAGGCTTTTTTCGGCCATCAGTATTACGAGTCTGAACAGACCAGCTTTGCCACGGAAGGCAGGGTTGTGACTGCTTCCGGAAAAGAAATCTCTTTTAACGTAGAAGTCTCCATGTCCAGGACTTTTTACGAAGAAACCGCTGCGGTAGTGGATTTAAGCGTGCCAAAGCTGACAGACCCGCTGGTTATCAATCTGGACACGGAAGTGGCTTCTGTTTCAGACCAGAAGTTTTATTTTGACCTCGATGCAGACGGACACCAGGAACAGATTTCCCGCCTGAATGCCGGAAGCGGCTATCTGGCACTGGACAAAAACGGGGACGGTATCATCAATGACGGCAGCGAGCTGTTTGGCACAGCCAGCGGCAATGGTTTTGCAGACCTCGCCCAGTATGACCAGGACGGCAATGGATGGATTGATGAAGCAGACGAGATTTTTAACAAGCTGTTAATCTGGCAGAAAGACGAAAATGGAAACGATGTCCTGCGCGGACTTGGAGAAGCCGGCGTAGGCGCAATTTATCTTGGAAATGTCAATACCGAATTTTCGCTGAACTCAGAACAGGACAACAAAACGAATGCCGTTGTAAGGCAGACGGGCATGTTTTTGTATGAAAACGGAAATGCGGGAACGATGCAGCAGATTGACCTGGCACAGTAAAAAACGGTGCCCGGGCAGAAAATACTTTCCCTTCCTGCCCGGGCACCAGATTCCTGCAGGTCTTTACAGCTCTTTCAGCACCTGCACGGCTGTTTCCAGATACGGGTGCTCCTGTTCATAAAAAGCTCCCCGGTCTGCTGCGCGTGCCATCTGCGGGTCAAGCGGCAGCCTGGCAAGCACCGGAATGCCCAGCTCTGCTGCTGCCTCAGCGATATGGCTCTCTCCAAACAGCTCGATTTGCGTGCCGCAGTCCGGACACTGGAAATAGCTGAAATTTTCTACCACGCCGAGTATCGGAATCTGCATCATCTGAGCCATGCGGAATGCTTTTTTTACAATCATCTGTACAAGCTCCTGCGGTGACGTCACAACAATAATCCCGTCTACCGGAAGCGACTGGAATACCGTCAGCGGCACATCCCCGGTTCCAGGCGGCATATCCACAAACAGATAATCCAGCTCTCCCCAGATTACATCTGTCCAGAACTGCCGGACTGCCCCGCCGATAACCGGCCCGCGCCAGATTACCGGGTCTTGCGGATTTTCCATTAACAGGCTGATGGAAATCAGCTTTATTCCGTCTTTTGTTTCTACCGGAATTATCATGCCCTCGGCATTGCCGTATGCTTCCTGTGTCACGCCAAACATTTTCGGAATGGAAGGGCCTGTAATATCCGCATCCATAATGCCTGCCGCATAGCCGGCTTTTTTCATGACCGCCGCCAGGGATGCTGTTACAAAGGACTTGCCGACACCGCCTTTTCCGCTGACAACGCCTATTACCTTTTTAATCTTCGAATATTTGTTGGCTGGTTCCAGCATGGACTGCTGTCCCTGCCCCGAGCTGCAGTTTTCCCGCTGCTCTGCTGAACAGCTGGATGCACTCGGACATCCGCTGCACTGGCTTTCACTCATAATCATCCTCCTTATCTTTGTGCCGTCCGCACAGGCATGCACCTTACGGCAGCATTCCTGCCTTTACACAATCGTGCCGCCGCCCAGCACATACCCGTCTTCATAAAATACCACAGCCTGCCCGGGAGTCACGGCCCGCACCGAACGGTCGAACTGCAGGCAGATGCTGCTTCCATCCGCAGACACCTCTGTCACCGTGCAGTCTTCCCCTGCATGGGAATACCGGATTTTTGCCATCATCCGCTGTCCCGGTTCCAGGCGCTCCCTGGCCATATAGCAGACCTGCTGCGCCTGCAGGTGAACGGTCATCAGGTCTTCGTGCGGCCCCAGCACGACTTCATTTGCTGCCGCTTTTATCTGTGTCACGAATACAGGCTTTCCAAATGCAAGGCCCAGCCCTTTGCGCTGCCCGACCGTATAATGGGAAATCCCTTTATGCTGCCCTAACACCGTGCCGTCCGCGGACACAAAGCAGCCCGGCTGTTCTGCCCTGCCGGTTTCCCGGCTGATAAATCCTGCATAATCGTTATCCGGCACAAAACAGATTTCCTGGCTGTCCGGTTTTGCGGCGACCTTAAGACCCGCCTGTGCTGCAATCTGGCGTATCTGTTCTTTGGTATAGGCACCAGCCGGGAACAGCGTATGGCGCAGCTGCTCCTGCGTCAGGCTGTACAGCGCATAGGTCTGGTCTTTTTTGACAGCCGCAGACTGGCGCACGGCATACCGGCCATCCGGCAGCCTTGCAATCTGCGCATAATGCCCGGTTGCAATATAATCCGCGCCAATGCTCAGGCTGCGCTGCAGCAGCGCTTCCCATTTTACATAACGGTTGCACGCGATACATGGATTCGGCGTCCGGCCGCTGCAGTATTCGGACACAAAATAATCAATTACATGCTTTTGAAAATCCTGCCGGAAATTCATCACATAATACGGAATATCCAGCTGTGCTGCCACCCGGCGCGCATCATCAATGGCACTCAGCCCGCAGCAGCCGCCCTCGCGCGCCCCGGCCGTATCATCTGCCTGCCATATCTGCATCGTCACGCCGATGACCTCATATCCCTGTTCCTTTAACAGGTATGCCGCCACGGAAGAATCCACTCCGCCCGACATGCCGACGACTGCTTTTTTCTTCATAACCTGTTCTCCTGTATTTCCTCAGCAGGCACGGCCTTTTTCAAGCACCGCGCTTTACGCTGCCTTCTGCCAGCCGTCATGTTTCCTGCATTTGCTGTTATTCTTCTTCCACCGGTTCCTCGGAAATATCTTCCTTCGGCGGCTCCAGACCTTCGATGACCAGATTGTTTTTCTGTGCATAATCCCATAAAGCCGCATGAATGGCTTCCTCGGCTAACAGGGAGCAGTGCACCTTTACCGGCGGAAGCCCGTCTAACGCTTCCATAACTGCCTTATTGGTAATCTGCAGCGCATCGTAAATCGTCTTCCCTTTTACAAGCTCGGTTGCCATGCTGCTTGTGGCAACCGCAGCGCCGCAGCCAAATGTCTTGAATTTACATTCTTTAATAACCTTTGTTTCTTCGTCAATATCCAGGTAAATGCGCATAATATCGCCGCATTTTGCATTGCCGACCGTGCCCACGCCGCTGGCATTTTCAATTTCGCCGACGTTTCTTGGATTATTAAAATGGTCCATGACTTTTTCACTGTACATAATATGCCCCTTTCACTGAGAAATTTTTTCAGATTTCCTTCTGGTTTTTTACAAAATCCTCGTATAACGGGGACATGCTCCGCAGCCGCTCTACAATCGTTTTCAGGCAGTCTGCTACATAATCTGCTTCTTCCATGGTATTTTTTTCGGACAGCGAAAGGCGCAGCGAGCCGTGCGCAATTTCATGCGGCAGCCCGATAGCCAGCAGCACATGCGACGGGTCTAAAGAACCGGACGTGCACGCCGAGCCGCTCGAAGCACAGATGCCCTTTTGGTCAAGCATAATCAGAAGCGACTCCCCTTCAATAAACCGGAAACAGAAATTGACATTATTGGCAAGCCGCTGCTCGCGGTGTCCGTTCAGGCGTGAAAACGGAATCTCGTTTAACACGCGTTCTATCAGATGATTTCTGATTTCCGAAATCTTACGGCTGTTTTCTTCCATATCCCGGACGGCCAGCCGGGCTGCTTCTGCCATTCCGACAATGCCCGGCACGTTGCTTGTACCGGCCCTGCGCGCGCGTTCCTGCGCACCGCCGTGAATCAGTGTCGCCGGTTTTACCCCGTTGCGGATATATAAAAAACCGACCCCCTTCGGCCCATGGAATTTATGGGCGCTCGCACTGAGCATGTCAATATTCATCTCATCCACATTTAAAGGCAGATGCCCGAATGCCTGCACCGCATCCGTATGGAACGGAATGCCGTGTTTTTTTGCAATGGCACCGATTTCGCGGACTGGCTCAACTGTGCCGATTTCGTTGTTCGCAAACATAATGCTGATTAATACCGTGTCCGGCCGGATAGCCTGCTCCAGCTCATCCAGCCTGACCATTCCGTATTCATCCACATCCAGGTACGTTACCTCACAGCCCTTTTTCTCCAGGTATTCGCATGTATGCAGCAGCGCATGGTGCTCGATTTTTGTCGTAATCATGTGCTTTCCTTTGGAAGCAGACGCCTCCGCGATTCCTTTGACCGCCCAGTTATCGCTTTCGCTGCCGCCCCCGGTAAAATAAATCTCATTCGCTTTCGCCCCAATCAGCGCTGCGATGGCTTCCCTGGCTTCATCCAATGCTTTTTTTCCCTGCTGGGCAAACGTATAGACGCTGTTTGGATTGCTGTAATTTTCCAGAAAATAAGGTTTCATCGCCTCAAACACTTCCGGCTTTACAGCTGTCGTCGCTGCATTGTCCAGATATATCAGCTTTTCCATTCCTGCTGTTCCTCCTGATTTTATTTCATAGTATTCCCGTAGGAATATAGTAGTAAATTCCGATAGAAAAACAGGAAAACGCATGCGCTGCACGTTTCCCCTGTTTTTCTAATTTATAACACTTCGCATCCAATTCATAGTATTTCCATAGGACACACTCATTATAACGCATTCTTTGGAAAAGTCAATTGTTTTCTTGCAAAGCCTGTGACGGATTTCATGGCTAATAATCAATGCCCTTTAAATATGCCATTGGATTTTTAAGCTTTGCTTTCCCTTTTAATACCAGCCGCTCAGATACTTCAAAAGAAATATTTTTATCTATTTTATCGCTTACAAAAACATAGCCTCTCCATTTGTTGGAATTAAAGCTGCCCGCCCAGTGGTCTAATTTGACAAATTCATGAATCGTCATCAGCTTATGGTGGTCCTTGCCTAATACGACTTCTTCATTTGCAGCACCATAATTCACAAGCTTTGGAAAAACCACATAAATATCAAACAGCGTAAAATTTACATTCTTTCCCTGATTTTTATATTCTTTTACAAATTCATCGTAAAATTCTTTTCTTTTTTCCAGCATTTCCGTGTAAGTCATGTCACGCAGGTCGCCAGTTAATAAGTCCAGCTTGACTTCATCGTCTTTCATCAGCAGTGCCGAAAAGCTTAACATTGCATTTTTCAAATCCCCGGCCGTAAATTCCCGGCTGGCATCCCTGCACTGCGACAGAATATCTGCACAGTACTCCAATGCCTTCGCTTCCCCGTCCTCGGAACGGACTGCGACTACATTCCCCTGTGAAACCTCAAAGCAGCGCCTTGGCAGCTTTCGATTGTGTATATTATCCGCGAGTTCTTCCAGATTCAGCATGCCATATTCAGGAAACGGATTCTGGCCTTTCTGCTTTCTGCCCAGCTTCAAAATATCAGAATCTGTATATGTCAGAAAATCAGAAAATGATTTGATAAAACTCAGCTTATACAGCCCAAAAACATAATCTTTTATCATCATTTCAGAAATCAGCACCTTCTGATGATAATAAATATAACTAAACAGCATGATTTTGCAAAATGTCAGCTCCTCTATCGCTGTAACGCCATTAAAATTAATAACCAGGCGGTCTTCAATCACGGATTGTGAAGATGCAATGGAATGAACCTGTATTTTTGTGAACAGGCGCTCCATATCATACTGCAGCGTCAAGCCTGCAGTCAGGCTGTCTCTTTTTATGTAGTCCAGCTTGTCCGCATCAAAAGGGCCGTTAATCAGGGAAGTCTGGTAGCTTTGTATTCTTCCTTCCCTCTCGATGCTTTTCCCTATAATCATGCAGCCAACATCCGGAAACAGCGTCTGCCTTACACTCCCTTTTTCCGGATAATTCACATACCGGAAGAAAAACTCTTTAAAGGTACCTGTATTGACAATCATAAAAGACAGGATTTCATGCGGCTTTGGCTTTAATTCCAGTATTTCCGAAAACTTTTTGCGCACTTCTGCAAAATCTTTCAGTTCACCATATATCGTTTCAGATAAATGCGAATAAAAGCAGTGTCCGATATCATGCAGTAATGCTGCCAGCACAATGGCATTTTTATTTCTTTCCGGAATCTTAAAATTGTCAGAATTTTTGTCAATTTTATCACACATGATTTTAGCCGCCGAAGCCACGCCAAGAGAATGTTCAAAGCGGGAATGCCTTGCCGCCGGATATGTAAGCATGGCCAGCCCGACCTGGTTAATATCCCGCAGCCGCTGGAATAACGGCGAGTCAATAATCTGCATTTCCCATTCTGAATAATCCACAGAACCCCAGACCGGGTCATGAATTGTTTTCTTGCCTGTATCTGCCGGAATATAATTCTGCAGTTTCTGTTTTACAAAATCCTCAATATCATTTTCGACCTTCTTATATTCCGGAGACCTGAAAATATCTTTTACTTTCCCCATTGTTTCCTCCGTCAGGGCCAAATCCGCCTAAAAAGAAGCAGCCAGCTCCATCATCGCCTGTTCCACTTCATCCGTACATTCTTTCAGTATTGCGTCTGCCTCATCTTCTGTCAGGTAAATGACCAGCTTTTCATATCTGGGATTTAACTTGCCTACGATTCCAAAGGTCTGCAGATTATTAATCCCTTCTGATATATCATTTGAAATGACATTATCGATGCTTGTTCGAAACTCAATATCTTCAAACATGAAATTCAGCCGGGCATTATTTTGTTTAAATGCATATATGCGGGATATCATGGAATCCAGGTCAATAATTACTTTACTCCGTTTAACCAGTGAAGCACATAAATAACGCATAAAACTATATGAACTTATCGGCGGTCTGGCACACACTAATTCCATTTATAATTCCTCCTGTTTCCATCTATATTTTATGCTATACTATACTTATGCACAGCTTCTGAAATAATTGCCTGTCCGTTTTAAATTACGAATATACTGTATATATCATACCCTATTTTCAGGCAAATATCAATCTTTTCTTTGCATAAACCGGACAGGCTGTAACAAGCTATTCCTTTATCTGGCTTCCGGCATGACCGAGCGCAGCACTGCTGCCACATGATTGATTGGCATCGTCTGCAGGTATACCTTTCCCGGCCCGTTTACAACCGTGTTAAACAGCCCTTCGCCGCCAAACAGCGCATTTTTCACGCCCGGAACACTCTTGATTTCCATTGAACAGGTCGCATCCATAGCGGCAAGGTAGCCGGTGTCTACGACAATGGACTGCTCTTTGTTCAGCTCATACTCAATGACATGCCCGTCAAATTCCAGAAAGGCCATTCCCTGCCCGGACAGCTTCTGCATAATAAAGCCTTCGCCGCCAAACAGCCCGGAGCCTAATTTTTTCTGGAAAAACACAGACATCTCCACGCCCGTCTCGCTTGCTAAAAATCCGCTTTTCTGCACAATCAGCTCCCTGCCCGGCCCAATTTCCACGGCGCGGATGCAGCCTGGAAAGCTGGATGCAAATGCAATCATGCCGCTGCCGCCCTGCGCCGTATAGCGGTTCTGGAACATGGCTTCGCCGGTAAACATCCGCCCGAACGCCTTTCCGATGCCGCCGTTTGACGTCGTCTCCATTTTCATGTTTGGCGACATCCAGCTCATGCCGCCGCTTTCGGTAATCATGCTTTCCCCATCCTCTAACGTACAGATAACTGCCGGCAGGTTTCCGCCTTCGATTTTATACTTCATGTTATTTTCCTCCTAAAATTTTCTCAATGCTGGCCAGCCGGACACAGACGGTAAAGACCTGTGCCGCCTGCTTCATTTCTTCCAAATCCGGGAATGTCGGCGCAATGCGGATAACCGAATCCTTCGGGTCTGTTCCATACGGAAACGGCGCTCCGGCTGCGGTCAGCTCGATTCCTGCTTCCTTTGCCTTTGCCACAATCGCCTTTGCGCATCCTTCCAGCGCTTCAAAGCAGATAAAATAACCGCCCTTTGGCTTTATCCACGTTCCGACGCCGCGCGGGCTGATTTCTTCCGACAGGATGCTGTGTACCGTTTCAAATTTGGGCCGTACAATCGCAGCATGCTTCGCCATATGCGCCCGCACCCCGTCCATATCCTTTAAATATCTCGTATGTGTCCACTGCTTGATTTTATCATGGCCAATGGTCTGAATGGCCATCTGTTTAAGCATGTCGTTCCGGTTTGTCTCAGACATCCCCATTGCAGAGATTCCGGCTCCCGAAAACGTCACCTTGGATGTCGAGCAGAACTCATACACCATATCCGGGTTTCCTGCCTTTGCGCACTCCTTCATAATTGGAAGCAGCTCATCCCGGTCATTTTCATACAGGTCGTGCACGGCATAGGCATTGTCCCAGAAAATGCGGAAATCCCCGGCTGCCGGCTTTAACGCCGCAAAACGGCGCACCGTCTCATCCGAATAGGTAATTCCCTGCGGATTGGAATATTTCGGCACGCACCAGATGCCCTTGACCGCTGCATCCCCGTTCACCAGCTGCTCCACCATGTCCATGTCCGGCCCGTCTTTGTATACCGGAATATTTATCATTTCAATGCCAAAATGCTCCGTGATTGCAAAATGCCTGTCATATCCCGGCACCGGGCACAGAAATTTTACGCTGTCCAGCCTGCACCATGGCGTATGCCCTAAAACGCCGTGCGTCATGGACCTCGATATCGTATCATACATAATGCTCAGGCTGGCATTGCCATGGACAATTACCTGCTCCTGTTCGCAGTCCATAAATCCCGCCATCAGGCGCTTGGCCTCATCAATGCCGTCCAGGCTGCCATAGTTGCGGCAGTCTGTGCCCGCCTGCGTGCGCAGCACGGACTTTGAGCTGATGATATCGTACATATCCATCGAAAGGTCTAACTGCTGCGGGGAAGGCTTGCCCCTGGTCAGGTTTAAATCCAGCGCAAGCGCTTTGATACGTGCAAATTCCTGTTCCAGGCCCTCCTTTTCTTTCAGAAGTTCTTCCCTGTTCATTTCTAAGTATGGCTTCATGATGTCCCTTTCCTCCCTAACGCATATCCGCTTCCACGGCCTCTTATTCTGCTTGTGAAACCGGCTGCAGATGCCGTCCGTCCTTTTTCCATTCGCTGACCTGCCGCAGGTAATCGCATATCTGCTTTTCATACCCGTTTTCCGAAGGCCGGTAAAAAACCGTGCCTTCCAGCTCATCCGGCAGGTACTGCTGCGCCACGTAATGGTCCGGATAAGCATGTGCATATTTATAATCCAGCCCGCGCCCCAGCTTTGCACTGGATTTATAATGAGAATCCCGAAGATGTGGCGGAACCTGCGGCGTCCTGGACGTGCGGACTGTCTCAGACGCGCTGCCTATGGCTTCGACAGCTGCGTTGCTCTTAGGCGCGCATGCCACATAAGAGACCGCCTGTGATAAAATAATCTGCGCTTCCGGCATTCCCACCCGCTCTGCTGCAAGCGATGCCGCCACAGCCAGCTGAAGTGCTGCCGGGTCTGCATTTCCCACATCCTCCGAAGCGCATATCATAATCCTTCGGGCAATAAATTTGATGTCCTCTCCTGCGTAAAGCATTCTTGCCAGGTAATATACCGCAGCATCCGGGTCAGAGCCGCGCATGCTTTTGATAAAAGCCGAAACCGTATCATAATGGTTATCGCCGGACTTGTCATAGCGCACGACACGCTTCTGGATGCATTCCGAAGCCGTTTCCAGTGTAATATGGATTCTGCCGTCCGCGCCCGGCTGCGTCGTCAGCACGCCAAGCTCAATCCCGGTCAGGGCTGCACGCGCATCCCCGCCAGCTGCATCTGCCAGAAAATCCGCTGCTTCTTCTTCAAGCACGGCCCCATAAGAGCCAAGCCCCTTCTCCTTATCGGTTATGGCCCGGTACAGCAGCATTTTGATATCTTCTTTGGACAGTGCATGCAGCTCAAAAATAACCGAACGCGAAAGCAGCGCCCCATTTACCTCAAAGTAAGGATTTTCCGTCGTTGCGCCAATGAGCACGACCGTCCCGTCTTCCACAAACGGCAGAAGGTAATCCTGCTGGCCCTTGTTAAACCGGTGGATTTCGTCTATAAACAAAATCGTCTTTTTTCCGTACATGCCCTGATTGTCCCGGGCTTTTGCAATGACCTCCTCCATATCCTTTTTCCCGGAAGAAGTTGCATTCAGCTGCAGGAACTCTGCACTGGTCGTATTGGCAATGACCTTTGCCAGTGTCGTCTTGCCGGTTCCAGGCGGCCCGTAAAAAATAACCGAACTCAGCTTATCCGCCACAATGGCGCGGTACAGCAGCCTGTCCTTTCCGATAATATGCTGCTGGCCTGCGACCTCCTCAAGCGTCGACGGGCGCATCCTTGAGGCAAGCGGGGATTCCTTTTCCAGATTCTGTTCCCTCATATAATCAAATAAGTCCATACCGCCTCCATCTCATGTGCATGTAAAAATCTGCTTTCCAAACCTGCATCGTGATGTGTTTTTCAAAAATCATGCGGATAAAATCCACTTAATTAAAATACTCCATATTTGAAGAATAATCAAGCATAAAGCAGGGCTGGCTGCAGCAGTTTTACATATTCCTGCGCCTTGAATCATACCGCCGGTTTGTTACTGTTCACTCCGTGACCAGTAACCATCGCATTGTGAACAGTAACGCCGGTTTTACTTCGGACAGAAAATTTTTGAAAAAACAGTTGCATAATCCGGCTTCCTGTGTTAATATATTTGCTGCAGGCAATTAACAGCGCCGCTGTGGCGGAATGGCAGACGCATGCGACTCAAAATCGCACGGGAAACCGTATGGGTTCAAGTCCCATCAGCGGCATTCAAAAAGCGCATGGCAGGATATGGATTCCGGGTTTTGCGCATTTATGTATTTAATACTGTATTTCAGCTCTTTGGCCCCAGGCTAAAGAGTTTTTATCTTATATGAGATTCTTTCAGGCTTCCTGTAATAAAAACAATTACTGCGCTGCGGCTGAAATGAATCTTGTTCTTCTTCAAAAATCTACAGAAAAGGAACCAGCTGTTCAGCAGCTGCGGCAGGTATGGTATGGACAAATCAGGCATCTTAAAGAAATATTTCGGCTACTCCGGTTTCCGCCCGGGACAGGAGCTTCTCATTGACAGCATTTTATCCGGCAGGGACGTGCTCGGCATTATGCCGACAGGCGCGGGCAAATCCATCTGCTATCAGGTACCGGCGCTTCTCCTGCCCGGAATCACGCTTATCATTTCCCCGTTAATATCCCTTATGAAAGACCAGGTACAGGCATTAAATCAGGCGGGCATTCATGCTGCCTATATCAACAGCTCCCTCAGCGAATCGCAGATTTCCAAAGCGCTGCGTCTGGCACGCGCCGGACAATACAAAATGATTTACGCTGCACCCGAGCGGCTGGAAACATACGAATTTTTACAGTTTGCCTGCGAGTCGGATATCTCCATGCTGACCGTGGACGAAGCACACTGCATTTCCCAGTGGGGACAGGATTTCCGCCCGAGCTATTTAAATATCGTGCAGTTTATCCGCAGGCTGCCAAAGCGCCCGGTTCTGAGCGCATTTACCGCAACGGCGACTGAAAACGTCAAAGAAGACATTGCCTGCGTGCTTGGGCTGCAGGACCCGCAGGTGCTCGTGACCGGATTTGACCGCAAAAACCTCTATTTTGCCGTCGAGACACCCCGCAAAAAAGAAAGCTTCGTCACGGGCTACATACAGCAGCACGCACAGGAAAGCGGCATTATTTACTGTGCAACCCGCAAAAATACAGACATGCTCTATGAAAAGCTGCTGGCACAGGGAATTGCAGCCGCCAGGTACCATGCGGGGCTTGGCGCAGGAGAACGCATGCAGAGCCAGGAAGATTTTATTTATGATAAAAAGCCGGTCATGATTGCAACAAATGCTTTTGGCATGGGCATTGACAAATCCAATGTGCGCTATGTCATTCATTACAATATGCCGCAGAGCCTGGAAAATTACTACCAGGAAGCCGGAAGGGCCGGACGCGACGGGGAGCCGGCAGAATGCATCCTGCTCTATTCCTCACAGGACGTGATGATTAACCGGTTCCTTCTGGACAGTAAGGAGCCGGGTGCCGGGTACACGCCGCAGGAGCTGGCGGATATCCGGGAACGCGACGAGCTGCGGCTGCGCGCCATGACCTCCTACTGCACGACCACCGGCTGCCTGAGGGAATATATCCTAAGGTATTTTGGCGAAACAGGAAAAAACCGATGTGAAAACTGCCTGAACTGTGCAAGGGAATACGAAGAAACCGATGTTACAAAAGAAGCATCCAAAATCATCGAAGGCATTCTGGAAGTACGCCAGCGTTACGGCATCAATGTCATTGCCGGGATGCTGGCCGGAGAAACCCGCGCAAAGCTGCGCGAATACGGAGTATCGGATTACGAATCCTATGGAAGCCTGCAGCATCTGCGCGAAACTGACATCAAGGCAATTATCAGCCAGATGATTGCCGAAGGGCTGCTCAGTACGACAAACGATAAGTATTCGCTGCTGCGGGTGCCTGCCGCCGCCATGGATGTGCTGCATGAATCACGTCCGGTTATCTGGAAACGCGTCAAAGCCAGCCCGGAAAAGGCCCAGGACAGGCCGAAACAGTCTGGCAGCAGGATGCGCAAATCCGATATTTTAAATTCCAGAGGGCTTGAACTGTTCGAACGCCTGCGCGCACTGCGCACAGAAACTGCACGGGAAGAAAGCGTGCCGCCGTATATTATTTTTTCCGATAAGACGCTGGTTGATATGTGCGTGAAAGTGCCTTTTGAAAAAAGTGAAATGCTGCAGGTAACCGGCGTCGGCACAAACAAATACGAACGGTTTGGCGAGCGGTTTTTAGCTGCCATCCGGGATTATACCGGCGGCGTGCGTGAAAAATACTATTTTGGAGACGCCGGAGAACTTCCGGCTGCCAGAGGCCGCAGCAGATAATACCGCTGTATCTGCTGTACTGCCGCAGCGGCTGCATGGCTTATTCTGCCAGTGATTCGTCCTGCAGCCTGTCAAACTCTGCCATGCATGCATCTACCGAAGCACCCTGTAACAGCTTTCGCACAATCAGGCAGGTATTTCCCCACTGCTCGACCTTCATCCTGGCATTGGAGCCAAGCACATACACATTTTCTTCGATTTTATCCTTTAGTGGCTGCAGGGCCGGAATACAGTCCACATTCACATTTTTCGAAGGCGAAATGACCCGGTTCGTTTCACAATAAACCTGCAGCGCTTCGTCTGAAAGAACGGTGTCAAGGGTTTCCTTTGCAGCTTCCAGGTTTTTTGCATCTGTACAGATTCCATATCCGGTCATCGACACCACCGGCATCTGGCCGAGGCTGCTTGGAAAGCCAATAACCTGCAGTTCAAAATCGGGGCTGCCATAGGATGTATCGGTATTTGCAGCTCCCCAGTATGCCATGACAACCGGTGTCTTCTGCGCCAGAAAATCAGGTCCTTCCCCTTCGATTGCCTCATATGTGTATGCTTTTTCAGCATCGATATAGCCGCGGTCTATAAGCGTCTGCAAAAACTCAAAGCCGGGGCGCATATAGCTGCTGTACCTGCTCTTTCCGCTGTTTAATGCGTCGATTTCGGCCTGTGTATTCCCGCCATTATACAAATCCGCATAAGCCTGGGCAAACACAAAGTTTTCCAGCCACCAGCGGTTTGCGCCTACCGGCGTTTCAATGCCGTTTTCCTGAAATACCCTGCAGCATTCCAGAAAATCCTCCGGCGTCTGCGGCAGCTTTAGATGATACTTGTCAAACATGTCTTTATTGATAAACAGGCCATGTGCTACCACCTCCTGCGGAATTGCTGCCAGCTTCCCGTCTACCGTATTTGCAGTCTTTACAATCTCCCTGAGGTTTTTTGCACTGTCCAGCCCGGATAAATCCAGCAGCTTTCCTTCCAGTCCGAGTACCTGAATCGTATCCGGATTTAACAGGTATAAATCATCCATGCCGGCTCTCACCCGTTCCAGCGTTACATCATCATAGGTTTTCTCTTTATAATTTTCCGCTGTATAGGTCCGGTATTCCACGGTCAGCCCCAGCTTTTCTTCTGCCATCGCAACGGTCTGGTCAAATGCAGTTCTGGCGGTATTTTCCGCATCCGGGTCTGACTTTTCCATAGGCCCGAACAGGTTAACGACTTTTTCTTCCTTTTTATTTTGCTGAATCAGGTTTTTACCCGTTTCCGTTCCATCTGCGCAGGCGGCTGTCACGCAGACGGCAAGGCCTGCCAGACAGGCAGCCGCAATTTTCCTGCAAATCTGATTCATAAATCTACCCCTTTCGCTGCAGCTGCTGGCGGATAACCTTTTTCAGCCGCATGATATCCACTGGCTTTGACAGATGCACGTCCATGCCGGCTTCCAGTGCTTCCCTTTCATCCTCTGCAAACGCATTCGCTGTCATGGCAATAATCAGGATATCCGATGCATCCCTGCGTTCCAGCGCCCGGATTGCCTTTGTCGCATCGTAGCCATTCATCACCGGCATCTGGACATCCATTAAAATGGCATCAAATTCACCTTCCGCGGAATTGCGAAAGCGTTCCAGCGCTTCCCGGCCGTTTTCCGTTATGACGCAGCTGGCGCCTTCCATTTCCAGTATGGCTGTCAGTATTTCCGCATTGATTTCATTATCTTCTGCGGCAAGAAAATGCAGCCCTTCCAGATTTTCTTCCATTTCGGCTGTTTCTTTTGTTTCTTCTGCCATCTGCTCGCGCATCTGCACAATTTTATTTTTCAGGGCAGTTACAAAAACCGGCTTGAACAAAAGGCACGTATTCTTTACCTGGAGCACATCCTCCAGGCCGTCTGCTTCATAATCCGCCTGTATCAGAAACAGGACGGAATCTCCCGCAGCTTCCCGCACTTTCTGCACAGCCTGTTTTCCTTCCACGGCTGCCAGCTCCCAGTCTAAAAGGACTGCCTGATATGGTTCCCCTGCCAGGGCCGCTTCCTGCATCAGCTTTCGGGCGTCTTTCAGCCGGAATGCCGCGTCGGCCGGCACACCTGCCTCAATCAGGCGCTGCTGCATCTGGCTGCAGGCTTCTTCATCACAGTCTGCTGCCAGGATTCTGGAAATTCCATTCTTTTTCCAGAACTGTACATCTCCCTGTTCTTCCGGTATGCGGAACTCAAGCTCCGCCTGAAACAGGCTTCCCTTTCCAGGCTCGCTGGACACACTGATAGTCCCGCCCATCAGCTCTATGATATTTTTTGTAATCGCCATGCCAAGCCCGGTGCCCTGGACTTTATTCGTCGTACTGTTTTCTGCCCTTGTAAATGCATCAAAAATTTTTTCCAGATATTCCGGCGTCATGCCATAGCCATCATCCTCGACTTCTATGCGGATATGCTCATACTGGACGGAACGCTGTTTCAGCCCAATCAGGCGCAGCCAGATATTTCCGTTTTCCTGGGTATATTTTACCGCATTGGACAAAAGGTTGATAAGAACCTGGTTGATTCTGGTGTCATCCCCCAGCAGGCTCTCATGCCGGATGCTCCTGATTTTTACATGAAATTTCTGCCTCTTTGCTTCTGCCATCGGACGGATAATTGCATCTACGGAAGAAACCAGGTCACTGAGTGTAAATGGTTCCACATTCAGCACGACTTTTCCGCTTTCAATCTTGGACACATCCAGGATATCATTAATCAGTCCCAGCAGATGCTGGCCGGAAGCTTTGATTTTGTCTGTATACTCGCGTACCTTTGCCGGGTTATCCGCATCCATGGCCAGCAGTGTCGTAAACCCGAGCACGGCATTCATCGGTGTGCGGATGTCATGTGACATATTCGAAAGAAACATCGTCTTGGAAGTATTTGCGGCCTGCGCTGCCTGCAATGCCTCCGCCAGACGCCGGTTGTGTATCTCCCGTTCTTTTTCCCGTTCCTTTGCCGCCTTATTCTGCTGCCTCTGGTTTAAATAATACAAAAGGCAGCAGATAAAGAATGCAATCAGCATAACTGCCACCACAATCAAAATATTCTGGTTTACGGACCTGCCTTCCCGCTGGATGGCGTCTACCGGCACATAGCCAATCAGATAGAGATTGCCCCCGTTTAATGCCCACATATAATTCAGTGAGCTTTTTCCACGGATATCGTGGTAAAATAAAATATTATCCCCGCTGCGGATGCATGTGTCTACTTCATCCCGCAGTTTTTCTTCAACAATTTGATTCGCCCGGTAAAAATCTTCCAGATTCAGGTGGCCTGCATCCCGCTGTCCCATCCCCCTTGGCTTGAGCACCAGACGCTCGCTTCCTGCATCCATAATATAAAGCATCGCGTTTCCATCATAAAATCCGTTTGGAAGTGATTTTTCAAGCGAATCGTATATATATTCGATATAAAGAGCTGCTATGTCTGTTCCGTCTTTTCTGACCGGACATTTCATGGTATAAGCCCATGTCCCCATATGATTTATATAAGACCTGGAAACCTGCAGGCCCTCCGGCATGCCAATCGAAGAAAATTCCAGCTCGCTTTCTGAAAAGGATTCCCCTGAATTGGACACCCCTTCTGTTTCCCCCGTTAAAATCAGCGACATTTTTATCATTGTCTGATTGCTGTCATACGCACGGACAAACTCTGCCGGGTCGTCAATCATGGAAATTTCTTTCGCAATCAGCAGCTGATATTCTGCTTCTTTCTCTAAAATCGCCTCAATTGTCCCTTTCATCAGCTCCAGGCTTTCACTCAGGTTCTGGATTGCTGATGCAGACATCTCCCTGGATATTTTCCGTGCTACCGAAAACACAACCATTCCTATCACGCCAAATACGACAATAATAGAAAGAAGCAATGGCATTCCTCTGTCTGTTCTGCTTCTGTTCTGCTTTTTTTTCATGAATCTAAACCCCATTTTGCTGCATTCTGGCTGATGAATTACAGGGATTTCCCTGCTGGCATAATTCCTTCTTCCTGTATTTCCAAATAATCCATTTGCTGCCAGATAGAAATATATCTGCCATATTATTATACGCTTTCGATTATTTCATTGTCAATGATTCATTCATTCTTTCTAAAAAAGCAGACAGGAGCAGATTTTACAGCTGCTGCAAAACCCTGCCATCCACAGATATTGTCACCACCTGCCATGGAATACATGTTCCGCTGTCCTGCAGCGCTTTCTTTGCTGCCGCCTCAAGACCGCCGCAGCAGGGAACTTCCATGCGAAGCACGGTCACGCTCTGGATGCTGTTGTTTTTTATAATTTCCGTCAGCTTTTCACTGTAATCCACGGCATCCAGCTTCGGGCATCCAATCAGTGTCACGCGGCCCTTCATATACGCCTCATGCATCTGTGCATACGCATATGCGGTGCAGTCTGCTGCAATCAAAAGCCTGGCATTTTCAAAATAAGATGCCTGGACAGGGGCCAGCTTAATCTGGCACGGCCACTGGGCAAGCCGGGAAGCAGGTTCCTGTACCGGCTGGGACGCGCCTGCCGTGTCTGCCTGATTCTGCTTTAACGCACGCGCCTGCATTCCGGGACAGCCTGGCTGCACCACGCCTTCTTTGCTTTTCTCCTGCTTTTTCTGCTTCGCAGCCTGAACCGCTGCTTCGTCATAAGCTGCCGCTTCCCGCTCCTCAAACGTAATTGCCCCGCACGGGCACTGCGGAAGGCAGTCTCCTAATCCGTCACAGTAATCATCCCGTATCAGCTTCGCCCTGCCGTTTTCCATGGCAATCGCACCCTCATGGCATGCCGCAGCACATGCGCCGCAGCCGTTACACTTTTCTTCGTCGATTTTAATTATTTTTCGTATCATATACAAGACCTCCTTTTTCGTGCCTGATTGACACTGTAGCGGCATTATACTATAATGCATTTCAAAAATATGTGGTTATAACCACGAAAACGGAGTTTTTATGAATTTTGATTTTTTATCCGAAACAGAGCTGTTTGGCGGCTGCCAGCCTGAAGATATCCGGCAGATGGCTGCCAGCCTGAATCTGCACACAGCCCGTTACCCAAAAGGAAGCGTTATTTTTGAAGCCGGAACGGCTATCACGAACATCGGGCTTGTCCTGTCCGGCAGCGTTCAAATCAGCCATCACGATTACTGGGGAAACAAAAGCATTCTTGCCATCGCAAAGGAAGGCGAAATTTTCGCAGAAGCCTATGCCTGCATACCAGGTGAACGGCTGATGATAGAAGCTTCGGCAAACGAGCTTTCTGAAATTGTGTTTATCAGCGTGCCGGATTTGCTGCAGCCTTTTCAAAATACCGGAAACAGTCTCCATCTGCAAAACCGGATTATCCAGAATCTTGTCGTTATCAGTGCCCGGAAAAACCTGCACCTGGCCAGGCGCAGCCTGCATACAGCTCCAAAGACCATCCGGGAACGGCTGTTATCTTATTTTTCCCAGCTGATTTCCGAACAGGGCAGCAGCCGGATTACGGTACCGTTTAACCGCCAGCAGATGGCGGATTACCTGAATCTTGACCGCAGCGCGCTTTCCAAGGAGCTGGGCAGAATGAAAAAGGAAGGGCTGCTGGATTACCGGAAAAATACGTTTGTGATAAAAACACAACCATAACCGCAGCTTCCGGTACGATGCAGCATCCCGGCAGTCCTGCAGCTTTTACACATCTGAAAGCTTTTTGATTATCCCGCAGCACTGGTAGCGGCGCAGCGGGTATGTTTCTACCGGCACCCCTTTTTCTTCCGCAAGCCGGAATATATGCTGCAGCCTGCGGTCTTTCTGGCAGGAATGGCTGG
>CAJTSV010000007.1:20797-69452 GCA_910579075.1 uncultured Eubacterium sp.
CACCTTCCATGGCACCCGCCGCAGCAGCACCCTTGTCGTCTCGCCTATGCCAGGCTTAATCAGGTTGATATCCTCTATCGAAAAATACCGTGCAATTTCCAGCACTTCATCCATGCCGCATCCGGCTGCTCCCCCGCTGCTGTCTGGTTTCCGCTTCTGTACAGCCCTGCTGTTTTTCAGCCCGGCTTCCAAGCCTTCCATACGGCTGTCCTGTTCCAATTCCTGGAAAGGTGCACTGCTTTGCGGCCCGGTTTCCCAGGCACGCTTTGTAAAATGCTTTTCTACTGCTTTGATATATGCGTATGATAAGTCAGCCTGTTCCAGCTCCCCATAGTAAACAGCACCATGGAAATCCTTTTCCCCGATGATATCGCTTCTTAAAAAAGTCCGGCTGATTAACCCGGACACTGTGCAGTTTAAGCAGGAGCTCGGTATCAGAATATCCTCATGCGTTCCGCAAAGCGCTGTCACATTTGCCGGGTCTGCAAGCACTGCCAGCTCCGGTGAAACGCCTGCAAAATCCGCCATGCTTTTTTTCAGTTCCTGTAAAATTGCGCCCTTCCCAATCCAGCCGTCTATAAATAACAGCTGCTGCGGCTGGTACCGTGCAAGCAGATATCTCATGGCATTTTTATCAATGCCCCGGCCCCTTATTACGGACACCGCATAATGTGCCATATCGATTCCTGCATTCCATTTCAGATACCGCTTTAATAAAATGCCAGCCGGAATCCCGGCCCGTGCCAGCGAAACAAGCACCGCAGAACGTCCCCTGCTGCGCACGATTTTTTCCGCCAGCACTTCCACCGCCCGCGCCGTCGGTTCTGCAAATACTTCCAGTGCTTCCTCATATGCCTGCATATATTTTTCAGACGGGACATATTCTATCGGAAGCATTTCACAGTAATGCTTCCCGGACTGTATCAGCCGTTCACGCTCACTGGCCGGTTGCGGCTTTACCAGCCCGGTAATATCTTTCAGCAACAGCACGACATCTTCTTTTTTATAAGAGCTTCTCAAATCAGCATCCCCCCTTTATTTGAAATCACTTTCCGGCTCCGTTTTCTGCACCGCTCCCAAGCCGGCACGCCAGGCTGTATACACGTTTTCGGTTCCGCCTGATATCTGGCTGCTTTTTATTTCCACCACACTGCATATACGTTTTCCATGCCGCCCGATACCTGGCTGCTTCTTCTTTTTCATTTCCACCATATGGTATATACATTTTCTGTTCCGCCTGATACCGCACGCACCAGCGCATCCATTCCTTCACGCTCCCGGCTGTGTGAATCCGTAATAATGACAGCAGCATCATAAGAGCCTGTATCGTATACAAACGTCCGTCTGTTTTTGTCATAAATACCTGGCAGCTCGTGCCGGATATGCAGCGGATAGCATGGTTCCCGGAATACTGCAATCGGGCTTCTGGTCGTCGCATGAAACCAGGTTTTTACGCCCGGGCCTGACAGGCTTTGTGCCGCCAGCAGCGCCGGGTACATAAATTCCTCTGTCCCGAGCACCAAAACCCTGCCTGACAGCTTTTCCTGCAGCATCCGGTGTATTTCCTGGCAGAGCTTTTCGCATGCCTTTTCATATGCAGCGGCCGATACGAGCTGTCTGGCATCCATCCACCCGCGGATTTCAAATTCCTGCGCCCCTTTTTCCCCGGCACCGGAATCTGCTTCCAGGCTCTGCCGGCCCGGCATCCAGGAAATGTAATCCCCTTTCTGCGAATACTGCTGCAGCTTCATTTCATAAGACGCATGGTTTATCCCGGCCAGATAATAAATCCCGATGCCGCGGCTTTGATAAACAGCCCGTGCCGCATCGTCCATGCCATTTAGAAGCGATGCAGCCGCATACTCTGTCCGGCCCGGATATTCGCGCTGCATCAGGTTCACAAGATTTAAAATCGTTTTTCCGGTCGTCAGCTCATCTTCCGCAAAGAGTACCCGGTCAATGGACGGCATTACTTCATCCAGCTGGTTTTTTACAAGCTTCTGCTGCGACGCATGGCTGTGTTCTTCCGAAAAATACAAATAACCGGCTCCTTCGATATGCTCTCTCGTTGTCTGCAGGTAATAAGCCCCCAGCTCCACAGCCACTGCCGCTCCAATCGCCGTAGCCGTTTCCGCAAACCCAATCACAAGCGTCCGTTTCCCCTGGCAGGATTGCTTTACCGTATCTGCCAGCGCCCGGAACAGGGCCAGTGCAGCGCCCGGGTCTGCCGCCATATGCTTCCCCTGAAGCGGGTTGACGACCAGATAGCTTCTTTTGCTGTTATTTTCTCTTTTTGCAATTCTTACAAGTTCCGATTCCTGATACATATAAAGGCTGCTCCTTCCGTTTTCCTGTCTCAGCGCAGTTTCTGTGTATAGATTTCATAAACGGACGGTTCTTTTATCAGCTGCAGCAGCGTTTCTTTCGTCCCGACTCCGGCAAACCCATAAATCATCAGCCCGTTTTTTTCCACATATTCTGCTGCGCGTCCATAATCGTAAGTTTCTCCCATCATTTTTAAAAAGTCCTTCTGGCCGTCTAAATACCGCAGCATGCTTGTAAAATGCGTTTTGGCAAATGCTTCTGTCTGCAGGGCTTTCTCCTGTTCATCCCCAAGCCCCTGCTCCATCGTGTCATTGTCCCAGAGCACCAGCTGCGGATAAGCTTCCCTGTCCCAGTCCAGAAAGTGGGATGCATTTAAATCACAGGAAAATCCCAGGTTTTTTGCCTGAAAACGACTTTCCATGGGCGTGTTTTCCCCGCTCTTAAAACCTGCAATCCCGTTTTCCGTACAGGTCGCACACCACAGATATCCCAGCCGCCTGCTGTCCCCAAGACCGTTTACATACTGGATAAACGTTTCATACGGCATCATCTTATCAAGCGTCACATAAGCAACATAAAACGCATCCTCATCCAGCACATGCAGAAGCTTTGCGGCATCCTCCCGGCTGCCTGCCGCGCAGCTGTTTGTCTGATGCTGCCTGTCAATCAGTTCTGTGAGTGAGTCCGAACTGTCCCCGTTTATCTGAAACCATGCAAACACATTGCCTGCAGGCGGATTTAACAGGTTTGGGTCATATAACGTCAGGTTTCCCCTGGAAATCCTGCCAGACAGATTGGTCACCGTGCGGTTAAGCGAATACCACTGCTGAATCTGAATATCATAATTTCCATATCCCCTGTCCTGGACAATCACAGTGTCCCTGTTATACCCGGGAAGGCGCATCTCTGTATACACCTGCAGGTCCAGGCTCATCTGATTGCCGCTCTCCCCAGAAGGTGCTCCCGGATTATAATAAAAACTGCTGACAGCCTTTGGAAGCACAAACAGGACAAGCAGGACGCCCGCCAGTGCAAATGCTGCCGCCGCAGCCCACATGCGCAGAAATGCCCGGCGGATGGAACGGTTTACCATGCGCGCAAAATCCGGCTGTTCCTGCCTGCAGCCGGATTTCGCGGCATCCGAAGGCATTCCTGCCATGCCATTTCCTGCATCCTTCTCCTGTTCAAACAGGTTTGCGCTGATGGCTTCTTCCTGTTCAAACAGATACTCGCTGATGGCTTCCTGTTTTTCAATATCTGCTTCTATCTGTTCTTTTACGCTGCCGTCTAAACGGCCGTTTTTGTATAAATCCAGCAATTCACGATATCCCATAGCCTTCCTCCTCCATAAATGCCCGAAGCTCCCGCTTTGCCCTGTGGCTTAACACCCTTGCATTTTCCGGCGAAACCTGCAAAATCCCGGCAATTTCCTTTAAAGGCAGCCCGCTGAAATACTGCAGCTGCAATACCTCGCGTTTTAAAAAGGACAGCTGCGACAGTGCACGGTACAGCTCCCGGTATTGTTCCTTTTGAATAAACTGCTCCAAAACAGTATCTTCCCAGGCAGGCTCGACCGGATTTTTCAGGGAAGCCTTCCGGTTTTCCCGTTTCATGATATTCAGGCAGAGGTTTCTGGCAGTCAGGTACAGCCACGCCCGCATATTGCCATGCTGCGGCGGCAGTGACAGGATTGCCTTTACATAAGTTTCCTGTAACAGGTCCTGGGACAGCTCCCGGTTTCTGCACAGCGAATAAAGGTATAAAAAGAGTTCTTTTCCATAAGCTTCGTATAGCTGCTGTATCATCTGGCTGTCCATGCGCTGCATCTCCCTTTTTCCTGCCGGTACCCGTGCTGCATCTCCCTTTTGCCCGCTGTGTCAGCTGTCCAAAAGGCTCCCTGCACAGCTGCGCTGAAAAGGCTGTTCTATGAATATAACAATCCAGGATGCAGAATGTTACAGGAAATATATCATTTTTTTGATACTGGCATTTTTACCGTTTTTCTGCAGGGATTTGATTCCACAAATATGCAGCTTATGATACAGGCATACGGCTTTGTTTTTCTGCATGAACTCTGTCAGGAAATTTCCTCTCAGGCCCCATTATCCTTTGCATACAGCACCTTTAAAATAATCGGCGTCAGTATCGAGGACACAATAATCAGAAGAATTACAGACGTAAAATATACAGGCGTCAGCAGCCCAGCCGAAAGCCCTTTCTGTGAGACAATCAGGGCCACTTCTCCCCTGGTCATCATGCCCACACCGATTTTCATGGAATCCAGCCGGTTAAACCTGCACAGGCGTGCTGCCAGCCCGCACCCGATAATTTTGGAAATCAGCCCCACTGCCACAAATGCTGCTGAAAAAACCAGAATTCCCATGCCCACGCTTTCCACATTTGTTTTCAGCCCGATACTGGCAAAAAATACCGGCCCGAACAGCATATAGGAATTTGTGTCCATTTTTTCTGCTATGTATTCCGAATCCCGGATGGAGCACAGGATAATTCCTGCCACATAAGCCCCGGTAATGTCTGCAATCCCAAAATATTTTTCTGCAATATATGCCATAGCCAGGCAGAATGCCAGCCCAGCAATCGGAATGCGCCTTGTATGCGGATATCTCGTATCGATGCTTTTAAAAATTTTATAGCTGATAAACCCGACCACCAGTGCAAATGCAAAAAACAATACGGTATTTACAAGCACGGAAAGCGGCCTGGACTCCGGATTTTTAAACCCAATCACAAACGTGAGCACCACAATGCCGATAACATCATCAATAATGGCTGCACTTAAAATCGTTGTCCCGACTTTTCCTTTTAATTTCCCCATTTCTTTCAGGGATTCCACCGTAATGCTGACCGACGTCGCAGTCAGAATCGTACCGACAAATACAGCCTTGTAAAATTCCTCTGACCCCCACGGCGACATGCCAAAAAAAGCCATATAAAGCAGTGCGCCCAGGATTAACGGCACAAACACACCCGCACAGGCAATCAGTGCGGCAATCGGGCCTGTTTTGAGCAGGTCTTTGAGGTCTGTTTCCAGTCCTGCGGAAAACATTAACAGGATAACGCCGATTTCCGCCATCTGCACTAAAAAATCAGACTGGTTTACCCACCCGAGAATACTCGGGCCAATCAGAAGCCCTGCCACAATTTCCCCGACTACCTGCGGTGCCTTGCATTTTCTTGCAGCAATCCCGCACAGCTTGGCGGCTATAATAATAATCGCCAGGTCTTTAAATACTAAGTATGATTCCATAACTTCCTCCTTCATCCAGTGTTTCAGTTTTATGCCTTAATATTATTTTTCAAATTGACACAATTGTCAATAGCCATTATAATATATCTTACATACGTAAGACCCAAAGGAGGAATTTTTCCATGAAACGGCTGCCCAGAATATCCGAAGCAGAATATGAAGTCATGAAATTTATATGGAAGCATGCACCGGCCAGCACCAACGAAATTACGCAGCAGCTGGTACGCACGACCAAGTGGAGCCCGAAAACCGTCCAGACCATGATTAAGCGCCTGACAGATAAAGGCGTTCTTACTTATGAAAAGCAGGGCCGCGTCTTTGTATATACGCCGCTCGTCGGCGAACAGGAATATGTCAGCCAGGAAAGCCATTCCTTTTTGGAACGCTTTTACAACAGCAGCCTGACGGCGATGGTAACCGCCTATCTGGATGATGACAGCCTCTCCAGCCAGGAAATTGATTCGCTGCGCACGCTGCTTGCTGAAAATTCCAGAAAAGGAGGAAGCTGACATGACTGGTTTTGCCATTCGTTTTCTTGCCTGCAACTTGTGCATCAGCGTTATCATTGTGCTGCTTTTTGCTGTCAAATCGCTGCTTGGAAAAAGACTGACCAGCCGTTCGCAGTACCGGCTGTGGTTTCCGCTGCTCGGCCTTCTGGCCGTGCCGTTCCTGCCGCTGGAGCATATCCGGTTTCCGGCATTTCCAGCATGGTTCCATGCATGGAAGCCGCAGAATGCATCCGCCCAGACACCCGGCAATATCCCGGATTCCCTGCTTTCTGCCAGAGAAAGCACAGGGTGGATGAACGATTTTGCCATATCCGCCAGCCAGAAGGCCCCTTCCGTGCTTGGAGCTGCATGCAGCATTGTGTGGATTTGCGGCATGGCTTTCCTGCTATTTTCTTTCATAAAATCCATGCTTCACTTATCTGATATCCGCCAGTCCGCACTTCCCCTGCAGAATGCCGGTGTGCGCAGCCTGTACCGCCACTGCCTTGTGGAAATGCATATCCGCAGAAGCATTCCTGTGCGCAGTACGGCATTTATCAAATCCCCCATGATTTCAGGCCTCTTTTTCCCATGCATATACCTGCCAGCCAGCCTGATTTCTGACTATGATGCTGTCAGCATGCGCTATATGCTGCTGCATGAGCTGTCACATTACCGCCAGAAAGATACGCTTGCCAGCTGTCTGATGAACACTGCCCGGATTGTGTACTGGTTTAACCCCCTGGTGCACCTTGCGCTCAGGGAGATGCATACAGACCGGGAAATTGCCTGTGATGCTTTCGTATTAGACCTTTTATGCGAAAGCGACTACGAAAGCTACGGCCAGACACTGCTGGCATTTGCAGACAGGATATCGCGCATGCCTGCCCCGTTCTGTGCCGGAATCAGTACCGGCATGGCACAGATGAAAAAACGGATTCTGCATATCGCAGGCTATCGTCCCGCAACCCTGCAAAAACACCTGCTCAGCCTGCTTTGCTTCCTGCTCATTACAGCCCTTTTATGCTGCTTCATCCCGCTTTTACATATACGGGCTTCCGATGACAGCAAAAGCCGTCTTCCGGAATCAGGCCGCCAGGTTTCTGAACCGGATTTAAGCAGCATACTGGACGGATATGATGCAGGCTTTGTATTATATGATACAAAATCCGGTACCTGGCAGATTTATAACAAAGAATCCGCTTTAACACGCTCGGTTCCGGCTTCGACCTTTAAAATCTACAGCGCGCTGCTCGCACTGGAAAACGGCACGATTACACCGGAACAAAGCCTGCTTGGCTGGAACGGGCAGAACAATGTGTATGATTCCTGGAACCGGGACCAGACACTTGATTCTGCAATGCGCAATTCTGTTACCTGGTATTTCCAGACACTGGATGCCCAGGCCGGCCCGTCAGCCATCCAGCAGTTTATCAGGGATATCGGTTACGGAAACCAGGATGCCGGAAACGATGCTGCCACTTACTGGATGGATGCTTCGCTGAAAATTTCCCCTGTCGAACAGGTACAGATGCTGCAGAAATTATACGACAATGCCTTCGGCTTCCAGCCAGAGCATATCGAAGCCGTCAAACGCGCCATCCGTATTGATGCATCCAGATACGGCCTTCTTTACGGCAAGACTGGAACTGTCGCGGCAGATGGGAAAAATATCTGCGGCTGGTTTATCGGTTTTGTGGAAAAAGAAGACAGCACCTGCTTTTTTGCACTGAATATCCAAAAAGACAGCCAGGCCGGCGGGCCGGAAGCCGTGCAGCTGGCAGGCCGGATTCTGGAATATCTTCAGGTCTGGAAATGAAATCCTGCAAAAAATAAATCCGTTTCTTTTCCTGCTTGACAAATGCATCGAAGTGCGATACCATAGGCTAGGGCATGTTTCTGTCAAACCGGCATGCCCTGTACATTACATGATACAAAGAATTGGAGGAATCATTTTATGAAGCGTTTTGAAAAAATTTACAGCCAGGGTACAATTGACGTTGTCGAAATCTGGGTTGACAAAGAAACAGGTATTAATTATGTATTTCAAAAATGCGGAAATGATTATTAAGGCACGTTCTGGTCCTGCTCAAACCAGTACCCGAGAACTTCTTTCAGTCTGGCAACTGCATATCCGCTGCCGCCCCGTCCTTTGACATCTTCTGCCATGCTGACAATCAAAACCGGGCGTTCTTCGGATTTGTCCGGCGTCATGACGGCCATCCAGCCCAGCTCCGTGCCGGTATGGTCATCCTTGGATGCCTTGATTTCTGCTGTGCCGGTTTTTCCCGCCAGCAGCCTGTCATCCCGGTGCAGGCCGAAGCCGGTTCCCTGCGGGTAATTGACGATTTTTTTCAGCCCTTCCAAAACACGCTGTGCTGTCTGTTCGGAAAACGCATCCGGAATCCATTCCTGTGCCTGTTTCTTTGGCTTATATACAAGATACGGTTTTAAAACCGTGCCGCTGTTACAAAAAGCGGTATATACCGATGCCAGATGCAGCGGGCTGATTAATACCTGTCCCTGCCCGTAGCCGCTGTCTGCCAGCTGGATTTCATCTTCCATATGCCCTTCATTTGCATACTGCGCCTGTGCCATATTTATCTCAAACGGCAGCTGCGTGCCAAATCCCAGCTTCTGCAAAAACGTTTCCAGCCTGTCGGCTCCTATTTTTAATGCTGCTTTTGCAAAATAAATATTATCGGAGCATATCAGCGCATTTTCCATCGTGGAAGGACTTGCCGCATGAAGGGTCGTTACAAAATACCCGCCCCACGATGCACCATTCTGCCAGCTCAGTCCCTCGTTCCCAAAATCTTCCTGCGGGTCAATGCTGCCTGTTTCCAGCCCGATGGCTGCTATCACCGGCTTAAATGTAGAACCGGGACACCATTTCTGGCGGAAACGGTTATACAGGGGCCTGTTTTCATCCTCATTGAGTGCTGTCCACATCTGGGAAGATATCCCCATAATAAAGTCATTGCTGTCATAGGACGGCGTGCTTGCAAGCGCCAGCACCTCTCCGGTAAAAGGATTCATCGCCACGCTGCAGCTTTTATCTTCCTGAAACTGTTCATAGAGCTGCTGCTGAAGCCCTGCATCGATTGTCAGGCGGATATCCTGACCGTGCTGCACCGGAATCTCTGCCAGTTCGCTGCGGGCTTTTCCATCTGCATCTGCAATATATATCCGGCAGCCATTGCTCCCTTTCAGCTCTTTTTCAAACAGGCCTTCGATTCCGCTCCTTCCAATCACACTGTTTGCCGTATAGCCTTCCCCGGCATGTTCTTCCAGGTCTTCCGCCGTAACATTCTGGATATAGCCAGTCAGATGCGATGCAGCCTGTTTTAACGGATAATGGCGCACGCTTGTTTCGGTAATCATGACACCTGGAATTTCCAGCAGCTGTTCCTGGCGCTTTTTCTCACGGACCGCGTCTTTATCGGGTTCCTCGGAAAGCAGGTCTATTTCCCGCACAGCCGGAATCGTCTTAATGGGAACAAAGGAATCATCCTTTACCCACTTCGCTTCCAGCTTGCGCATAACGGCTTCCGGCTCCATTTCCAGCAGTTCTGCAATTTCTGCCACAGCCTGTTTCCTGTCCTGCAGTTTTCCCGGGACAATCCCGGCAGAAGCCGCCGTCCCCCATCCCGCAAGCAGCACCCCGTTTCTGTCCGTAATATCTCCCCGCTTTGCCTGCACCGTCGATACCCGGACTTTATCCGATGCCCGCAGCTCAGGAAAAATCAGGGAATCCTGCCAGACAAGGCCGTAACCGTCTTCCTGTTTGAAAAACAGTGCTTCATTCTCAAAGCTGACTGCTCCCGCCGCCGTATCAAACGACGTCCGGTAGCTGACGGTCTCCTGTTCCTTATCATATCCGATAATTTCTATTTCCATATCCTGCATGGCAATGCCTTCATAAATGGACGAATTGCGCTTGATAAAATCTTCCTTGTCAGGATAGCCGGAAGCTTCCAAATCCAGCATATCATACATGGTTTCATATTCTTTTTCTGAAATAAGGTTCATATAGGAAAGAAGCAGCTGCGGCGGAAGCTTCTGCTGTTCCCCAGCGGCACTGTCCGGATTCAGCATGCGCCGGAGCGGATGATATATAAAAACACACAGCAGCACAGCCGCCGCAGACAGAACCAGGACAGCCAGAAACTTCCTTCGAGGCGAGTGCCTGCTGAAATTTTTTCCTGTTTTCAAACGATTTTTTTTACGAAAGCTGATACCTGATTTCATGCTGTTCTCATTCCTTCCACTTTATTCTTACTTATGTAAGATTTTAAGACGTAACTAAATATTACACGAGTAAGATTTAAATGTCAAGCACTTTTTTGTACATAATCTCAGTCACTCAATTTCCTGATACAAATAAGCATTCAGAATATTCTGCGGGGCATCATAATAAAAGCTGCTGTTATAATCATCAATTTTCCCGCTGACAAAGGAATGGTATGCTTCCTGCAATGCATCCGGGATATCCATGCCGCATTCCCTGGAAATGCCAAGTATCAGGCGTTTATACACCTTTCCAATATCCCAGCAGCTCGGCAGCGCATATCTGCATTCGGAAACATTGTCAAAATCACCTTCTGTAATTTCTGCTTCACAAATAAATTCCTCACAGACATCATCGATATTGTCACTGTGATAGACATCGGCCAGCTCATAAATTCTGGCAATACGGGCTTTTCCAAGCTTCTCCACCACATCACACCTGCGGTTTTTCGTTCTTCTTGCAATAAACTCTATAAGACTGCAGGTGAAAAATAAATCATTGTCCTTTTTCGGTTCCCTTCCGGCTGTCTGCTCCGTGCTGTTCATGCGGTTCCACCTCCTCAGCTGTTACATATTCCAGACAGGCAAGTGCAGCATCTGTACAGAAATTAATCTGGTGTGTCGGGTATTTGAATCTGGCTAATACCCAAAACTGCTCTCTTGTCAGGATTCCTTCCATATAATCATGTACATAATTATAAATCTGGTCATTTGCCATTGCACCTATCACAATATCATTATCATGCGGCCTGGCATAGCGGCATGCAATAATAAAATCCAGCCATTCTTCTGTCATTTCTTTAAATTCCAGTATTTTAAGACAGGTATTTAAACGGACGGTATAGGTACTCACAACAGGCGTAACATATCTTTTCGCCCAGCGCTGTGCCTGCTCACGGATTACCGTACAATAAAATCCCGGGCCAAAATCCTTCGTATTTCTCCCTTTTCTGATTTCAGGCTTTTCCACCGCCATATAACTGCCATGAAAAACCGTCATCTTTCCCATACAGCATGTCTCCTTTCTGCTTTTTCCTGCCAGGGCAGCCCTCCGCTATTTTCCATCCTTGTCACCCCGTTACATCCGCTGTCTGAAACGGAAGCATCCTGCTTAAATCCGCCAGGGCTGTTTCTACCTGGCATCCGATTTTTCCTGCACTGAAAATAATCGTGTCCTGCTGCCTGCTGCTGGCATCTATGACCGTCGGAAACTGTTTTTTCATCCCAATCGGGGAACAGCCGCCGTGTACATATCCGGTCAGCGGCAGCAGCTCCTTTTCTTTTATCATGGCAATGCTTTTTTCTCCCACAGCTTCTGCTGCCTTTTTCAAATCCAATTCCCGTTCCACAGGGATGACAAACACATAATGCTGCCCGCTTTTTCCGGCAGTTACAAGTGTTTTAAATACCTGCTGCGGATTCTGTCCCAGCACCCTGGCAACTTCTGTCCCGCTGAGTGCGCCTGTGCTTTCATAATAATAACTCTGATAAGGTATTCTGCTGCGGTCTAATAAACGCATCACATTCGTTTTTTCGTTTTTCTTCATAATTTCTATCCCTTCCAGTCTGAATCCTTTGCTTAGCAGTAAATACCAGGTTCTGCATGAACAGTAACCCTGTTTTATTATATCACATTTTCAAAATGATTTCATGCTTGCATTTTTCTCCCTGATACGGTATACTGAAAGTGCCGCTGTCTGTGCAGCGGGCTTCCGAATATGAAATGGACAGTTCGAGACCATCCTGTCATTAAACAAAACTAGGGACAGCTTTGTAACCATAAAACGCTGTTGTGATATTATTTGGAGGTGAATAAATATGTTTGAAACAAATATGAGCAGAGTGCAGAAACTGACGTTTTCTGCCATGGTAATTGCACTGTATGTAACCGTGCTGTATTTTACGCAGAGTTTTTCTTTCGGAGCCTATCAAATCCGGATTGCCACAGCACTGTACGCTCTTTCCTACCTGTTCCCGTTCCTGGTTTTACCCCTTGGTCTCGCAAATTTCATAGCAAACATGCTGTTTGGAGGGCTTGGCCTTCTGGACATGTTCGGAGGCTGTCTTGTCGGCATGGTAACGGCATCCCTGATTGTGTGCATACGCCGATTCGGACTGAACCGGTGGCTGATAGCCGTTCCGATTGTACTGGTTCCTGGATTTGGCGTGTCGCTCTGGCTTTCTTATCTTTTGAAGCTGCCTTACCTGTCTCTGGCTGCAAGCCTGTGCATCGGCCAGGCTATTCCGTCTGTCTGCGGCGTGCTGCTTGTAAAAGCACTGGATAACAAAAACCGTAAGAAAGGACCTTTTCTATGCAAGGCAGAACAGAAACCGAATTAAAAGACATCACCCTGTTAGGAAACCAGAAAACAAAGTACCCGTCAGATTATGCTCCGCAAGTACTGGAAACATTTCCAAACAAGCACCCGGATAACGATTATTTTGTTAAATTCAACTGTCCGGAATTTACAAGCCTGTGCCCGATGACCGGGCAGCCGGATTTTGCCACGATATACATATCCTATGTGCCAGACAGGCGCATGGTTGAAAGCAAATCGCTGAAGCTCTATCTGTTCAGCTTCCGCAATCACGGCGACTTTCATGAAGACTGCGTCAATATTATTATGAAAGACCTGATCCGCCTGATGGAGCCAAAGTATATTGAAGTCTGGGGCAAATTTACACCGCGCGGCGGCATTTCCATTGACCCGTACTGCAACTACGGCAAGCCGGGCACATGCTGGGAACAGGCGGCTTTCGACCGCCTGGTGCACCATGATTTGTACCCGGAAAAAATAGACAACCGCTGACTGGCGCACATCCGGCACCACGCATCATCCAAAACGAAAGGAATCTGTCATGAACAGGAATGAAAAAGCAATGGTATTATTCAGTGGCGGCGTGGACAGCACGACCTGCCTGGGACTGGCTATCGAACGTTACGGGACAGAACATGTGATTCCGCTTTCGATTACTTATGGGCAGAAGCACACCCGGGAAATCGAAGCCGCCCGTAATATTTTAAACTATTATGGGTTAAAAGGCGCAGAGCTGAATCTTTCAGCTGTCTTTGCCCACAGCAGCTGCTCCCTGCTGTCCCATTCGGCACAGGAAATTCCGCAGGAATCCTATGCCAGCCAGCTCGAAAAACAGCCGGACGCTTTGGTATCTACTTATGTGCCGTTCCGCAACGGGCTGTTTTTATCCTGTGCCGCCAGCATGGCGCTTTCTTATGAATGCAGCTGTATTTATTACGGCGCTCATCAGGATGATTCCGCCGGAAGTGCCTACCCGGACTGCAGCATGGATTTTTTCGAAAACATGAACCGTGCCATATTCGAAGGCAGCGGAAAACAGGTACACTTAGAAGCCCCTTTTATCCAGTGCAGCAAGGCAGGCGTCATAGAAACCGGACTGCGGCTCCATGTGCCTTATGAGCTGACATGGAGCTGCTACAGCGGCGGGGACACGCCATGCGGACGCTGTGCTACCTGCATCGACAGGCAGAAAGCATTTGAAGCAAACCATGTACAGGACCCGGCTTTGCAGGGTATCTGATGGTATCTGATACAGAGAAAATAGAGGCAGCAGAAAACATACCTGCTGCAAAAATCAGCCGGATGCACAGCACTTCCATCCATTGCTGCGCATCCGGCATCCAGATAACCTGTCTTTTGCCAGACCTTACGGCGTTATCTTTCTGGCTTCCAGTTCTATCTGCTGTTCCATATGGCGTGACACCAGGCGGATACCGCAAAAACCCTGTGTCATTTTTATAATCTCATCCCAGTCTGTGTTGCGCACGGTTCTGTAAAATTCAGCTTTGACTTCTTCATTTGGAATAAATACATTTCCTTCATAATACGCAAGATAACCCAGATGAACCAGCAGCGTCAGGACATCATCCCTGCTTCGAAATGAGACCATATCATTCTGAAACGCCCCTGTATCAGCCGCCACTGCATCCCCATCCAGCATTTTCAGGATAGCATCCCGCAATCCGTCATAATTCAAATTTATATAATATTTCAGCGATTCATAGGTTTCTGTCTGTGTCCAATAACTGTCAAAGCGTTTTCTTTTTATCATCTCGGATAAAGACTTCGGATTATATATATGAACACCGTCTTCAAAAATATATCCATCATACCAGCGCTCTGCTTCCTCAAAATCCAGATGAGCAGCTGTCTGGAATCACATCCCCTGCTGTAATAGGCTGCCAGCATTTTTGCTGCCATCGACTTTCCAAACCGGCGCGGCCGGCTGACACAGAGAAACCGTTCTTCTGTTGCGAGCACACTGTTTGTAAATGCAATCAGTTTTGTCTTATCCACATAAATCCGCGACCGGACTGCTGCTGCAAAACCGGAATTTCCAGGATTTAAAAACGTCCCCATCCTTTCCTGTACCCCTTTCAATTTAATGGACACATACCGGAAAATACAGAATCATCCGGTACACCTGTTCTGTCATGTCTGCCTGTGCCTGTCCGCCCATCTGCTCCATCATAAGGCAGATATTCGAAACGCCGATTCCTGTCCCTCCCTCATACGGGCCGGCCTGCGCCATACTGTTTTGTATCACGATACCTGCCCTGTCCGGCTCATATATCATTTGAATCACAACCTCCTGGTTTCTGTCCGCATACTTTTCCAGATTGGAATACAGATTATTCATAATCCTTCCCAGATAGTCTGTATTTACCCGGATAAAAACCGGCTTCCACTCCGGCATCTGCATATGAACGCGAAATCCGCTGCAGTCTAAAAGGGCACACAGCTCTGATAAATAATCGCCCAGTGCGCTGCTGATTTCTTCCGGCGGCTCCAGCTGGATTCCTTTTTGGGAATCCGCCAGGAAATATTCAAACAGCTGGTCGGACAGTTCTTTTATCTGCAGGATTTTGTGATATGCTTTTTCCACATATTCCCTGCTGGAACCAGCTCCCGCTTCCTGCTTTTTGATGACCTCCATATAGGCCAGCAGTCCGGTCAGCGGCGTCCTCAAATCATGGGACATTCCAAGCACCAGCTTTTCCTGTGCCCTGCGCAGCTCCTTTTCCGTGCGTTCTTTTTCCAGCAGCTGCCTGTGCATGCCCGAAGCCACAATACCCAGGCAGGAAGCAAAGCCGGCCAGGACAGAAAAAGCAAGCAGCATATAATCGTATTTTTCATCAAATCCCGTAGAAACATATACGTCAGCGCCGCCGTCTGCAAATTCCACATAATGCCAGGGCCGCCATGTGCCTGACGGCATTTTCCTGCGTTTCGATAGCAGCTTCCCCGGATAGTCCGCGTGAAAGATAAGCCAGCCTTCCCTTGCAATCATCAGCTCCTGCACCTGCTGCTGTTCTGTCCAGGAAAACAGCGCCTGTGCATTTTCAGCTGTAATATGATATTTCCTGGCATATTCCCCAAGCTCCTGTGCCAGGGCAGCTTCTTTTGTATCATATTGGAAAAAATACTGCTGCATCAGGTTCCGTCCGCCAAAATACAGCAGAAGCATCAGGTACAGCCCGGCTGCTGTTCCATTTAACAGATGCTCCAGCACGCTTCCTGTCAGGTCATCCGGGAAAATCCTGCGCCTGATACGGCTTCCTGCAAAACATCCTGTTTTCCTGCTTTTTTCTACGCATTTTTCCTGCGCCCGCATTTGAATCCGAAATGCAGCCGCCAGAATCACGGCCACGGAACCAGCCAGTGCCGGAAGCGCCGTATGCAGGCTGAACGTTCCGGGCAGTCCGGCAAGCATCCAGCTGTCACTTTCCAGCGTATAAGCAAACACTGCGGGAAACGCCTGCTCTGTATCGATATGCAGAATATGCGCATCTCCGCCAAATGCCCGCAGCACGGCGTCCAGCAGGACAGACGGCCAGACAGAGCCTGCTTCCACTGCCACCAGGATAAGCGACACGCCCTTTAAAAACAATGCCGTAAACTCAAGCAAAAACCTGCCGGTACTCCAAAAGGAAGCAGGCTCAGACAAAAGCAGCACGGCAGCATACATCAGGCCGGAAGCAATCACCATGCCTTTCCTGCCCGCTTTCTCAAAAACAGCCGGTACGAGCGCACGAAACAGCAGTCCGTCCATCACAGCCAGCCGCAAGCCCTGGATAAACAGATTGGAAAAAAGCAGGGAAAGCTGTTCCCGGAAGCCCAGGTTCCATCGATACAGCTCTCCTTTGGCAAATACAAGATAAAAGCCATTTTGTGCAGCCGCAAGAACCACGGCTGCCAGACACCAGTACCGATGAAAAAAAGGCTTTCCAAGACCGATTTCAGAAAGCGTCTTTTTTAAGATATATCTGGCATACAGAAAAACTGCTGCCCATACATTCAGCAAATCCAGGACAAGATAAAGCATAAGGCCGGGAATGCCCGCCCGGTATAAGGCAGCTGGAAGCCGCATGGCTGTTTCGCCAAACGCATGCATCAGAAAATAAACAGCACATACCGCTGGCACATGCAGCAGCGCTGTTCGGATTTCACGGCTTCTGCTTTCCAAGACGGTACCCCTTTCCCCATATGTTTTCTATAATCTCTGGTTTCTGCGGGTCTTTTTCGATTTTTTTGCGCAGCCTGCGGACATGAACCATAACCGTGTTGCCAGATGTATAAAGAAAAGGCTCGCCCCAGATGCTTTCGTACAGGTTTTTCACCGAAAAAATTTTCTGCGGATATTTCATCAGAAGCAGCAAAATCCCGTACTCCATTTCCGTAAGACTGACCTGTGCACCGCGTACCATGGCCTGGTTTTCTGCCGTATGAATGCATACTTCCCCGCGTTCCAGCCGCTCCGGGAAATTCCCGGCTTCTTCCCGTCCGGCTGCGTCATAGACATTGCGCCGGCGCAGCAGGGCCCTGACCCGCGCAAGCAGTTCTGCATAAGAAAACGGCTTGGCCAGATAATCGTCTCCCCCGACCGTAAGGCCAAGCAGCTTGTCCGATTCCTGCCCCTTCGCACTCAGAAACAGTACCGGCACCTTCGAGCGCCTGCGGATTTCCTCACATGCCTGAAAGCCTGAAATTCCCGGCATCATCACATCTAAAATCACAAGCCCTGTTTCATCCGTAAGCTTCGAAAGCCCCTGCGTCCCATTGACAGCTTCCTCTGTCCGAAAGCCGTCTCCTTCCAGCAGAATGCGCACGCCTTCCCGGATAGCCGCATCATCCTCTATAATCAATATGCTGCCCTGCTCCATACATTTCTCCTTTTATCCGGCCTGTTTCCGCACAGGCGACAGATATGCTGCAGATACATATGCTGTAACCCCCTGAAACCGGATTCTGGCCCATCGGTTTTCCTTTTCACCGCGCATGGAATACACGTTTACCCGCATTCCCCGCGTAATCGTTCCAATCACACGGTAATCCATGCCAGGCCCGCTTCGGATATTCAGCATATCCGATGTTACAGCATACGGTTTTGCCCCGTCATGCCGCGCTGCCATAACGGACTGCGTCTGCATCCCTGCAGATGCAAAACCGCCAGATACCGCCAGTACTGCCGCTGCCGCCAGGGCCGTGAATTTACAGGCTGTCTGCCTGATATGCCGCCTGTCTGCTTTTTCAGATTCCTGATACGCGTGATTTTTCTGTCTGCTGCCTGTTTCCATATGCCTGACTCTCCTTTTCCTGTTTCGCTGCCGCCCGAAAAACCAGGCAGCTGCTTTATTTTTTATATCCTTCTATGAAAGTTATCCTAAAGCATATATCTTACAAAACAGCTTACATATTTCTTAATAATTCTTAACTTTTTTAATGTTTCCGGCATACGCATTTTTTATCTGCTCAGTGGAAAGCCTTCTCATGGTTTACCGGCTCAGTTTCCGTAATAGTTCCTGATAATCCATATGCCGCTTCTCCCTTCTGCCCTTTTCCAAAGTATACCACACTTTTGCCGGGCAGCAACCCGCTATTTTGTAAACTCCCTGTACTGCAGGCTGCACTACGAGCGGACAGAGCGCCTAAAAATAACCCATGTGCTGATAAAATAGCAAAGCAGCAGGATTACCAAAATTCCCATTGTTGCCCCAATCTGTAACATCAATGCAGGAAAGCCGATATACGCAGAGATTTCGGCTGATACGGCCTGGATAAAATAACCAATCACAACAGCGGCTGCAATAATTGCTACGATAATTGGAAGCCCAAACCATACACTCAGCTGTTTCAGAATAAGTTTATTGATATGCTGCTCCTCTGCTCCCAATTTCCGGAGTACACAGAAGCGGTATTTATGCTGTCCTGCGTCTAAAAGCTGCTGTAAAGAAAGCACTGTAAGGCAAATTACCATCAATACAACCGCACCATAAATCATTCCTGTTTGCAGGATAAAGTTATTTGCGATTGCACTATTTGTTTGAAGCGTGCTGAAACGCACACCATACGCAGCACCGCTTTCTGCCTGCTCTGGATATTTCGCTGTAAAAAGTTTTTCCAGTTCCCTTGCGTTTTCATAAGTGATATTTTTCGCAGTTGTAATATAACGGTTTCTCATAACTGGCAGCAATTTCTCACATATTTTGTCCGGGAATACATAAAGGACATCTGTATAGGAATTATAAAGTGTTACCCCCATTGCTTCCCCGAAATAAGGCTGCCCGGAAATGTCCAGCGTTCCCCCATCTGTTACAACGCTGGTATGTTCTGCAATAAAACGATTTCTTTCTTCTTCCGCTGCTATTGTTTTCCACTGTGTTGTAAATTCATTTTCTCCTAAAGAAATCTGCTCATATCCCAGCATTTTCCGTATGGCATTATAATCACTTAAAGAAATCGCCACGACAGGAAAGTCATACTTTATCCGATTGTGAAAATCAGCTTTTTTCGGAAGATACAAACTAAAGGTGCAATCATACGCCGTATCTATTTCATGCTCTGCAAAAAAATCAATGATTATTTCATAATTGTCCTGTGGCAGATTTTTTTCTTCATACACCTTATTGTACATTGAATATACCTGCACATCATACATAGAGCGTATATCCAGATAACCGGAAGCCCAACCTACCAAAATGGGTGCAGCAATGAACAGGAAAATAGCAAGCACAAGAGTTATACAAATCAATGTCATTGTTTTACTGGTCGTATTTAATTTTGAAGTAATCTGCCCGTAAAAGAATAGTGCTTCCCCACGGTATCGGTGTTCCGGTGATTTTTCTTTCCATGTGACAATAAAGCTGCTGGCAAGATAAATCAATGCACCAATAAAGAAAAGCAAATCAATCAAGAGAAACAGCAGATATTGATTGAGCATTCCAGTACCTAAAGGCAGATAATATTTATTTGCTAATGCCGCAACACTGGCTGTTGCAAAAGCATTTAATACAGAACATATCAGCAAGCCAGTAATAAGCATATTCTTTTTCCCTTTTTTGATTAGGCAAAATACAGACCAAAGCAAAGTAAGCAACGGAAAAAGAATGTTTCCCCAATACATGAGCCGTACTGGAAACGGAAAGCGAGCGTCATAATAAAACCAAACCTTTTGTATTCCCGTAATAAATGACCATACTGTAATCAATTCAAAGAATATTACTGCAACAGAAATCCAACGGCTATTTCCCGGTTCTGGCTCGTTCTCTTTTTCTGCAGAAAGCATAGTAATAATTTTCGTTTTCTGGATAGTATGGGTATTGAAAATTCCTACCACTAAAAAACTAAAAACATAAAATGCCACCGTCCATAAAACCGTATCCGGGAATAAAGTCCATGATATTTCATAGGGCTTACCATAAGCAGTAAGGAGCATAGCCGTTATAAACTGGGAACAAAATACGCCAAAAAAAATACCAATCAGAATTGAAATTATTCCCATAATCAGTGTTTCTGCGAAGAAAATTCTTCCAATGGTCTTTTGTTCCATTCCCATAATAGATTGAATGGCAAACTCTTTTTGTTTCTGCCGGAGCATATAATGGTTGACAAACCATATCAAGAATAACAGCAGCAATGTTATTATGCAGATTGCCGCTTTCATTCCATCGCTTAACAGAGTAAAATCATACTCACTGCCTATATCCGGGTTATAATAGCTGCTGGAAATGGAAAGAAACGCATAAAACAGGGTAACGCAGATTGTCATTGTGACAATGTAAATCAAATAATCTTTTACAGACCGCTTTGCATTTCTGAAAACAAGTTTAGCATACATGGCTCTGTCCTCCTCCAATGATAGTCAGGACATTCAGAATTTTATCAAAAAAAGCGTTTCTGCTGTCATTACCCTTACGCAGTTCCATAAAGATTTCCCCGTCTTTCAAAAAGAGAATACGGCCTGCATAGCTGGCGGTAAAAGCGTCATGGGTTACCATAAGAATGGTTGCCCCAAGCTGTTCATTGATACTTTGGATTGCAGACAGCAGCATTTGCGAAGAATGGCTGTCTAATGCCCCTGTTGGTTCATCTGCCAGTAAGAGCTTTGGATTGTTAATCATCGCTCTTGCACAGGCGCAGCGCTGCTTTTGTCCCCCTGATACCTGATAGGGATATTTGTTTAGAATATCACTGATATTCAGCTTCCCGGCTATTTCCAGAATACGGGGTTCTACACTTCTGGCAGGCGCGTGGCTGATTGCCAATGCCAGAGCAATGTTTTCTGATATTGTCAGTGTATCTAACAAATTGAAATCCTGAAACACAAACCCTAAATTTTCCCTGCGAAAACGGGCAAGGGATTTTGGCTTGATTTCTGTCACATCGGTTCCCTCTAAAAAAATATGCCCCGCGCTTACGGTATCAATGGTAGAAATACAATTAAGCAGCGTTGTCTTTCCAGAACCGGACGCCCCCATAATGCCGAGAAATTCCCCGGCTTCCACGCAAAAGCTGATATCTCGAATGGCTTTGGTAATATTTCCGCCATTTCCATAGTATTTCTGGATATGCTCCAGTTTCAAAACTGTATTCATCTGATAAGCCTCCTTACTGTTTTATGTCTTTATTGTAAAGGGTGCTTTTCCTTTTTTGTATCAGGTTTTCTTACAAAGTTCTTACAAAAATGTAAGAAGTGCAGGACATATCAGTCCTGCGCCCTGATGACAAAATCATTCAGCTGAAAAGACAGCGCAATCGTTGTGCCTTTGTTTTCCGAACGGGCAGCAAGCCCTATTCCCAGCTTATCACAAAGACGCCTGCAAAGATACAGGCCTATTCCCGTAGAATTTTTTCCAATCCGCCCGTTCCTGCCGGTAAACCCTTTTTCAAAAATACGGGGCAGATCACTTTCGGGAATACCTATCCCATTATCTGTGACAGACAAAACAACCCTGTCATTTGTCTTTATCGCAGAAAAGTGTAAAACAGGCTGTCCGGTGCGATATTTTACCGCATTGCCGATAATCTGATTTAAGATGAACCGCACCCACTTATCATCCGTATAAACCCTGTGTTCGATATCATCTGCCGTAATCGTCATGTTACTTTGGCGCAAGAGATATTTATTGTCTGCGATTGCACAATGCACAACATCACATAAGTCTGTCTCACGGACAGAATAGTCTTTCTCTGTATGCTCACTTCTGGCATAATAAAGTGCCTGTTCCGTATATTGATTGATATTTTCCAGTTCTGCCAGTATCTCTCTGGCAAATGGGGAACGGTTATTCTCACAAAGCAGCTTCATTGCTGTAATCGGTGTTTTTACTTCATGTACCCACTGCTCAATGTATTCTTTATATTCTTTTCGCGCATTCTGTATTATGCTTATTTTTTCAAGCATGGATTTTTCTGCCATCTTCATAATCTGATAAAAAACCTGTTCTTCTGCTTTCTCCGGTATCTTCATAATTTCCGGTATCAGATACCGTTCTTCTAACTGTTCTGCCATATCCAGCAGCTGATTCAAATACCTCTTTCGCACATAGTAAACAGCTGACAGATACGTGGTTAAGATAACAAACCAGGACATAAAGATAAACACAACCGTTTGAAACTGGTTCCCGCCCGCAAGTAAAAACAAGGCAAGTGCCAGCATGCTCATAAGATTTACAAGAATGGCGGGTATTTGATTTTTCAGATATAATTTTCCGCTCATAATGTATATCCTTGTCTGTGTTTTGTCTTAATAAAATCGGCCAGCCCGATTTTACTGAGCTTATCACGAATACGGGTGACATTGACACTCAGGGCATTATCATCCACATACAGCTGATTATCCCAAAGGAAGTCTGCGATGTTATTTCGGGAGCAGATTTTTCCAGCGTTCTTAAAAAGATAGTATAGGATTTTCAATTCACTTTTTGTCAATTCTGCCTTTTGCCCGCCGTATTCCAGGACGCTGCCTGCAGGATGTAGGGTTACCCCATTCCAGGTAAAAAATTCTGCCTGCGCGGAAGGGTATGCCCGTTTTAACAGTGCGGCAATTTTGGCAAGCAGGATTGCAGTATTGCAGGGCTTTGTAATAAACGCGTCGCCTCCCAGCATAATGCTGTGCAGTTCGTCCATATCTGTGCTGCTGCCTGTCACAAACACAATCGGAACATCTGAAAAAGTACGAATTTCCGAACATATTTCAAAGCCATTGTTTCCCGGCAGTTTTATATCCAAAATAACCAAATGCGGAGCAAACGCTTTTACCTGCCGGATTGTCTGGGAAAAATCTGTAACAGCAGACACCTCATATCCATTTCCAGATAAAAGGGTCTTTAGCTGTGCCTGTATGGTAAAATCATCTTCAACGATAAGTATTTTCTTCATAAAGATACCTCCCTGACACCCTATTATACTGTATCAGGGAGATTTTCTCAATCCATATTGCACAATAGCGGGCTGCTGTCTGTCAACACGGCTTTTGATTCTATTTCGAAAATAATCAAAATAGTATTGACATTTCCCAGCAGGAGTGTATAATTCTATTTAGATAATTATCTAAACACTTTAAAGGAGGGAGGATATGGGCATACACGAAACCTTAAAGGCGCTTTCCGACCCCGTGCGCCGGAATATTTTAGAGCTGTTAAAAGAAGGGAGGCTTTCCGCCGGGGATATTGCAAAACAGTTTGACCTGTCCGCCGCGACGATTTCGCACCATCTAAGCCAGCTGAAAAAAGCCGGGCTTATCGCGGAAACGAAATACAAGAATTTTATTTACTATGAAATCAGCCTGACCGTACTCGAAGACGTACTGGCCTGGATTTCCCAATTTACAGGAGGACATGAATATGAAAACAAATAGAAGGATTCTTTTATCATCTGCTCTTTGCCTGATACCGCTTGCCGTATCGGCGCTTTTATACCGAAAGCTGCCGGAACAGATGCCCATACACTGGAACAGCTGCGGCGAACCGGACGGCTTTCTGCCAAAACAGTTTGGCGCATGGGCCATACCGGCATTTCTGCTCCTGGTACATCTGGCTGTGTCCATCCAGACCGAAAAACGGCTCCAGAAAAACCAGATTTCCAGCGTATCAAAGCTGCTCTGCTTCTGGGCTGTGCCGGCTGCATCCGTGCTGATTGTACCGGCTTCCCTGTTTGCAGCTGCCGGTTATCCGGCTGGAATCCGGCAGGCCGCACTGGCTTTCACTGGCGTGCTGATTATTATCGCGGGCAATCATCTGCCGAAAAACCGCCCAAACAGCATTGCCGGGTACCGGCTGCCGTGGACATTTCAGGATGCAGACAACTGGAACAAGACCCACCGGTTTGCAGGAAAAATCTGGGTCACTGCCGGGTTTGTACTTTTGTTTTTAGCCCTGACCGGCCTGGGCAGGCACGTATTCCTCATTCCGCTTTCCCTCACTGCCCTGCTCCTGCCGGCTGTGTATTCCTTTTTCCTGCACCATTTTAAATCCTGATATAATAAGGAGAATATACTATGAAAACAGTAATCCAGACAGCGGGCAGCACGCCGGAAAAAGACTGGGACGGATTGCCCTATTATTCCATGAACACCTGGCTGAAACAGCTCTTTGGCACCAAAGCTTACAAGCTGTCGCTGGACGGCGGGATGACCTGCCCGAACCGCGACGGCACAGCCGGATATGGCGGATGCATTTTCTGCAGCGAGGGCGGCTCCGGCGATTTCGCAGTGCGCAGGGCTGTGCAGGATGCGGCAGATATGCCCGCTGCATCTGCTGCCACTGCCGCAGGCGAAGCCGTGCCGGATGACGCCCATATTCCCTGCATCCATGCAGCAGATGCGGCCGCAGGCCATTTTCTGCAAGCGGATATTTTCCGGCAGATAGAAGCCGCCAAGGCACTTGTTTCCAGAAAAATACCGCCAGGCGGGCCTTACATTGCCTATTTTCAGTCCTTTACAAACACGTATGCCCCGGTTTCCCATTTAGAGGCTTTATTTACCGCAGCCATCCGCCATCCCGAGATTGCAGCGCTTTCCATCGCTACCCGGCCGGACTGCCTGGAACCGGAAAAAATCGGGCTGTTACGCAGCCTGCATGCACAAAAGCCTGTCTGGACAGAGCTCGGCCTTCAGACCATCCACCCGCAGACGGCAGCTTTTATCCGGCGCGGTTATCCGCTGTCCTGCTTTGAAGATGCCGTCCGGCGGTTAAAAGACGCCGGGCTGGCCGTCATTGTACATCTGATTCTGGGACTTCCCGGGGAATCAAAGCAGCAGATGCTTGCATCCGTCGATTATCTTGCACATTTTTCCCCGGCTATTGACGGCATCAAGCTCCAGCTGCTGCATGTATTAAAAGGTACAGACCTGTTTTCGCTGTATGAAAAGCACCCATTTCCGCTCTTTTCCATGGAAGAATACATCGATTTTGTCATAACCTGTGTGGAACGCCTGCCGCCTTCCATGGTAATTCACCGCCTGACCGGGGACGGCCCGAAAAAGCTTCTGGCTGCCCCGGCATGGAGCGCCGATAAAAAACGGGTGCTCAATGCCCTGGCCAGGCGCTTTCGGGAACGCGGCAGCTGGCAGGGAAAAGCATTTTCCAGAGAAAATCCCGTTATGCCGCCCTATAAATGACGCTCCCTGCGGTCTGTGCTCTTTCGCATATAATCGCCCAGATTTGTCATGCACAGCAGCACGGCTGCCAGAAACGCTCCCGGTATCACGGCCGCATGCCACGCATCCGAAAGCACCGCCTGTTCTCCAAGGGAAAGAAGGCTCCCCCACGAAATCACTTCCACCGGCAGCCCGATTCCCATAAAACTAAGCGCTGATTCAGACAGCATGGCATTGCGGACATTCATAACGGCCATAAAAAAAACCGGGGAAACCAGGTTCGGCACCAGATGTTTCCACAGGATATAAAAAAATCCGCCGCCCATGCACCTTGCCGCTGCCACGTATTCGCAGCTGCGCAGCTGGCGCACTTTCGTGCGTATAATTTTTGCCATTCCCATCCAGCCGGTCAGTCCGATTGCCACAGAAAGGCTGCCTGCATCCGCCTTTCCCCAGGCTGCCTGTACAAAAACTACAGCCAGAAGCTGCGGCACGCTGAGCAGGATATCCGTCAGGCGCATCATCCAAAAATCCGCCGTTTCCGGCGCAAGGCCGCTCGCTGCCCCAATCACAGCGGCCAGCACAGCCGAAACCGCGGCAGCCGCAATCCCAATAAACAGCGACACCCGCCCGCCATGCCAGACCATCGCAAAAATATCCCGGCCCATGGAATCTGTGCCAAACAAAAATTCCCGGCACGGTGCCAGGCTGCAGTTTGCCAGATCCATATACCCCGGCTCTTTTGTCAGAAAAAACGGACAAATCAGGCAGCCTGTCAGAATCACTCCAAGAATCACAGCAGAACAAACCGGCTTTCCTTTCCGCTTCTTCCAAAAATGCTCCTTCCGTGCATCCCGATACAGAACAGTCATCTCATATTCCTCTTTCCACTATTCCTTATGATGACAGACATTACCAGACGGCGAATCTCCATGTCCCTGCAAAACTTACTCAAATCCTGCCGTCTGTTTTTTCATTGATTATCTGTGCCGCCATGCTGCACAGGATAACGGCTGTCCCGGTCAGAATGCACAGCAGCATCAGCAGGTTGTAATCCTGATACCTGGCGCTTTCGTAAGACAGCGTCCCAAGTCCCGGATAAGAAAATACCATTTCTACAATATAAGTCCCGCCCAGCATATGCGGCACTGCCAGCGCCAGCATGCTCACGTATGCCGGAGCTGCATTCCGAAGGCAGTGGCGAAGCAGTATGCTGCGTCTGCCAAGCCCCTTGGATTTTGCCAGAAGCACATAATCAGAACGGATTTCATCCAGAATCAGATTTCGTACCAGATACGCATAATACCACAGATGGCCCAGCACAAGAACCGTCACCGGCAGCACCAGATGCCAGATTCGGTCACCCGCATCCTGCTCCCTGCCAATCGTATAAGCACCGCTGGACGGAAACCAAGGCAGGCGCACCGCAAAAATAAGAATCAGAATCAAAGACAGCCAGAATTCCGGTATGCAGCCAAAAACCGGCCCGGCCCGGCAGATAACGCGGTCTGTCAGGCTGCCTTCCTTCCATGCGCACAGAAGGCCCAAAAGCAGGGCCGGCACAGCTGTCAGGACAAATGCCGCCCCGCCTAGCACAAGCGTATTGCCGGTACGGCCTGCGATTACATCCGTAACATCCATTTTATACTTATAAGAAATCCCGAAATCCCCGTGAAGCGCATTCCGAAGCCAGCAGACATACTGGACAGCAAGCGGCTGGTCCAATCCGAGCCGCCTGCCTGCCCATTCCCGCTGTGCAGGACTCATTTTTTCCGCACGGTCCCCATAATAAGACACAAGCGGGTCGCCCGGGGCAAGCCTGGAAATAAAAAAGACCGCTGCCGATAACAGCAGGATGCTTGCGAAAAACAGCAGTAGCTTTTTCCCATAATAGCCTGCAAGTTTCCAGATATTCATGGGGCGGTTCTCCTTTCCAGATATTTTTCCGTTCACTGCTGTATGGTTCCGTTTTCTCTGCTTCCTGCCATATCCTTTATGGAAGGAAGTTCTGCCGGCTGCCAGAGCGTGTCTGAAACAGGCTTTCCATCAGATGTGCATCACAGCCTGCAGAAATAATCTTTCAGACACGCGCCAGCAGGGACTTTGTATACGGATGCTTTGGAGCCGCAAACAGCTCTTTTACCGGTGCGCACTCGACCATCTTCCCGCGGTACATGATACCGGCCCGGTCACACAAAGCCGCAATCATTGCCAGGTCATGGGAAATAAATAGTACCGAAAATCCATTCTCTTTCTGCAATTGCAAAAACAGCCGGATAATCTGCGCCCGCATCAGGACATCCAGTGACGCCGCCGGTTCATCTGCCACCAGAAGCTGCGGCTGCATGGACAGCGCGCGCGCGATGGCTGCCCGCTGGCGCTGCCCGCCGGAAAGCACAGGCGGGTACAGGTCTGCATACGAATCATCCAGCCCGGCCTGCTGCAGCCAGAATACGGCATCGCTGCGGTAAGAGCCCGTCCTGGGACGGATATGCTGGATTTTCATCGGCTCGGCCGCAATTTCCCATACCTTCATCCGCGGATTCAGGCTGGAATCCGAATCCTGAAAAATCATCTGGCGCTCCGCCTGCAGCATCCGCCTGTTTTTGCGGAATAATTTTGCATCGCATACATCGATGCCCTGATACACAATGCTGCCTTCCTGCGGCTGATAAAGGTTCATTATGCAGCGGGCTATCGTAGACTTGCCGGAACCCGATTCGCCAGCCAGGCCAAAAATTTCGCCTTTCCGAATCTGAAAGGACACATCATCCACAGCTTTTACCCATGCTTTTCCCGGCATTGGAAAGACATGCGACAGATGCCGGACGTCCAGCAGTATTTCTGCCGCGTCCCTTCTTTTCGCATGCAGCACCGTTCCCGCTGCTGTTTTGCAAACCGGCATCTCCTTCGCAGCTGCGGATGTTCCGGTTCCCTCCATAGGAACAAAAGCCGCCGCAGGCAGTGCCCGCAGCAGCGCCTGGGTATACGGATGCTTTGGATGATGATAAATTTCTTCTATGGTTCCGGTTTCAGCGAACGCTCCGGCACGCATCACCACCGCACGGTCTGCCAGCTGCGCTGCCGCTGCCAAATCATGCGTGACAAATACAATGCCCATGCCGGACTTTTGCCGGATTTCCCGCAGCAGCTTTAGCATCTGTGCCTGAACAGCCACATCCAGGGACGTCGTCGGTTCATCTGCAAACAGCACAGCCGGACTGGCTGCCAGCGCAATGGCCAGCACGATTCTCTGGCGCATGCCGCCGGAAAAGCTTTCCGGAAGCATTTTCATGCGCACATCCGGATTTTCGATTCTGACAGCACGCATCAGCTCTGCCGTCCTCTCCTGCAGCTGCATTCTGGACAGTCCCGGCCGATGCACTTTTACCGCTTCTGCAATCTGGGCTCCCACAGGCACCGACGGATTCAGGGACGTCATCGGGTTTTGGAATACCATGGAAAAAAAGCTCCCGCGCAGCTTTTTCATTTCCCGCTCCTGCCATCCTGTAATGTCCGTTCCGCAGGCCCGGATGCTGCCCGATGTGATTCTGGCAGAGGCAGGCAGCAGCTTCAGGATGCTTTTGCACAGCACGCTTTTGCCACAGCCCGATTCTCCGATAACGGCAAGCACCTCGCCCCGGTTCAGTGAAAAGCTGACACCGCGTACCGCTTCCAGTTCCCCGTGCGCAGCTGCAAAGCTTACGGAAAGATTTTCTACTTCCAGTACCGGTTTATTTTCCATCATCCATTGTCCACTCCGCTGCATTCCAGAAAATCCCGACTCCGTGATGTCCCATAACCGTCTCCTGCGTAATGCCCCGGATTGTATCAGCCGCCACATAATCGGCATCCACATAACAGATAAATGCAAACGCCGGGTCATCCGCCAGTGCTTTCTGGAATCCGGCATATGCTTCCCGGCGGGCCTGCGTGTCAAAAGTCTGGCGCGCCTGTTTCAGAAAACGGTCAGCTTCTGCATTGGAATATCCGCTGTAATTAGCGCCCTTGTCCGTGCCAAATACCTTATAGGTATGGTCGTCCGCGTCAAACGGGCTGCCCCAGCCAATCAGGTACGCCATCTGCCCGGCCCAGTCCACCTGTACCGGAATCTCAACCGTACAGTTTATCCCGGCTTCCCGCAGCTGCTGTGCCGCAGCCTGTGCAATATCCGCGCGGACCTGGTCTCCGGCCCCGACGCTTAAGACAAACCCGGCTGTCTCGCCATCTCTTTCATAAAATCCATCGCTGCCCATCGTAAATCCGGCATCTTCCATCACCTGTTTTGCTTTCCCGGGATTGTAGTCATAATGCTCCGTGTCTTCATAATGATAAACATTGCGCTGCAGGGGGCCGTAAGCCGCAATGCCCTGCCCAAGCAGCACGGCGTCTACAATCGCTTCCCGGTCAATCGCATAGCAGACTGCCGGAATCAGGTCGCGGTTTTTCTGCCAGTACGCGTGCCGGAAATTAAACAGAATGCCCCGGTAATCCGAGGTCTGCATCACATAGCGGACATACCCTTCTTTTCCGTCAAAGGCCTGTGCATCTTTTGGCGCCAGCAGCGCAAGGTCCAGCTCGCCGGATTCCAGCTGCAGGGCCCTGGCATGGTCATCCGGCACGATTTTAAATACAATCCGCTCCAGATTCGGCTCTCCTTTAAAATAGCTTTTATTTTTTGCAAGCGTAATCGCCTGTCCCTCATCCCAGCTTTCCAGACGGTAAGGCCCCGTCCCGACCGGGCTGCGGAAAAAATCCGACTCCTGCATATCCCCGCCCGCCAGCAGATGCTCCGGCAGAACCGGCATCGTCATATAATCCAGAAAGGCCGCATTCGGGGCAGACAGCCGGAACGCGATTGTATAATCATCCGTAATTATAATTTCTTCCACATCTTCAAAATCAGGCGCATTTTCCGAACCATTGCGCGGGTCCATAATGGCTTCGATGGTAAATTTCACATCATCCGCATGAAATGCCTCGCCGTCATGCCAGGACACGCCTTCTTCCAGATAAAACGTATAAGTACAGGTCTTTTTATCAAACTCCCAGTCTTTTGCAAGCCCGGGAACAATCTCATTGTTTCCATCATGCGCCGTAAGCCCGTCAAAAATCAGGATGTTAATTTCCCCGTGCTCATCCATGGCCGGGTTAATTCTTGTATAATCTCCGCTGCCGTAAACAAGCACAGATTCCCCCTGTGCATCCGCAGGAAGCCCGCTTTGTACGTCTGTCCCGCCAGCTGCGGACAGCCCGCCGTCCGTACCCTTCCCGGAGCCTGATGCCGTGCCGCACGCCATCAGGGAAGCAGCCGCCAGAACGGCCATCGCAAAAGAAATGATTTTTTTCATAATCCAGACACCTCTCCATAAATTTCCGGTTCTTATTTTCTCATGAGAAAAATCTTCACGCAAGCCTCCCTGGGGGATATCTTTTTATTCGATTCCCTTCTCCTCCTCTTTAATCTCCCAGTGAATCAGAAACGTCAGTGCTGCCCGCAGCACGATAATTCCTGCCACCGTGCCAATCTCCATCCATTCCCGCACCACCACGGTTCTTAAAATCTCACTGCCAAGCTTAAATTCAAGTCCCATGGCAAGTCCTTTGGCAAGGGTCAGCTTGGTAGCCGGGGAACGCTTTATATATAAAAGAAACCCCTGCAGGCCTGAAAAAATAATAATGCCGACCCCGATAAATTCAAAAACAAGAATCGCCGCTTCCACAATATGATGCAGAAGCAGTTCCAGCATACTAATCATATACATCCCCGTGTCCTTCCTGTGTCCTATGCATTCAGCAATGCCGCAGCCTGGCATCCCAGAGCGTGTTTGAAAAATCATTTCCGCAGTCTGTGAAGCACATCTTACCAAAAGCATTTTTCAGACACGCTCTGGTGCCGCTATTCATCCAGCTTTAAAATCAGCTCCAGCACCCGCCTCGCACAGGCCTGCAGTTCTTCCCTGGATAGAAGCCCTTTTTCCAGTGCCAGCAGCACCCGCTCCGGGTAGCCGGTTCCCATTTTGATATCATTGCCGGCTTTGATTTCCTTATAGTGCTCGCCCTTTGTCCACCAGTCTGTCGTAATCACGCCCTGATAGCCCCACTCGCCACGCAGAATTCCGTCCAGAAGCTCTTTGTGCTCCGAAGCCCGCTGGCCGTTCACAAGGTTGTAAGAGGTCATCAGCACCCATGGCTGCGCCTGTTTTACGCAGATTTCAAAGCCCTTTAAATAAATCTCCCTGAGTGCGCGCTCGGATATGCGCGAATCGCTGTTTTTGCGGTTTGTCTCTTTGTTGTTGCAGGCAAAATGCTTGACTGTCGCAGCCACATGCTGGGACTGGATTCCTTTCACCATGGCAGCTGCCATAGTTCCGGTTAACAGCGGGTCTTCGGAATAATATTCAAAGTTTCTTCCGCACAGCGGGCTTCTGTGGATATTCATGCCCGGTGCCAGCCAGATGCAGATATTGTTTTCCTTTACTTCCCGCGCTGCTGCGGTTCCGATTTTTTGTACAAGCTGCGTATTCCAGCCAGCTGCCAGCATCGTGGCGCATGGCCATGCCGTTGTATAGATTCCGCATTCCGGCATAATGCGAAGCCCCGCCGGGCCGTCTGCCGTCATCACGTTTGGTACGCCGTATTCCGGGAGGTTTCCAAACCCGAATGTATTTGCCACGCCGGTATTCGGCTGCCCGCCAAGCAGATGTGCCATATCCTCATCCGAAAGCTGTGCCATAAATGCATCCAGGGAAGCTTTTTTCTGCGCCACATCATCCAGCAGGATGCCTTCCCCTGCTCCCATAAAAAATGCCTGGCTTCGTTCCCTGCCACGTACCGCCGGTACCACGCCTTCCGTTTCCTGCGTGCTCCACCCGAGGCCGTTTTCCATGCAGTCCTGCGGCTGCGCTTTTGGCAGCTGTTCCAATGAGCCGTCTGCCAGCATGCGTTCTGCGAGCATGGACGGCGCTGCCTTCTGCGACAGCTGCTGCGTGACCCGGGTCTGTTCCAGCACATAGGCAAAATCCGTTTTTACGGCATTCCGCACGGAATTTCCGACATAAAAGCAGTATGTCCCCTGTTCCAGTACATAGGCAGACTTTGCAATTTTTCCGGTATCATCATAAGACGCCATGGATGCAGCCGGAAACGCAAGCGTAACGTACTGGCTTTCGCCCGGCTTTAACGTCCCCGTTTTCTCATAAGCTGCAAGCTGCCTGGCCGGTTTCCCAAGCAGGCCCTGCGGAGCGCAAAAATATGCCTGTACTACCTCTTTTCCCGGAAAATCCCCGGTATTTACCGTCTGCGCATGAATGATAATCTGCCCGTCCCGCTCCCCGGCCCAGAGTACGCTGGTCTGAAACTCCGTATAAGAAAGCCCGTAGCCAAACGGATAATTTACCCTGGCCTTTGCATGCTCCATCGTTTCAAAGTAGCGGTAGCCGGTATATATATCCTCGGTATATTCCACATAATCCGGCGACCTGTGAAAACCTGCCGTGGAAGGATAATCGTCCAGGCTGGCTGCAAACGTGTCCGGCAGCTTCCCGGACGGGCTTTCTTCGCCAAGCAGGATATCAGCCGCTGCAAGGGCACCCTGCATGCCGCCCTGCCAGGCCATCAGCGCTGCCGGAATGCGGTTATTTTCTGCAAACCATGCCGTGTCTATGATTCCCCCGGCATTCAGTACGACTGCCACATCTGCAAACGAAGCACAGACTGCCCGGACCATTGCCTGCTCCCGTCCGGTCAGGCAGTAATCCCCGTTTTCAAAAATACGCCCGGCCAGCCGCGCCTGTTCGAGCTCCCAGGGGAACGCCCCTTCATAGTCCACGCTCCTGCGGTCCCATCCTTCGCCCGAAAAACGGCTGATGACAATCACCGCCAGGTCTGCATATTCCGCCGCCTCTGCCAGCAGCGCGCCTGGAATTTCCGGTTCCACCGTCATGCCGGGTACCGCGCCGTTTTGGTACTGGCTTTCCACATCCTGCCTGTAAAAATCGGCCAGCGGCTCAAATATCTGCGGCGGGTTCTCCCGCTGCTTCAGCCCGTCGTACAGATTCCAGACGTGTGATACCGTTACATCACCGCTCCCGCCGCCGCCTTTTACATAGTCAAAAACACCTTTTCCAAACAGCGCCAGCTTTGTCCCCTGCTTTACCGGAAGCACGCGCCTGTCATTTTTCAAAAGCACCATGCCCTCGCGTGCCGCCTGCCTGGCCAGTGCCAGATGCTCTGCGCACGCAGTTACCTTCCTTCCATTTTCTCCAAGCGGCAGGTTCGGCTGGTATCTTGCCCTTGTCCATTTTTTCATATCATTTGCCCTCCCTGAACGGTTCTGTATATTTACAGCTGAACAAAAACTTTACACTTCCCAAAATCACGTTCTGTAACATAAAATCTTGAATCTTTTTGAAATCATCAATCGCTGCTTTTGCAATTTCAAGATTATCCTGCATATAAAAACCCCCTTCCATAAATCGTGGACGCATAAAGTCTTTATTCAGATGTCAATGTACCGTCCATATTTATTTTAAACCGCAGTATGCATTGAATTTCCGTAACTGCTCAGATTCTCTCACTCTTACGAATTATATGCACAATTCCACATCATACACAGTATAACATACAATACATGCACGGGCAACAAGCCTCCGGCAGAAAAACACAGCCAGGAACTAATTACGTTACTGTTCACACAGGACTTTGCAGGGTCTGCCCCAGGGACATTCACTGAAAAGTCCGCAAGAAAGTGATTCAGGAGTGAGCAAATCCCATTCGCGAAGCGAATTTAAAATGGATTTGCGAAGGTTACTGGTCACGGAGTGAACAGTAACCTAATTACAGGCACTTGCCACCGCTTTCGATAAGCAGTATAATACGGACAGCAAAAAAACTCAGACAGGAAGAACACGGGGGGGAGAACGCGAATGAAGCTATACGAAGGAAGGCCGCTCGACGAATCCGGGCGGCTGGAAAAAGAAATCAGGGTCTATGACCTTTTAGACAGCCTGCAGATTCCATATATCCGCACAGACCATGAAGAAGCCAATACCATGGAAGCCTGCCACAAAATAGACAGTGTGCTGGACATCCTTATCTGCAAAAACCTGTTTTTATGCAACCGCCAGAAGACGGATTTTTATCTTTTGATGATGCCCGGGGACAAGCCGTTTAAGACACGGGAGCTGTCTGCACAGATTCACAGCGCCCGGCTTTCCTTTGCGGATGCAGCGCATATGGAGCAGTTTCTGGATATCCAGCCGGGTGCGGTCAGTATTATGGGGCTGATGAACGACCACGAAAACCGGGTACAGCTTCTGGCCGATGAAGACATTTTAAAAGGGGAATATACCGGCTGCCACCCATGCGTCAGCACGTCCAGCCTGAAAATAAAAACGAGTGATATTTTTGAAAAATTTCTGCCAGCCGTGCACCATACGCCCATCACGGTACACCTGGAAGGCATCTGACCAGAAAGGAAGCATGCATGTATGAAAAACAGGTTATGAACAGAAAAACATCTTCCCAGGAGCTCTATTTATTATCCTGCGGCTACGAAGAATGCCCGCCGCAGCATTCCTACGGCCCGGGCATCCGGCATTATGATACGATTCACTTTGTATTAAGCGGCAGGGGACATTACTTTGTCAATGACCGCCATTACCGGCTTGGCGCAGACCAGTGCTTTTACATTCCGCCAGATACAGCCACCTTTTACAAATCCGAGCCGTCCGACCCGTGGACGTATGTATGGATTTGCTTTGGCGGCACGCGCACAGGGCAGCTGCTCGGGCACTGCCGCCTGTCGCCCGACAGCCTGGTGCAGCCGCTTCCTTCCTGTGAGCCCTACAGGCAGGCGGTGCTGGAGCTGATGGAACACCCGCAGCTGACGCCCGCAAATGAATGCTATATCCAAAGCAGCCTGTACCGCATCATTGCCATGCTGGAAGAACAGTCCGGCGCTTCTTACCATTCCATTGAATCGGCGGACAACCTTTATATCACACAGGCTGTCGCATATATCCGAAACAGCACCTCGCTGGATATTACCGTGGCAGATATCTGCGAATATCTCCATATCAGCCGCAGCTACCTGTTCGAGCTGTTCCGCCGCCACTTAAGCCTGTCCCCGCAGGAATTTCTGGTATCTGCAAAAATCATCCATGCCAGGGAGCTTTTGACCATGACGGATATTCCGATTGCGGATGTGGCGGCATCGAGCGGCTACCAGAACCAGTTTGCATTTTCCCGGGCCTTTAAAAAAGAAACCGGCATGGCCCCGCGGGAATACCGCGAAAAATACCGCCATGCCAGTAACCTGTTAAACTGCTGAACCGCTGCTTACGGCGCTGCGGCCGGTGCATGGAAAATTTCCACCCTGCTGTCCAGCACCGGGCCTTCATTCTCAAACCAGTCATAAGCAGCCATGTCACCGCCTTCGGCCCACACCTGCGGACAGTCTGTTTCCTGCCAGTCCAGCGGGATTTTATGATGCTTCTGCTCGGAAGCTTCCAGCATAAGCTGCTGCATGTCTTCCATTTCCTGCGGGGAAAGGATGCCCGGCTTCACCGATACAAACAGCGGCGTTCCGCTCTGTACAATGACATCTGCCCACTGCCTGTTTTTGCTCCACGGTATTTTTCCGATAACCCCGACACAGTCTGCATCGATATGGAAAAACGTGCCATGCTGCGGCAGGCGGAATGCAAGCGTATTGACGCCCATTCTTCTTGTACGTTCCCAGCTGCGCCCGCTCGTATCGTCCGCTGTCCGGTTTAAGTGCATCAGCCCTGCTCCCAGATGCCCAATCGTATTGCAGCCAATCACAATGGCATCCCTGCAGCGCGATGCATCATAGATTTCCTCATACAGCCGTTTTACAATTTCCGCGCTCGTCATGCCCCTGTCATAAAAATGCCAGCCGTCTGCATGTGTAATCAAATCTGCCTCAAATCCCCATTTTCCAAACAAATCATAGGTCGAAAAATCGTGCTTGAGAAGCGTATAGCCCCAGCCGCAGATACGCTCCACATCCCTGCGGATATAAGCAAGCGCATCCGGGTGCGACGGGTCAAGGCAGCCATTGTGCGGAATTTTCCATTCCTTTGGAATGGATTCGTCTTTGTTCAGCAAAAGGCGTACCCAGATGCCCGGACGGACGCCTTTGTCCACAAGCTTTTGCGCAAGCGCCTTCATATCCGGGAATCTGGCGTTGCCGCATCTCCATGGCCCGCCATTGTAGATATCCAGCTCATGGCATTCCTGCCAGCAGTCATCGATAACCATAAACGGCGCATTGGACGTTCCCTTTGTCATCTGCAAAAGATAATCGGTGTCAGAAAGAATTTCTTCCTCGGAGCTGTCCCCATACGCATAATACCAGTTGTTGCTGCCATATACCGGAAAAGCCGGCAGTACCGGGTCGGTACACATCCTGCGGCAGAATTCCTGCGCTGTTTCAAACGAAGATTCTGCCCCGGCTTCCATGCATACGACCTGCGCAGCCCGGATGGTCCTGCCATTTAACAGCACGCCCATGCCGCCGCAGCGCACATCCAGATACAGTGTAATCCCTTTTGTATCTGCCTGCCAGTAACACATTGCCGACGGCCTTGTCTTGACGCCAAAGCAGACCGTCCTGTCTTTCCCGTTTGCAAGGAAATACCACGGCATAAACCTGCTCCCGCTCATGCCCTTCCATGCCAGGTCGCCATAGGAACGTTCCCATGCATCCGCCAGAAACCTGGACTCCTTCGCAAGCAGATAATTCCACCTTACTTTTACGCAGCGGACTGCATCCGAGGAGGTCAGGAAAATATCCTGATGTCCGCCAGCGTCCTTAAATTCTACTTTTGTGCTCCCCTCCTGCACTGTCTGCTTTTTCCCGGATGAGACATAGAACTGTTCCTCTGTCTGGATGGTCACATAGTCGGGAATCCCAAGCTGGAAGGATTTATAAGCATTTTCTCCCATTGTTTTGTCTCCTTTATGCATTTTTTCCGTCAGGAATTGTCTCTATTATATCCGATTCTGCAAAGTTTGCTATGATTTAAAGTCCTGCACACATTGCATAATGTCTTCTCTAGAACCGGAAATCCCGCTCCCCGTTATGGATATTCCGGATATATTCTTCAGCTTTCCTGCGCACCGCCTCATTTGGAATCTTTTCGAGCTCCTGCGCAATCAGTGCTTCCCCGGCTGCTTTTGTTTGCGGCGATGCATAATCTTCCAGAAATTCCTTCAGCGTCATCAGCGCATTCGGATGACAGCAGTTTACTATCTGGCGGCTTTTTAACAGCTCCATAAAACGGTCCCCGGTACGTCCCGCGCGGTAGCAGGCCGTGCAGAAGCTCGGCACATAGCCAAGTTCCATCAGCCAGTGCACGACTTCTTCCAGCGTCCGTCTGTCGCTGACATCAAACTGTGCGGAATTATCCGTTTCCGGTTCTTCTTCATAATAGCCGCCGACACTCGTCCTGGAACCGCCGCTGATTTGCGAAATGCCAAGGTGCAGCACTTTTTTCCTTGTTTCTTCGGATTCCCTTGTCGATACAATCATTCCGGTATACGGCACGGCAATGCGGATGCAGGCTACGATTTTCTGGAAGGTTTCATCGGAAATGCCATTGTCAAAAACATCCGGGTCGATATCATCCGCGCGGCGCACCCTCGGAACGCTGATGGTATGCGGGCCGACTCCTTTATACGCTTCCAGATGCTCTGCGTGCATCAGGATTCCGGTAAAATCATACCGGTAATTGTTCAGCCCGAACAGCACGCCCAGCCCGACATCGTCAATTCCGCCGTCCATCGCACGGTCCATGGCTTCCGTATGGTATGCATAATTGCTCTTAGGCCCTGTCGGATGCAGCTTTTCATACTGCTTTTTGTCATAGGTTTCCTGAAACAGGATATAAGTCCCAATGCCTGCTTCTTTCAGCTTCCGGTAATCTTCCACGGTCGTCGCAGCAATATTTACATTCACACGCCGGATAGCACCGTTTTTATGCTTTATGCTGTATATCGTATGGATGCATTCCAGAATATATTCCAGCGGGTTATTTACCGGGTCTTCCCCTGCTTCCAGCGCCAGCCGCTTATGCCCCATATCCTGCAGCGCAATGACTTCCCGGCGCACTTCCTCCTGCGTCAGCTTTTTTCTGGAAATATGCTTGTTTTTCGCATGATACGGACAGTATTCGCAGCCGTTAATGCAGTAATTGGACAAATACAGCGGCGCAAACATGACAATGCGGTTTCCGTAAAATTCCTGCTTAATCTGCTCTGCAAGGCTGAAAATTTCCCTGTTTTTATCTTCCAGTTCACAATCTAACAAAACAATTGCTTCTTTGTGCGTAAGTCCCTTCATCTGCTTTGCTTTTTCCAGGATTTCGCCAATCAGAGCTTCGTTGTTTTTGTTTTGCTGCGCATAATCCAGGCATGCGCGGATTTCCTCGTCGCTGATAAATTCCTCTGCTTTTGGTGACATTACCTGATACATAATTCATATCCTCCCTGTTTTTTTATTTTCGCAGGCAATAAGCCAGATGCCGCAGGAATCCGATACCCTGCAGCTGTGCTGCTGTTTTTTTAATGTTCCGGCAGCTTGGAATAAGCGACCTTTGCAGATACGCCGCTGATTCTGCCAAGTTTGCCGGACAGGCTGCTGATAACATCTGCCGGGGCATCCATGGCAACGCTGATAAGCGACACGCCGCGCTGCCTGCATGGAATTCCCATTCTTCCGATAATATAACTGCTGCATCCGTGAAGCAGCTCATTCAGCTGGCGGACACTGGATTCCTGCTCCACGACAATCGCGATAACCGCCAGCTTTGTATGTTCTGTTTCCATTTAATCCCCCTTCCCCGCGCTTTCCTCATATATCTATTATATCTCTATCTTATCTAATATCCCGTTCAGATACGCAATCGCCACGCCGTAATTCGTCATCGGCACCTGCTGCTCCCTGGCAGCAGCCACCCTGGACATGACATGCCTGCGGTTAAACATGCACGCGCCGCACTGGATAACAAGGCTGTATTGCGAAAGGTCTTTCGGAAAATCCGCGCCGGACACTATCTGCACATCCAGTCCCGGCCCCGCTTTTTTCCGCAGCAGGCGCGGCAGCTTTACGCGCCCGATATCTTCTTCCAGCGGCGCATGCGTACAGCATTCCGCTATCAGCACCTTATCCTGCTCACGCAAATCCGCAATGGCCTGTGCCCCCTGCACAAAATAATGAATATCTCCCTTGTACGCTGCAAACAGCACGGAAAAAGATGTCAGCATGCTTTGTGCCGGCTTTTTTTCATAGACCTCCTGAAATGCCTGCGAATCTGTAATTATCAGCTCCGGCGGCCGTTTCAGCACGGCAAGCGCCTGTTCCAGCTGGCCTGTCGTCACGCACATCGTCACACACTGAATGTCCAGCAGCTCCCGCAGCGTCTGCACCTGCGGCAGAATCAGCCTTCCTTTCGGGGCCTGGATATCCTGCGGCATGACTAACAGCACAAGGCTGTCTTTTTTAACCAGGCTGCCTGTAATAAACCGTTCGGGCTCCATGCCGTCCTGCGCAGCGGATATGAGTTTTTCCAAAAGCAGCTCCATGCCGTCTTTTGTTTTTGCACTCACAGGCAGCGGTTTTGTTCCAAATTCTGCCTGTACTGCGTCCGAAAGCTCCTGCAGCCGGTCAGGCGGCAGCTTTTTATCTGTTTTATTTAAAACCGGAATCACAGGCGTGCCTTTTTTGCGCAGCTGCGCCGCCCACCGCTTTTCGATTTCAGACAGCCCGCAGGCGCCTGCATCAAATACAAATACTGCCACATCCGCCTGCTGCGCGGCCTGGGCCGCTTTTTCCACCCGGCTTTTGCCAAGCTCCCCTTCATCATCAAAACCCGCCGTGTCAATCAGGATGCACGGCCCGATTCCATGAATCTCCATCGGCTTTCTGACAAGGTCTGTCGTCGTCCCTCCGGTCTGCGATACAATCGAAACCTGCTGGCCCGCCAGCGCATTGATTATGGACGACTTCCCGCTGTTCATCCTTCCAAAGAAAGCAATGTGCACACGGTCTGCACTTGGCGTGTCCTGTAATGTTATTCCCATAAATTCTCCTTTCCCTGGCCAGAGTACTGACTCAATTACGCGCAAAAAACGAGGAGATACCGGGGTGGGGTGCGCTTCGTTTTTCTGCCATGCGCTGCCAGGAAAACAGACAGGCACACAAAAACAGGCAGATTCTCCTGAGTTTTGTGTACGCAAAAGAATCTGCCTGTTTCGTGGCAGATGAAATATTTCCGCTGCCCGCTGCTTGGAATCTGCCTTTGCAGCAGGCAGCAAAAATATATCATAAATCATCCAGACTTCTTCTTTCCTTCATTGATTCTTCCGGTCAGTACATCTGCTGTATAAAATTGTAATATGCACATCGTCAGGTTTTATGCTTCCCATGTGCAGTTTTTGATTTCGTTTTCTGCTGCTGTATATTCAGCCTGGACAGCAGCTGCTTTCATGCTTATTTTCCATAATTCTCATATCCGCATTCCTGCAGGCGTTCGTCCTTGCCCTGTACCTGCTCTTTGAGCTCCGCTGCATATTCTTTGAGGCGCTGCAGCAGCGCTGCATCCGATACAGCCAGGATTTTTGCTGCCAGCAGCCCTGCATTTACGCCGCCGTTAATCGCCACCGTTGCAACCGGAATGCCGCTCGGCATCTGTACAATGGAATACAGCGAATCCCTGCCGCCCAGCGAAGATGTATGCATCGGGATGCCGATAACCGGCATTGGGAAAATCGCTGCGCACATGCCCGGCAGATGCGCTGCCATGCCGGCTCCTGCGATAATTACCTGAAACCCTTTTTCTTCTGCTGTCTTTGCATATTCAAAAAATACATCCGGCTCCCGGTGCGCCGAGATAATCCGCATCTCAAAATCAATGCCGAGCTGCTTTAACACATCCGCCGCTTTTGCCATAACCGGCATATCCGAATCCGAACCCATTACAATTCCTACTTTAGCCATTTTATCAATCCTCCACTCTGTTCCTGTATTTTTTCAGGCTGTTTTACAGCCTCCTGGATGTTCTGCTATTTTACCGCTGCTTCCCGCATGCCAGCTGCCATTTTGCCAGAAAGCCTTCCCCTGCCCCGTTTCCGGTTACGGCTGTTCCAATGGAATGTTCAGCTCCTGTGTCCCAGGCACTGCAAACCTGCCGCCGCGAATCACGTCCAGCTTTCGCCCGTCCGGCAGAACTGCCGTAATGGCATCCAGCTCGTCATAAGGAATCGTGATATCCGTATGGCAGTTGAAATAAGCCTTCGACGCATCTTCCCTGCGGGCCAGCGTCCGCTCATTGTCTCTTGGCATGATTTCTTTTCCATCCGGGTTAAAAACAGGCGTATCTTCGGCATGGGAATAGCACGTATCACCGACTGCAAAATGCGGGCCCGTCTTTTCCGCAATTAAAATCGGCAGCTTATCGGCTATCTGATAATCCCTTGCCATGCGGTAAGCCGTCGTATTCGTTCCAATCGCAAATTCACCCATTGGCAGCGTATCATGCTGCATCAGCACATTTTCATGAATATAACGCCTGTTTTCGGCTTCATCTGCAAAATTTGCACATGAGTAATCCGTTACCATCCCATCTTCAAACGATAGTTTTAAGTCCTTATAAAACAGGCCGTTTAAATATACGCCCGTCACATGCAGCAGCCCGTGCGTGCCCTTTAATACCGGCGACGTAAACACTTCCCCGACCGGAATGTTGACATCCGCAACACAGTTTTCAAATGCCGTCTGCTTCTGCGGCTGTTCCAGCTGCCAGACTGACACATACAAATCCGTCTCATTCGCACCCGCGCCTGTCACATGCACCTGCTGCGCCTGGTCCAGCACATCAATCAGGCGCTGCTGCATATCGCGGTAATGCACATAATCGAGTGTATTCAGCCTGACTGTTTCTGCAAAAATCTGCTCATAATCCGGCCCGATTGCGGCAACCGGATATGCAATAATCGTAAAGCTGCGCTCCTCGCCTTTGATATAGCGGTTTGTAATCTGCCCGGCCTGGTTTGCATAATAAACAATCAGCTGCTGCTGTTTTTCATCATAATGCGCGGCTTCTGTTTTGCCTGCAGACGCAAACGGCGCTTCTCCAAATATCTCCTGCACTGCCGGGCCGCCAAATACAGCTGCCAGCTCTTTGTGCGTCTCATAAGCATCCCGCAGCACTTCCAGCCTGCGCTCCACAAATGCCTTATCCAGATAATACGCATTGTCATTGCGGTGGTCAAAATCAAACTGGCGGTTTGCGGACACCGAATAGCAGCCGCGCTTCCCGTGCCCCCGGCTTCCCATCGAAGAAACCGCATCCCGGTATACAACAGGAGCCAGGCCCATTTTTTCAAAATTTTCAAATGCCCTGCGCACCACGCGTTCAAATCCAATCGCATAATGAACACTGACCGTCTTCTTTTTGGAAATATCCTTGCCCGTTACCTCAAACCCAATCCGGTAGCCTTCGGTAAATGTATCAGCCATTGCCTGAATCTGCTCCTCAGACAGCGTCCGCAGAAATTCCGCCGTGCGGATTTCGTTTTCCGAAATATATTCACCGTAGCGGTATAAATACGAAAGGCTGTCCAGGTCTGCACTGCGCACAATGCCCGTAAAAAAATCCAGCTGCGGGTCAATCTGTTCCCGGACACTCTGTGCAGCCATAATTTCACTGTAATCATGAAAATGCCAGTACAGGATTTTGCGGATTTCCTGTGCATCCGTCCCATCCCGGTCGCAGAAGCATGTATAAATTTCCACATACAGCTCCATCAGGATTGTCATATCCGACACCCGGCCCTCAAATGCATATGCAGCCAGCGCCCTGCATTCTGCATACAGAAAGCATAACGGCCCGCCAAAGTCATCTCCGAGCATGCGCACTGCATAAGCCGGGTCTGCATAGCTGCTTTCGTAACCCGCGCCGGAGCATTCCGAACCGCTGCCAGATGCCTGCAAATTCCCGCCAGATGCCTGTGCTTCTGGCAGGATATCTGCATACAGCTGCCTGTTTAATTCCCTGCATTCTTCCAGCGGACGCTGCTCCAGCAGCCCGTCCTGCTCCATATGCAGCACCTTCACCGCCAGCAGGATAAATACCGCCGTTTTCTGAAAGTAATCCGCAAACGGCGCTGCCGCTTCCGGACACTCTGCTGCCTGGCGGATGCGTTCTGTTACAAGTGCAAACCGTTCTGCTGCATGCTCATTGCGTTCCTGATAAATCTCACGATAACCCATTTACCTGACCCATCCTGTCATCATTTTTCTTCTATCTTAATATATATCTGCTGGTATGAAATCTTCTGGTACAGCCAGCTGTTTTCTGCATCCGGGCCGCGTTACTGCTGCAGCCCGCCACGTACACAGCTGCTGACTGCCATGCATCCGGGCCGCGTTACTGCCCTATCCAGCCCAGCACGTAGACGGCGCCCCAGCCTGCCAGCATCAGCACGGACAGGACTGCTCCGGCCACCGGTACTTTTTTAATTATATTTTCCCTGCGCGCTTCACGCACCGATACACTCAGCGTCACGCACGCAGCCAGCATGGCCGCAATCCCGATGCAGCCGATTGTTTCCGGTGCCTGGCCGTTTTTGGTATACGACACCCAGACTGCATAGACAAACATCAAAAGCGGTGCAAAGGAAAGTACAAGCGCCACGGCACCCGGCCCGGAATGCTTTTTTTTCGTAAACTTATAATTTTTATCAGCCCGTGCTTTTTTCTTCATTCGCGGCCCCTTTCAGCTCCATTTTGTGCCAGAGAAACAGAATCTTAAAGCAGAGATGGCCAATCATCCCGCCCAGCGTATTTAAAATCATATCATCCACATCACAGCTGCCGACCCGGGTAACCAGCTGGATAAGCTCTACCAAAAGGCTTACTTCAAAGCTGATGAGCGCCACCTTCCAAAACCCGCGGTTTTTTCTGGACAGCAGCGGAAAAAACAGGCCAAACGGTACAAAAGCCAGAATATTTCCCCCAAGGTTCAGAAAAACCGTAAACGGCCCGATTGTCTCATAATAGGTCAGATACCGGTGGATTTCCTTAAATGGCTGCAGGTTATAGTGATATTCCCGCCCCACCGAATTCCTGCCCATGCTTTCTGCAAAAAACAGAAAGTAAACCATTAAGATAAGATAAAGACCGAACAGCAGCCAGGCTGCCATCCGGTACCCTTTTTTATGCTTTTTATAATTCAATTCAGATTCCTCAACCTATTTCTGCACCATACTTTTATCGTATGCAGCCTGTTTGATATTTATCCTGTTTCTTTCCAAATGGCTCACTGTTTTATGCCATGGCAGCCTTCCACAGCGGCTCACTGTTTTGCGCCATACTGTTCATAGTATGCATCAATGGCAGCCTTTAATGTATCATCAATCAGGATTTTTCCTTTATACGGCTGGTTATACAGATGCTCCACAACCTCCTGCATGGTAACAATCGCACCGGCCGGGAACCCATATGTTTTCTGAATCTCCATAAGCGCGCTTTCTTCACTGGCCAGTCCCTTTTCCATGCGGTCCAGCGAAACCATAAGCCCTGCAACCCGGACATCCGCCTGCGCCTTCAAAATCGGAAACGTTTCTTCAATCGATTTCCCGGAAGTCGTCACATCCTCAATGATTATGACACGGTCGCCGTCCTGCAGCCTGCTTCCAAGCAGAATGCCTGCATCGCCATGGTCTTTGGCTTCCTTGCGGTTCGAGCAGTAGCGGACTTCCTTCCCGTACAGCTTTGCATACGCAATCGCTGCCGCAACGCTTAGCGGAATGCCTTTGTAGGCAGGCCCGAATAAAACATCAAAATCATCCCCGTAATTGTCATGAATGGCTTTCGCATAATATTCCCCAAGCTTCATCAGCTGCGTGCCTGTCACATAATTTCCTGCATTCATGAAAAACGGAGATTTGCGCCCGCTCTTTAACGTAAAATCCCCGAACTTTAAAACGTCGCTGTCTGCCATAAATTCGATAAATTCTTTTTTGTACTGTTCCATATGGTCTGATTCTCCTTTATTTTATGGGGTTTTTAGCCCTTCTATTTTTCTATTTTACATGTTACTGTGCCATTTTTGTACCATTTTTATTTTACCCTGCATGCCTTCTTCTCTCATACTGCTCTACACCTTCAACGATTTACCCATATACACCAATCCTTTCTGATTTATGAGCAAACCAAAAAGATAAGCCTAGATATACTTTGTTTAGTATACCACCAAATCTCATTTCTTTCAACTCACAAATCCAAACTTTTCCACATCAAATGTTTTCATGTTTAGGAGATGATTTCGCAGTCTATATAGATTGTCTGTCCTATTCCTAAGTAAGCACAAAATTCTTTGATATTTAATCATGCCTTTCCCTGTTGTGTTTCTGTCATACTTATAAAAATCATCCTCCATTCAGTAAAATGTTCAAAAATTCAATCTAACTCCTATAATCATCTTCTACATTTTTCTATCTTCATTTCCTTTTTTATATTCTCTTTTCCATAAACACTGCCACCCCAGGGCGGTGTCTTTATAATTATTTCATAATCCGCCATTCACAAACGCCATCACTAATTATTTCTCTGTCTGCTTTTTCAATTTTCCTGATTCTTTTCTATAAATCACACTCAGTCCATCAAACATCTTTCATTTTTCTCCATATCTTTTTTGCATGTTTTCAACAGACTTCATCAGTGTTTCATATTCTTTTCTATATCGTTCTGTCTTTTCTGAATTTTCTCTCAAACACCTGTTCTCATCTTCCGGTTTTCTGTTAATCTTTCTTAATCTCTCTACTTCTCTGTATAGCAGCTGCTTCTCTGTCTTATCCTTATAAACATTTTTCATTTTCTCCATCTATTTTAACTGGACAGCGCAAAACGGCCCAGATATTGAATTTTCAAGGTGCATAGCTAAAATCTATGTGCGAAGTTTGAGTTATCCACTCCTTTTCATGATATATTTAATAAATTAAAAAAGGTGTAAAGCCTTGATAATTATTAATACTTTACACCTTTGGGTTAGCAGTTAGTTACTGTTATTCAGTTGTTACATTTCATATTCCTCAGACGGAATTCCTAAAGAGGATAATTTGCTCTTATAAATTCTTAACTGATATTCCAGTTCTGGATTATTCCCTGTGTCAGCTTTTTTTATACGCTGCAAATTTACATAATAATCAATAGTAACCTGTTTCAGTTCATCAAGTGTCATTTCTTCTACCATCCTTTCACCGCCCTTATAATTGATATTTATATTATAATGGCTTTTATCACAAGTGTAAAGCCTTATTAAATTGTCAAGGTTTTCTTTTTGCTGCTGTATCTCATGAATTTATAGTACATTAAAACGAACTGTTTTGCAATATATAAAGTTCACAAAAACGAACCTTTTTATTGTTGATAGTACACAAAAACGACTTTTTCTTTACAAATGCCTGATTTTTTGTTATCCTATATACAGGAGGTGGTACTGACGCCAAAAGAAAGACATTTACCCGGAAAAATAAATTATGACAAACTCTTTACTGCAATGAGCATAAAAGGAATAAAAAAAACTAATCTTCGTAATGATTACAAAATACATCCAACAACAATACAAAAAATTATAGCTGGTGAAACAATCAATACAGATACTATAATAATCTTATGTGATGCTTTAAACTGCCAGCCTGGGGACATTATGGAATATGTACCAGATAAACCGCAAAACACTGCTGATCCAGAAGCACAAGCCTTGTAATTTAACTGCAAGGCTTATTGTCATTCATGAAAGAAATATCCCCTTATACTAAGCGTAAATTTGCTGTCTTTATCGCTTAAATTTCTGTCTATCCGCACCCAGCAACCATCAACCGCATATTTGAGTACATACGCATCTAAGCAGGATATACACTGTATGTCTTCTGTAGTATCAAAAAATTTATCCCATGCCGATTTTAACTTCCATAGTTATGCACCTTCTCTTTCCTGATCTATTTCTTTCCTGCCAGCCTGACCAGAACTGTTATGTCATCTTCTGATATGATTTTTATTATTCAGTATGATGTTAATGCTTTGTATTCTTTTTCTGATATGCGTTTCATTTCTCTGTCTCCTGTTCTTTGATATATAGATAGATTTTTATATCCCGATGCCCTGTAACGGGCATTTCGTCTTAATTTTCAAAGACTCATCAGGGGATTTATAATGCATACACCCTTTCAAACTGCTGATTAATCTTCTGTGTTGCTTCAATATATTCTGCCAGCGTCATTTCTTCTTTTTCTACATCCTTTAAAAGAAGATATATGTTATTGTCAGCTTCTGCATATAATTTTTTCATAGTTGTTATCTGTCCTTTCTTAATTTTGTTTTTTGTGTTTGTTATTGAGATTATTATAACACGATATCGTGTTCATTGACAATAATAAAATTATATGATATCGTGTTATGTATCATAGATATAATTCAAACGTTAAAAAGTGAGGTATCATAATATATGGAAGAAAAAAAGAAAGCAACCGAGGCCCATATGCGAGCAACTGCAAAATGGGAAAAAGAAAACTATGACAAAGTTCTAGTTAGATTTCCCAAAGGAACAAAAGAAGATATTTCAAATTCTGGTGCAAAAAGTATCAATAGTTTTATTGTCGAAGCTGTAAAAGAAAAATTGAAAAAGAATTAGAGAAATCAACATTATATGATAACACGATATTGTTATATACATTTTCAACAAATGTGTTGGAACGATATCGTGTTATTTTTGTTGCATTTTACGATATTACATATAACACGATATCGTGTTATTATAATCTCATCAAATAAAACAGCCGCAAACCAAAAGCACATTGGCAATTGAATAGGCTTTACACTCTCAACCACATACGCTATAATAATTGTAGCGAATAACAACTGCATCCATCACAAAGGCGGTGAGAATATGGAGGTAATGGAAATGAACAACGGAGAAATAATACAAAAAGGACTTGAAGATTTCAGAAATGTTCAGCAACATATGCTTTTAGCAAAAAAGGAAAATGCTACCGAAACGTATGCAAGCTTAAAAAAACAGTATCTTTCTTTAAAAGCACTGCTTAATAGCTTAGGTGTGAATATGACAGATATTGATGAAATCAAAGAGTAAGGATAAATGAATAACAGCCACATAAAGTAACAGCCACCAAACCAGAGTGTAAAGCCTATTGAATTGCCAGTATGCTTTACACTTTTTAATTTGGGAGGTTATTACTTACTCAACTTTCCCAGCACAAATTACCGAACATTGCCTGAATAAATATTGGCTGGGTTGCCATCCAGTCGTTAACTTTACTT